>NZ_PDCM01000002.1:3223750-3583125 GCF_008634025.1 Streptomyces albofaciens JCM 4342 | reverse complement strand
TACGCGACTTCGTCCAGGACGTGCCGCGCGAGCAGGTGCTGACCGTACGGCGCGCCATGCGCCCGGCCGAGGACGGCGAGGCCGAGACGGGGGCCGCGCTCACGCCGGACACCCTGGTCGCCGACGCCATCGAGGCCGTCGCCCGCTCCGGCGGCGCGGCCCGCGTGATGGACGGCAAGCGCTGCCTGGGCATCGTGGACAGCACCTGCCTGCTCAACGTCGTCGCCAAGATCGACGCCGGCCGGGGCGAGGTGGCTGCCTGATGACCGCGCACACCGGTACCGCCGACGCCGCCCTCGCGGCGGCCGGCTGGCCCCCGACGCGCCGGCCCGTACGGGTCGCTCCCGCCCAGGTACGGACCCTCGATCCGCCGAGCCGGAACCGGGACCGGACACGGCCCCAGGCCCCTGCCGGGACCCCGGCCCGCATCCGGCAAGTCCCCGGCGCCGACTCCCTGTTGGGCCGGTTCCGCACCGCCGTACAGCACCGCTGGCACGAGGCCCAGCGCGCCGCGGCGATGCAGGTACCGGCCGGCACGGTGAAGCGGGGGCGCGCATGACGGCCGCCACCACCACCGCGAGCACCGCCGCCGCGCCCGCCCGGCAGAGCGCTCTCCAAGCCGCCCTCCAGAGCCGCGGCCTCCGCAAGATCCTCGTCCTCGCCGTCGCCGCCGCGGTCCTCGTACCGCTCGCGCACGCGAAGTGGTCCAGCGGCACCTGGCCGAGTGACCTGACCGTCGACCTCAACGGCCCGCTCGGCCGCACCAGCGACTGGATCATCGACAACCGCGACAGCCACCCGCTGTTCGTCTACTTCCTCGGCCACCTCAGCAACGCCGTCGTCATCTCCGTACGCGCCGTCTACCAGCTCCTGCTGCTGCTCGGCTGGACCGGCGTCACCGCGGGCGTCACCCTCGTCGCCTGGCGCGTCGCGGGCGTCCGCATCGCCGCGACCGCGCTGGTCTCCTTCGCCGTCAGCGGCGTCCTGGACATGTGGCTGCCGACCATGCAGACCCTCGCCCTGATGATCGTGGCGGTCGTCGCCTCGGTCGTGGTGGGCGCCCTGCTGGGCCTCGCGGGCGGCCTCTCCGAGCGGCTGTTCAAGATCCTGCGGCCGGTGCTGGACACCATGCAGGTGCTGCCCGCCTTCGCGTACCTGCTGCCCGTTGTCCTGGTCTTCGGCATCGGCGTGCCCGCCGCGCTGCTGGCCACCGTCGTCTACGCGGCTCCGCCGATGGCCCGCCTCACCGCGCTCGGCCTGCGCGGCGCCGACCCCGGCGTCCTGGAGGCCGTCACCTCGCTCGGCGCGACCGGCCGGCAGCGGCTGCTGACCGCCCGCCTGCCGCTGGCCCGCAAGGAGCTGCTGCTCGGCCTCAACCAGACGATCATGATGGCGCTGTCCATGGCCGTCATCGCCTCCATGATCGGTGCCGCCGGTCTCGGCGACCGCGTCTACCAGGCGCTCGCCTCCGTGGACGTCGGCGCCGCGCTCGCCGCCGCCGTACCCATCGTGCTGCTGGCCATCGTCATGGACCGTACGACCGCCGCCGCCGGTGAGCGGATGGGCGCCGACGCGGCCCCCCGCGGCCCCAAGCTGCTGCGCGGCTGGTACGCCTGGGCCGGTGTCGCCGTCCTGACCGTGCTCGCCACCGTCGCGGGCCGGCTGGCCGGCTCCACCATCTGGCCCTCGGGCTGGACGGTGGCCATCGCCCGCCCGGTCAACGACTTCAAGGAGTGGATGGTCGACCACCTCTACTCCGGCGTCCCGGTCGTCGGCGGTACCGCCGACTGGGCCGCGCACTTCACCTCCTGGGTCCTGGACCCGCTGCGCGACGGCCTGACGGCGCTGCCGTGGTGGGGCGCGCTGCTGATCGTCGCCGCGCTGGCCTGGCTGATCGGCACCTGGCGCACCGCGCTGACCGCGACGCTCGCGCTGGCCGCCATCGGCGTCCTCGGCGTGTGGAAGCCGTCCATGAACACCCTCTCCCAGGTCCTCGCCGCCCTCGCGGTGACCTTGGTGCTGGGCTTCGGCATCGGCATCCTCGCCGCGGGCAGCAAGCGCCTGGAGGCGATCCTGCGCCCGGTGCTGGACGTCATGCAGACCATGCCGCAGTTCGTGTACCTCATCCCGGTGGTCGCGCTGTTCGCCGTGGGCCGCGCCCCGGCCGCTGCCGCCGCCGTCGTGTACGCGCTGCCCGCGGTCATCCGCATCACCACGCAGGGCCTGCGCCAGGTCGATCCCGGCGCCATGGAGTCCGCCCGTTCGCTCGGCGCCACCCGCTGGCAGACGCTGCGGCAGGTGCAGCTCCCGCTGGCCCGGCCCGCGCTGCTGCTGGCCGTCAACCAGGGCGTCGTCCTCGTCCTCGCCGTCGTCATCATCGGCGGCCTGGTGGGCGGCGGCGCGCTCGGGTACGACGTGGTCACCGGCCTCGCCAAGGGTGACCTGGCACTCGGCCTGGTCGCCGGCGTCGCCATCGTCTGCCTCGGCCTGATGCTGGACCGGGTGACGCAGCCGACGCAGCGCCGTACGACGGGGAAGGGAGCATGACGATGTCGCGTACCCGTACCCGTACCCGCATACGCGTGGCGGGGGCCGCCGCGCTGGCCGGGGCGACGCTGCTCGCCCTCTCCGGCTGCGGCAAGGCCGACATGACCAAGCAGGGCTCGCCCTTCCAGGCGGCGGGCGGCCAGCGCTCCGTGACCCTGTCCGTACAGACCTGGGTCGGCGCGCAGGCCAACGTCGCGGTCGCCAAGTACCTGCTCGAACACGAGCTGAAGTACCACGTCGACACCGTCCAGGTGGACGAGATCCCGGCGTGGGACGCGCTCAGCCAGGGCCGGGTGGACGCCATCCTGGAGGACTGGGGCCACCCGGACCAGGAGCAGCGGTACGTCAAGGACAAGAAGACGATCACGGCGGGCGGCGGCAACGGCGTCACCGGCCACATCGGGTGGTGGGTGCCCAAGTACTGGGCCGACAAGCACCCCGACGTGACCGACTGGAAGAACCTCAACAAGTACGCCGACCAGCTCCGCACCTCCGAGAGCGGCAGCAAGGGCCAGCTGATGGACGGCTCGCCGTCCTACGTCACCAACGACAAGGCGCTGGTGAAGAACCTCAAGCTGGACTACGAGGTCGTCTTCGCGGGTTCCGAGGCGGCGCAGATCACCCAGATCCAGCAGTTCGCCAAGCAGCAGAAACCGTTCCTGACGTACTGGTACGAGCCGCAGTGGCTGTTCAACCAGGTGCCGATGGTGGAGGTGAAGCTGCCGGAGTACTCCGACGCCTGCGCGGAAAAGGGCAAGAAGGACCCCGACTCCATCGACTGCGCCTATCCGACGACACCGCTGCAGAAGTTCTTCAACACGGAATTCGCCAAGGGCGGCTCCGACGCCGCGGCCTTCCTGAAGAACTTCCACTGGACGAAGGAAAACCAGAACGAGGTCTCCGAGATGATCGCCTCGAAGGGCATGTCCGCCGACGAGGCGGGCAAGGCCTGGGTGGAGAAGCACCCGGAGGTCTGGAAGAAGTGGCTGCCGAAGAAGTAGCCGGGCGGTCACCCCGTAGGAGCGCCCTGTAGACGGGGCGGGACGCCACGGGCCGGGCGGGTATGCCTTCGGGCATACCCGCCCGGCCTTTCTTCCTCCTCAGGTTCCACCGCACACGGCACCCGCGTCCGGATAATCGAGGGCATGTCCTCCACGCCGCCGACGGCCCGGCCGTACGCCGCTTCTCCACCGCGCCGGCGCAAACGACGCCTGATGGCCGTCCTCTTCGAAATGGCCGTGGCGTTCGGATATCTCGGTCTCGCCGGGCCGGCGATGCATTCGCCCGGCTGTTTCGAGCTGCTGCCGTCCCAGATGAAAGTGGCCGTATGCGCCGCGGCGGCGGTGCTGCTGCCCGCCCGGCGGCGCTTCCCCGTCACCGTCCTGATGGTGCTCGCCGCGCTCGCGGGTGCCCTGCCGGTCGCCGGAATGCTGACCGCCCTCGTCGCCTACGACACGATCCGCCGCACGGACGACCCGCGCCGCCGTACCGCCGTCCTGCTCACCGCCACCGCCATCCCCGTACTGGCCGCCGTCGTCGGCACGGCCGCCACCGACTACGAAAGCTGGGTCTTCGACCTCGCGCAGGGCGTCGTGGCCGGCAGTGTCGGCATTCTCGTGCCCGGTCTGGTCGGCAGCTCGCGCGGACAGCAGGAACGCCTGGTGGTGGCCCTGCGGGAGCGGGCCGCCGCCGCGGAGGAGGCCCGCCGGGTGATCGACAGCGCCTCCCGGGTCGAGGAGCGCACCCGTATCGCCGCCGAGATGCACGACCTGCTGGGCCACCGGCTCAGCCTGATCTCGCTGCGCAGCGGCGGCCTGGAGATGGCGCTCGCCACCGAGGCCCCCGAGCTGAAGGAGAACGCCACGCAGGTCCGCGTGGCCACCCGGGACGCCATGAACGAGCTGCGCGCGGTCCTCGGCGTCCTCGGCCCGCTGAGCCGCGACACCGGTACGGAGGCGCTCACCGACGCCACCGGCACCCGCGCGGACATCGCGGCGCTGGCCGAGGAGTCCCGGGCCGCGGGCGTCCCCGTCACCGTCCGCTGGCAGGGTGCCGACCTGGACGGACTGGAGCCGCGGGTGCGGCGTGCCGTGCACCGCGTCGTCCGCGAGGCGCTGACCAACGTCCACCGGTACGCGCCCGGCGCCTCCGTCGGGCTGACCGTGGAGCACACCGCCGAACTGGTACGCGTCACCGTCCGCAACGGCGCGCCCCCGGAACCCCCGGAGGCCACCACCGGGCTCGGCACCGGACGCGGTCTGCCCGGTCTGCGCGAGCGGGTGGGCCTGCTCGGCGGCGAGCTGCGGACCGGACCGACCGAGGCGGGCGGCTTCCTGGTCGAGGCGGCGGTGCCCGCGCACCCGGCTTCGGCCGCGGCGCCCACCGAACAGCCGAAGGCCACGTCGGCCTCCCTGGCTGCCGAGGGGCGGCGGGACCTCGCCGCGCTGCCCGGCATACTGCGTCACCTGCCCGGCGTGGCCACCGGCATCCTCGGGCTGGTCGGGGTGGGCACGATGCTGGTGCTCGGCCTGTTGCTGGTGCAAGGGGCCCGGCCGTCCCAGGAGCCGCCGCCCCCACGCGAGATCCACGTCGGCATGTCCCGCCAGGAGGTCCAGTTCTCGGCCGCCTTCGACAGCGGCCTCGCCCGCGCCGCCGCCTCGGGCCGCGAGCCGCCCCGGCCGAGCGGCACGGACTGCATCTTCCCGTACACGGGCGACGATCCCGTGGCCGGACGCATGGAGATCACCCGTTACTGCTTCCGCGACGACGTACTGGCCGAGATCAAGACGTTCTGGGTGCCGGCCGCGCCCTGAACACGATTTCCCGGTACGGATGTCCGCCGACCCCCACCTCGTATACCGTGCGGCCAGTCCGCGAAGCCCGAAGAAGCCCGAGGAAGCCCGAGGAAGCCCGAGGGGGAGCGTCATGGCGGTGGAAGTCTGGTACGCGTACGTGAACCGCTACCTGGCACCGGTGCTGGTGGCGTGCCGCGAGGTCTACCAGCGGGAACTGCGCGCGGGCACCCACTGGCAGCCCCTGCCCGGAGCACTGGAGTGGACCCTGCCCTTCGGGATGGACGACGGCAACGGCCTGGTACGGCTGACCCTCTTCAGCGAGTACGTCCCCGAACGCTCGGAGACCTGGGCCCGCGTCGTCGTCGCCGCGGGCACCGCCGCCTTCATGGGCCCGGGCACCGGCAACGTGGCGCTGCCCCGCTTCACGGCCTGGGGCGGCGAACGGCTCGGGGCACGCGAACCGGCCGCGCCCCCGGAGCCCGCGCCGCGTCCGGACGCGCGGCTGACCCGGGGCATGGCCGAGGCGCTGCTGGCAGGCGTCGGCGGGGTGCCGGGCTCGCTGCGTGAGGAGCCGGGCGGGGAGTACAGCTTCGGGGTGTCCATGAAGCCGGAGTGAGGCCGAGGCGGACCCGGCGGCCCCGCGGGGCGGGAACGCGCCCCGGCGGTCCGCCGAGCCGGAACGAGCCCCGGCGGTCCGCCGAGCCGGAACGAAGCCCGGCCGCCCCGCCCGGATACTGTGGCCCCATGAGCGATCTGCACGGTGAGCGCCCCGGCGGGCCCGTACGCGTCCTCCTCGCCGACGACGAGGAAATGATCCGTCACGGGGTCCGGCTCATCCTGCGGCACGCCGAGGACATCGACGTCGTCGCGGAGGCCGCCAACGGCGCCGAGGCGATCGAGCTGGCCGCCCGGCACCCGGTGGACGTGGCCCTCGTGGACATCCGCATGCCGGTCCTGGACGGTCTCGCCGCCATCGAACAGCTCGTCCGGCTCGACCCCAAGCCGCAGGTCGTCATGCTCACCACGTTCGGCGACGAGGAGAACGTCACCCGCGCCCTCCAGGCGGGCGCCAGCGGCTTCCTGCTCAAGGACGAGGGGCCGCAGGAACTGATCAGCGCCGTACGGGCGGCCGCCGCCGGGGACGCGGTCCTCTCGCCCGGCGTCACCGGGCACGTCGTACGGCGGATGCTCCAGGGCGGCGGCCGGGTCGGCGCCGAGGGTGCCGACGAGCGGCTGGCCGCGCTGACCGACCGGGAACGGGAGGTGCTGGCGATGCTCGGCGAGGGCCTGTCGAACCTGGAGATCGGCCGTCGGCTGGAGATCGGCCTGGGCACGGTCAAGACCCACGTCGGGCGCATCCTCGACAAGACCGGCACGGAGAGCCGCGTACAGGCGGCCCTGCTGGCGCACCAGGCGGGGCTGGCGGGCTGAGGCGCGCGGGCGGTGCGCCGGACGGTGCGTCGGACGGCCCGCCGGGGTGGTGCGCCGGGCGGTGCGTCGGACGGTCCGCCGGGCGGCACCGGGCGGTCCGTAAGCGCGTGATCGAAGCAGCCGTCGCCGACCGCAACCCCTCACCCCTGCTCCCGCGTCCCCCACAGGCATAGTGGACACGCCCCCGGCCGGGGGCAGGCCGCTCGATGCCGCTTCACCGGACGCACCAGGGGGAACCCGCTCCATGCCTGCCATACGCCGTACCGCCGCGGCCGCCGCCGCGGTGGTCACGCTGCTCACCGCCGTCACCGCCTGCGGCCCCGGCGACGACAAGGCCGCCGCCGGGCCAGGGAGTTCGGCCGCGGCCGGGGACAGGAAGGGCGCGGCGGGCCAGGACGCCGGCGGGCCCGACCTGCCCAACGGGCTGCCGTCCGACCTGGACGGCATCAAGAAGTGGGAGAAGGACGGCTGGAAGGACTGGGACCAGTGGTCCCGCAAGGCCTCCGAGTTCGCCAACCCGATCATCAAGGACCTGTGGAACCCGTCCCGGATGGCCGAGGCGAAGACCACCCCGGACGTCACCGCCCAGAGCGCCGGCACGGCCGACGGCGGCACCGACCCCGAGCCGCGCCCGGTACAGGCGCAGCAGGTGGCGCGCCCGTACCACCAGCACATGGCCCCCATCGGCAAGATCATGTTCGACAGTCCGCAGGGCCCGATGGTCTGCTCCGGCACCGTGGTCGAGGACCCGGCGCACCCCGGCAAATCCAACCTCGTGTGGACCGCCGGCCACTGCGTGCACACCGGCAAGAGCGGCGGGTGGATGCGCAATATCGTCTTCGTGCCGTCCTACAACGACGAGGGCCTGCCGATGAGCCAGGTCGGCCGGGCCCCGGCGCAGGAAGTCGCGCCGTACGGCGTGTGGTGGGCCAACTGGGTCACCACGTCCGGCGAGTGGATCGACATGGGCAGCACGAAGTCCGGCAACGCCGGTTCCGCCTACGACTTCGCCGTGCTCCACGTCCGTCCGGAACGCGGCGGCGGCAAGTCGCTCCAGGAAACGGTCGGCGCGGCACTGCCGGTCTGGTTCGGCGCCCCCTCCGCCGACCACATCAACGGCCTCCAGGCCTTCGGCTACCCGGCCGCACCCCCCTACGACGGCGCCCGCATGATGAACTGCCCCTCCCGCCCCGGCCGCCTCACCATGTCCCCCGGCACGCCCCCGATGCACCGCATCGGCTGCACCATGACCGGCGGCACGTCCGGCGGCGGCTGGTTCACCAACCGGGGCGGCCGCACCTACCTGGTCTCCAACAGTTCCATAGGCTCCCTGGACCACACGTGGCTGGCGGGGCCGCATCTGGGGGTGGAGGCGAAGCGGGTCTTCGACGGGATCAGCCGCAAGTTCGCGTGAGGGGAGGACCCGCCGGTAGGCCGGCCGGGCTCAGGTGGCGAGCCCCCGGGCGAAGTCGACAAGTTCGGCCCAGGCGCCGGGGGTCAGCGCCAGGGCCGGACCGTCCGGGTTCTTGGAGTCGCGGACGGGGATCACGCCGTGTGTGGTGACGAGGTTGGTGGCGATCTCGATGCATTGGCCTCCGTTGTTGCTGTAAGAGGACTTGACCCAGCGGGGGGAGTCGGTGGTCATGGTGAGTCCCTTCGTAGCTGACGTGGCCGGTCGCCAGAGGTCAAACGGTGGCCTGCCGGGCGAACTCGACCAATTCGGCCCACGCGTCGAGGGTGAGAGTCAGGACCGGCCCGTGCGGGTTCTTGGAGTCCCTGACGGGGACCACGCCGCGCGTGGTGGTGAGGTTGGTGGCTACCTCTATGCAGACGCCGCCGTTTTCGCTGTAGGAGGACTTGAACCAACGGGGGGTCTCGGTGGTCACGGGGTGCCCTTTCGTAGCTGTTCGATCAAGGCCAGGGACGACGCTTGGGAGAGCGCTTCAGCTTGCAGCTGATGGTAGGCCGCCAGCAGAGGCAGCACCGACACCATGTCCCTTTCAAGGTAGCCCTGTTGGGCGGATTCTGCGTACGACATGAGCTTGCGGTCCGGCAGGGTGAGGACGTAAAGCGGCAGGCTGAGCGGACGGCGCTCACCCAAGGCGAACGGGGCGATCTGGAACACGGTGTTCGGCATCTCCGCAAACTCGACTAGGCGATCCCACTGGGCGTCCATGACATCGGGTGTACCGATAGACCGCCGGATGCAGCTTTCGTCCAGTACCACGAAGACCTGCGGTGAAGGCGTTCGAGCGAGCGCGGCTTGTCGTTTTGCCACTAGCGCCACACGCTCGTCCGCCTGGTCAGGTGTGATCGCTCCCCGTTTTACGGCGCTCTTGGCGATGACCGTTGCGTACTCCGGTGTCTGAAGGAGGCCGGGGATGACGCCTACATCGTAGAGCCGGATTTCTGCTGCCCGTGCCTCATGCCCTACGTACTCAGGGAGCCCTTCTATCAGCGCCGGCTGGCGCACGGACCGTCCCTGACGTTCAAGACGATCACCGGTTCCCAGTACCTTGTCCGCTCTTGTCGCGAAGCGGGGAGTTGGGGGACGGCGGCCATTTTCGATGGCGGAAATGTGCGTACCGGAGTAGCCCAAGCGCTCCGCCAGTTCTTCTTGCGTCCACCCCTGCTCGTCCCGCAGTGCACGCAGACGGACGCCGAAGCGTGCAGCGGGGGATCGGTCGGGGTCCAGCTCTTTCCGGTTCAACAGCCACCACCTAACTCGTCGTTCAATAGGCGCAAGTTGAACTGACCCCGACTGTAGAGCACCCTGGCTCCCCCTGGTAGTGGAATCACTACAGAGAGGAGTCGACCTTGTCCGAACACCTCAACCGACTGATGTGCTCATGCGGACATGACGGCGTGCTTCTTGTGCGCACCAGTGATGGCGGTGGTACCGCTTCCGACACCCGCCGAGCGGAAGGTCACCCCATGACAGCTCCCGCTCCCGCGCCGACCCGTCTGGAAATCCAGATCACCGGCATCCGCAAACACGTCGCCGAATGTGTCACCAAAATCGGCGGTTCGGAGTGTGGCGCCCGTTCTGCCGTGTGGGACGCTCCCATGCAGACGAACACTTGGATGCGTGAACACGCGGCCGATACCGGGCACAAACTCTTCGAGAAGCGGACGGAGGAGCCCGTCAGCATCTTCTCCAGGCCCGTCAAGAAGCGCAGCCAATAGCGGCGGCGCTATCCCCGCCGATCCGGCAGCGCCCGGCACAGCGCCTCCAGTGCCGCGCCGAAGGCATGCTCCGGCGGGGTGGCGTAGCCGACGACCAGGCCGTGGCGGGCGGGGCCGGTGGCGTCCGGGTGGCGGTATGTGGTCAGGCCGTCGAGGGCCAGGCCCTGCCAGCGGGCCGCTCGCAGGGCGGCCTCTTCGCCCTGTTCGCCGTCCTGCGCGGGCAGTTCGAGTACGGCGTGCAGACCGGCCGCGATGCCACTGACCGTGATGTGCGGCGCGCTCGCCGCCACCGCGTCCACCAGCCGGTCGCGCCGCCGCCGGTAGCGCAACCGCATGCTGCGCACATGGCGGTCGTACGCGCCGCGCTCGATGAAGTCCGCGAGGGTGAGCTGGTCCGTGACGCCGGCCCACGCCTCCCGCTCGCCCTTCGCGGCCAGTACCGGTTCCACCAGGTGCTCGGGCAGCACCATCCAGCCCAGCCGCAGCGCGGGCGACAGGCTCTTGCTCACCGACCCGATGTGGACGACGTGGTCGGGGTCGAGTCCCTGGAGGCTTCCTACGGGCTGCCGGTCGTACCTGAACTCGCCGTCGTAGTCGTCTTCCAGGATCAGACTTCCGGTGCCGCGCGCCCAGTTGACGGCTGCGGCACGGCGGTCATGGTGCAGCGGTACGCCGGTGGGGAATTGGTGCGCGGGGGTGAGGAGGGCCGCCCGTAAGGCGGGTGAGGACGGCAATTCGGCAATATCGACGCCGTGTTCGTCCACCGGGAGGGGTACGGTGCGTACCGCCGCAGCTGCCAGCAGCGACCGGTGGAACTCCAGACCGTACTCCTCGACGGCCAGCGGTCCGCCGAGGACCGGCTGCCCGCCGACCGCCGGACTGGCGAACAGCAGGCGCAGCGCGTGCGCGAAGCCTGAGCAGATCACGATGCGTTCGGGCTCGGTGCGTACACCCCTCGCGCGCGCCAGATACTCCGTCAGCGCGCGCCGCAGTTCGGGGCGGCCGCGCGGGTCGCCGGGGCCGAACGCGTCATTCGGGGCTGCGGTCAGCGCGCGGCGGGCCGATGTGAGCCATGCGCTACGGGGGAACGAGGCGGCGTCCGGCTGGCCCTGGAGCAGGTTGTGCACGGGGCGTGCGGCCACGGGCCGGGGAGCGGGGGAAGGGGAGGGGCGCAGCGGTTCCGCGCGCTGGGCGACCCGGGTGCCCGAGCCCTGCCGCGCGCTCAGCCACCCCTCGGCGACCAGTTCCGCGTAGGCGTCGGCGACGGTGTTGCGGGCAATGCCCAGGTCCGCGGCGAGCGAGCGGTACGGCGGCAGCTTCGTGCCGGGCGCGAGCCGTCCCGTACGTACGGCCTCACGCAGCGCCCGTATGAGCGCGGCCCGCCGGCTGCCCGGTCCGACCAGCTCCAGATGCAGGTCCGTACCCAGGACCGCCGCGGAATTGACCCATGATCCCCCCATGGAAGCGCACCCTACAGCGGGTCGCCCGGCTGCCTAGGTTCGAGGACATGACGAACACGACACAGACCGCCGGTACCGAAACGTCCGCCACCCGCCGCCTCGACTTCGCCCGCACCGCGCCCAAGGCGTTCAAGGCCCTCCTCGCCTTCGACAGCGCCGCCCGCGAGCACCTGGACCCGGCCCTCGTCGAACTGGTGCAGATCCGCGCCTCGCAGCTCAACCACTGCGCGTACTGCCTCCACATGCACACCACCGACGCCCGCAAGCGCGGGGAGAGCGACGAGCGGCTGGACATGGTCGCCGCGTGGCGCGAGGCGCGCGGGTTCTTCACGGAACGGGAACGGGCCGCGCTCGCCCTGACGGAAGCGGTCACCCGACTTGCCGACCAGGGAGTGCCGGACGAGGAGTACGCCCGCGCCGCCGAGCACTTCGACGACACGGAGCTCGCCGGGCTGCTCACCCTGACGTTCGCGATCAACACCTGGAACCGGATCGCCGTCAGCACGGGCAAGACGCCGGGCAGCGACTGAGGGATCTGGGTGGGGCGGTGCGGTGCGGGGCCGGGCGGGGCGGTACGGGCCGCGTCAGGTACCGCTACCGCTACCGGTGTCGGTACCGCTACCGGTGTCGGTACCGCTACTGGTGTCGGTGGCGCTACTGGTGTCGGTGGCGCTGCCGGTGTCGGTGTCAGTGCGGTCCGGGGCGTCCGAGGCGGCCCGCACCCGCCGCCAATGCTGCGCCTTGTCCTTCCCTTCCCGTACGACGATGCCCAGCGCGGCCAGCTCGGTCCGCAGCTGCTCGGCGTCCTCCTTGTGGCCCTTCTTCAGGGCGTGCTCACGGGCCTTGAGGAGGGCGTGGGCGGCGGCGGACAGGTCGGGCTGGGCCGTCACCCAGCGGCGGAAGTCGGCGGCGTACGGGTCGCCGTCCGGCCGCCACGGGTAGCCGTGCCGCCGGAACGCCGCCGCGAACCGCTCCGTGTCGAAGTCGCCGCGCATCCGGACCAGTTCTGTGGTGTCGTGGCCGAGTACGACCAGGCTCTTGCCGTCCTTGAAGACCGCGGCCGTCGCCGTGCGCGGCACCGTGCGGGAGACGCGGTCCACGGTCAGTTCGGCCTGCTCGGGGCCGATGACGCCGGTCACGTACTCCAGCTCGGCGAAGAACGCGATCGCCAGGCCCAGCAGCGCGCCGACGACCGCGGCCCCGATCGACACCTGTGGTTCGGGCAGGGACGCGACCAGCTTGAACGGCCCTTGCAGCGGCGCCCAGGGCAGTGAAGCCACCCAGCCCGCCGCCCGGCTGAGCAGCCACACCACCACCGCTCCCAGTACGGGGAAACCGGCCCACAGCACGGCGCGGTCGCCGGTGGTGGGGCCGACGGAGGTCCGGTCGGGCGAAGACGGAACCTTGGACGGTGACGATGCCTTGGGGGGCGGGTTGTCGGTGGGCATCGGGGCGGTTCTCCCTCGGGTGCGGGGTGGGTGAGGTCAGGGGTGGGACGGGGCGGGCCCGCCGGTACGGTGCGGGGCCGCGCCGGTCCGTTCCCGGCCGGTCAGCCAGGCGACGATCCGCCGTAGCTCGGCGGCGTGCGCCGCGGGGTCGAAGCCGGGTTCGTCGGCCGTGAGATAGGCGCCGTCGATCAGGCTCTGGATCCAGCCGGCGACCCGTTCGGGAGGGAAGGCGAGCCGGCGTCCCGCCGTGGCGAGCCGTTCGGTCAGGGTGGCGAGGGCGGCTCGTATCTGCGTGTTGTCCGTATGGATCATCCTGGCGAACTCCTCGTCGCGGTTGGCCTGGAAGACGGCCGCGGCGGCGAGGCCCGGGACCAGCGGGTCGGCGAGGTCGGCGAGCAGGTGGTCGAGCAGGAGGTCGAGGCCGTCGTCCGGCCGGTCCGCGGCGAGCGCGCGGGCGCACGCTTCGGCGTTGCGCGGCACATCGTCGCCGAACAGCGCGTGGAAGATGTCGCGTTTGGTCGCGAAGTAGTGGAAGAGGGTGCCGGAGCCGATCCCGGCGGCCCGGCAGATACGGGCGGTGGACGTGCCATCCACGCCGTGCGCGGCGAACTCCTCGGCCGCGGCGCTGAGGATGTGGGCCCGTTTGCGGGCGTGCTCTTCGGGGTTGACGGTACGCATCACCACAATAGTAGAGCGACTGCTCCAGTAAAGGCTAGATCGTCAACTCGGGGTTGACGGTGGACCGGGCGTCAACTTACGGTTGACGCATGACCGAACCCACCCGCAGTACCCACCCCGTCCGCCTCGACGAGCTGATCGAGGCCATCAAGAAGGTCCACACGGACGCGCTGGACCAGCTCACCGACGCGGTGCTCGCCGCCGAGCACCTCGGCGAGGTCGCCGACCACCTGATCGGCCATTTCGTGGATCAGGCCCGCCGCTCCGGCGCCTCCTGGACGGACATCGGCAAGAGCATGGGCGTCACCAAGCAGGCGGCCCAGAAGCGGTTCGTCCCCAAGGCGCCCGGCGAGGCGTCCGACCTCGACCCCAGCCAGGGCTTCGGCCGCTACACGGAACGCGCCCGCAACGTGGTGGTGACCTCGCAGAACGAGGCCCACGCCGCGGGCAACAACCAGATCGGCACCGCCCACCTGGTGCTCGGCCTGCTGGCCGAGCCGGACGGCCTCGCGGCGCGGGCGATCGTGGCGCAGGGCGTGACGCTGGATGCCGTCCGGCAGCGGGTGACCGAGTCGCTGCCGGCCGCGGCCGGGGAGATGCCCGCGCTGATCCCGTTCGACGCGCAGGCCAAGAAGGCGCTGGAGCTCACGTTCCGCGAGGCGCTGCGCCTGGGCCACAACTACGTCGGCACCGAGCACATCCTGCTCGCGCTGCTGGAGCTGGAGGACGGCGAGGGACTGCTGAGCGGCCTCGGCATCACCAAGGAGGCGTCCGAGGCCGACATCACCGCGACGCTGGCCAAGATCGTCGCGGATCGGGAAGAAGGGAAGTGATTCCGGCCGGGCCGTCACGGCCCGGCCGTCAGCCCGTACGCGACTCCTCGGCCCGTACGCGACTCCTCGGCCCGTACGCGACTCCTCGGCCCGTACGCGACTCCTCACCCCGTACGCAGTTCCTCCGCCAATGCCTGCACCGCCCCCATCGCCCGCCGGTGCAGCCCGCCGCCGAAGGTGACCCGGGACGCGCCCGCCGCGCCCAGTTCACGCGGGGACGGGCCGCCCGGTACGGCGATGGCGTTGACCGGCAGCCCGATCCGGTCCGCCAGTTCCCGCAGGACCCGCGGCGGCGCGAGGATCGGGTAGACGCAGTCGGCTCCGGCGTCGGCGTACCGCAGCCCGCGCCGTACCGCTTCCTCCACCTGCGCCGCCAGGCCCGCACCGCCGGAATCGTCCGTACCGCCGGAACCGCCCGTACCACCGGAACCGTCCACACCACCGGAACCGCCCCTGCCGGGCAGGAACACATCGATACGAGCGTTGAGCACCAGCCCGTCCCCGGCCGCGGCCCGGATCGCCGCCAGCCGGTCCGCCTGCCGCCCGGCATCCGTGAGCGCCCCGCTGTGGTGATCGCTGTCCTCGATGTTGCAGCCCACCGCCCCGGTGGCGGCGATGCGCTCCACCAGTTCCTTCGCGGGCAGACCGTAGCCCGCCTCCAGATCCGCCGTCACCGGCACGTCCACGGCCCGTACGATCCGGGCGACCGCCGCGAACATCTCGTCCGGCGGTGTGCCGCCGTCCGCGTACCCGAGTGCCGCCGACACCCCCGCGCTCGGCGTGGCCAGGGCCGGAAACCCGGCCGCCGCGAAGATCCGCGCGCTCTCCGCGTCCCACGGACCGGGCAGGACGAGCGGATCGTCCGCCGCCCGGCCGTGGTGCAGGGCGCGCAGGGCCGCGGCGGTCACGCGCCGCCTCCGATGGGCTGCCGGATCGTGACGTTGATGCGGTTCCACATGTTGATGGTGGTGATCAGGGCGATGAGGTGGGCGAGTTCGCGCTCGTCGAAGTGCGCGGCGGCGCGCTCGTACACCGCGTCCGGCACGAAGCCTCCCCCAGCCTCCGGCCGGGGGGACCCCCACGTCAGGACGGTGACGGCCTCGGTGAGGGCGAGGGCGGCCTGTTCCTTGGCGGTGTAGTGCCCGGTGGCCTCCTCCCAGGCGTTGAGGAGGTGGATGCGCTCCTCGGACACCCCGGCCTTCCGCGCGTCCTTGACGTGCATGTCGAGGCAGAACGCGCAGTGGTTGATCTGCGAGGCGCGGATCAGGACCAGCTCGGCCAGGACGGGGTCGCCCAGGCCCTTCTTCGCGGCGATGTGCGCGTTCAGCAGGGGCTGGTAGACCCCCGGAGCGAGCTTGTAGAAGGCGAGCCGGGCGGAGTCGGTGGCGGTCGTCATCACGCCTGCCCCGGCGTCATACGGGTGGTCACGCCGAAGCGGTTCCACGCGTTGATGGTGGTGATCAGGGCGATGAGCTGGGCGAGCTCGGCCTCCTCGAACTGGCCGGCGGCCCGCTCGTACACCGCGTCCGGCACGAAGCCGTCCGTGAGGACGGTGACGGCCTCGGTGAGGGCGAGGGCGGCCTGCTCCTTGGCGGTGTAGTGCCCGGCGGCCTCCTCCCAGGCGTTGAGGAGGTAGACGCGCTCCTCCGTCTCCCCGTCCTTGCGGGCCTCCTTGATGTGCATGTCGATGCAGAAGGCGCAGTGGTTGATCTGCGAGGCACGGATCTTCACCAGGTGGACCAGCGCCGGGTCCAGCCCCTTCTTGGCCGCCGCGTCGAGCGCGACCATGGCCCGGTAGACCTCGGGCGCGTTGGGCGCGATGGCGATCCGCGGGTGGTGGTGTCCCTGCTCGGGGTTTTCGTTCGTGGTCATGGCTGCGACGCTACGCCCGCATTGGCGCACGGGTATGGTCCATTCGTATGGACGATTCGTGGGCCACTTTCGGTCGCGACCTGCATCTCGACCTCGCCGGCGGCGGGGGCGTCCGCGCCTCCCTGATGCGCGCCCTGCGCGAGGCCGTCCGTACCGGGCGGCTCGCCCCCGGCACCCGGCTGCCCTCCTCGCGCTCGCTCGCGGTGGACCTCGGCATCGCCCGCAACACCGTCGCCGACGCCTACGCCGAACTGGTCGCCGAGGGGTGGCTCGGCGCGCGGCAGGGATCCGGCACCCGGGTCGCCCGGCGCGCCGAGCCGCTGCGGCCCGCGCCGCCTGCCCGGCGCGCCGTCCCTGCCCGGGCGCCCGACCGTCCGCGCTACGACCTGCGGCCCGGCACCCCGGACGTCTCCGCGTTCCCGCGTGCGGCGTGGCTGGCCGCGGCGCGCCGCGCGATCACCGCGGCGCCCAGCGAGGCGTTCGGTTACGGACCGTCGCTCGGCCGCCCTGAGCTGCGTACCGTGCTCGCCGACTACCTGGCCCGCGCCCGCGGCGTACGGACCGATCCGGACCGGATCCTGATCTGCACCGGGTTCATGCAGGGCCTCGGCCTGCTGGCGCGTGCCCTGCGGGGCGCGGGCGTGCGTGAGATCGGCACCGAGGCGTACGGCCTGCACTTCCACCGCGATGTGCTGACCCGCGCCGGACTGCGCCCCGTCCCGTTGCCGGTCGACCAATACGGCGCGGACACGGGGCGGTTGGCCGAGCAGGCGGGCGTACGGGCCGCCCTCCTCACCCCGGCGCACCAGTTCCCCACGGGCGTACCGCTGCACCCCGACCGGCGGGCCGCCGTCATCGACTGGGCGC
This sequence comes from Streptomyces albofaciens JCM 4342, assembly GCF_008634025.1. NCBI lineage: Bacteria > Bacillati > Actinomycetota > Actinomycetes > Kitasatosporales > Streptomycetaceae > Streptomyces > Streptomyces albofaciens. The sequence goes on along the minus strand of NZ_PDCM01000002.1, from coordinate 3,566,008 downwards.
GCGCCGGCGGGGGGCTGGTGCTGGAGGACGACTACGACGGCGAGTTCAGGTACGACCGGCAGCCTGTGGGAGCCGTCCAGGGACTCGATCCCGACCGTGTCGCCTATCTCGGCACCGCGAGCAAGAGCCTCGCTCCGGCGCTGCGGCTGGCCTGGATGGCGCTGCCGGACCACCTCGTGGAGCCGGTCCTCGCCCTCAAGAGCACGGGCGAGTGGCAAACCGCAGCGCTGGAACAGCTGACCCTCGCCGAATTCCTCACCTCGGGCGCGTACGACCGGCATGTGCGCGGGATGCGGCTGCGGTACCGGCGGCGGCGTGATCAGCTGGTCACCGCGCTGGCCGGGCAGGCGCCGCACATCCGGGTCAGCGGCATCGCGGCCGGCCTGCACGTCGTCCTCGAATTGCCGCCCGGTACCGAGCAGTCCGTCGTTCAGGCCGCCCGCTGGCAGGGCCTCGCCCTGGAAGGGCTGAGCAGTTTCGCGTACCCCGCGGCGGCGGACGGCGCGCCGCTGCGTGACGCCTTGGTCGTGGCGTACGGAAGGCCGCCGGAGCACGCGTTCGCGGGAGCTCTGGAAGCGCTGCTACGGGTGCTCCCGCCCGTGCCGTAGGCCGCTGGCGGCAGGTTGCGCCGCTGCGTCGAGAGCCCCGGGCGCCGCCCCCGGCACTTCCGGTGCCTCTCCGAAACGCGCCAGGGCCAGCGCGCCCAGTACCGCCAGCGCGAACCCGGCGATGCCCAGTGGCGCCAGCCCGGGGCGGGTGCGGTCGCCGAGCCAGATGATGCCGACCAGTGCGGGGCCCAGCGTCTCGCCGATGACCATGCCCGCCGTCGCGGCCGTCACCGAGCCGCGCTGGAGGGCCGAGGTCAGCAGGAGGAAGGCCGCGCCGCCGCCGATGAGCAGGGCGTAGGTGGCGGGGTTGGAGAGGAGGGGCCCGGGGGACAGGTCGGGGATCAGGCGTACGGCGACCTCCACCACGCCGAAGCCGAAACCGGCGCCGAGCCCCAGCGCCGCCGCCCGCGCCCGGTCGGGCAGCCGTCCGGCCGCCGCGCCGCACGCCAGGATCGCCAGGGCGACGGCCAGCACACCGAAGCGCAGCGCGGTCGAGCCCGTGCCCTTGCCCTCCGCGCCCGAGGCGAGCCCCAGCATGGCCAGTCCGCCGCAGACCACCGCCACGGCCGTCCACTCGGCACGGCTGAGCCGGACGCGCAGCAGCGGTACGGCGACGACCGCGGTCACGGCCAGGCTGGCGGCGAGGGCCGCGCCCACCGCGTAGATCGGCAGCGAGCGCAGCGCGACCAGTTCGAGGAGGAAGCCGCAGCCGTCCAGGGCCAGGCCGAGCAGATAGCGCCACTGCCGCAGGACGCGCAGCAGCAGTCTGGGGTCCACGCCGGACCCCGAGCCGGTCCCGGGCGCGGTGGCGCGTGCCGCCACCGCCTGGAGGACCGATGCCGTACCGAAGCAGATCGCCGAGCCGAGCGCGCAGAACATCCCAATCAGCACACAACGACTGTAGGCGGGCGCCCCGTCACGGGCCTGTTGCGGGCCACGGGGGCGTGGCCTTTAGGCTGAGCTGGCTGAAAACCGTTGCCACGGATGTACGGGGGAAAACAGGGATGGCGGAACAGACGAAGGCCCGGCGGCGGCTGCGGTCGAGCACGGTGGTCCTGGGCAGTATGGGCGCGCTCGCGGCGGCCCTGACCTCCTGCGGCTCCGAGCCCGACAAGCGCTGCGTCGACCGGAACAGCTACGACGCCGTCAAGGGGTACCGGGTCATCGACTCCAAGGCGTGCAAGAGCGGGAGCGGGTCGGGCGGGACCGGCAGTACGGGCGGCACCGGATCGTCGTCCGGCCCGGGCAGGGACAAGGGCACCGCCGGCCGCGGGCAGAAGAAGGTCGACGGCCAGTGGTACTACGGCTCCGACGTGAGCGGCCGGTACGCCGACTCCGGCACCTTCAGCCACAGCACGGCCGTCAACCGCGGCGGCTTCGGCTGCTCCGGTTCCAGCGGCGGGTGACGGCGGTGCGCGCGAAAGAGGCCCGGGTGGCGGCGGGGCGTACGGGAACGGTCCCGCACCGAGGGGCGGCCACGTGAAGCGGCACACCACCCGGCCCCGCCCCGGCTGGCAGCAGACCGTCGAGGCGCAGGGCCTGATCTACCCGCTGACCCGTTACCCGGACGACTCGCTGCGCCCGTACTGGGACGAGAGCGCGTACTACTCCTTCACGCTGCCCGAGGTCGAGGCGCTGGAGGAGGTCGTCGAGGAGCTGCACGGCATGTGCCTGGCCGCGGCCGCGCACATCGTCGAGCACCGGCGCTTCGCCGACCTCGGCATCGACGACCCGCGGCTGGCGGACCTGGTCGCCGAGTCCTGGCACCGGCGCGCCGAACTGCCCACGCTGTATGGGCGGTTCGACCTGCGCTACGACGGCACCGGCCCGGCCAAGATGCTGGAGTACAACGCCGACACGCCGACCTCGCTGGTCGAGGCGGCGGGCCCGCAGTGGTTCTGGATGGAGGAACGTTTTCCCGGCGCCGACCAGTGGAACTCGCTGCACGAGCGGCTGGTCGACGCCTGGCGCAAGCAGGCCGGGCTGCTGCCGCCGGGCGCACCCGTGCACTTCGCGCACTCGGCCGGCGACGAGCTGGGCGAGGACCTGATGACCGTCGCCTACCTGGAGGAGACGGCACGGCAGGCGGGTCTGGAGACCGTGGCGATACCGGTCGAGGAGATCGGCTGGGACGGTCTTTCCGGCCGCTTCGTGGACCAGCGGCTGCGCTTCATACGGGCCTGCTTCAAGCTGTATCCGTGGGAGTGGCTGGCCACCGACGAGTTCGGCCCGCACGTCCTGGACACCCTCGACAACGGCGGCGGCACCGGCACCACCCTGTGGATCGAACCGGCCTGGAAGATGCTGCTCTCCAACAAGGCGCTGCTGGCCGTCCTTTGGGAGCTGTACCCCGGCCACCCGAACCTGCTGCCCGCCTACCTCGACGGGCCGCGCGAACTGGCGGACGGACCGGACGGACCCGGCTACGTGGCCAAGCCGCTGCTCGGCCGCGAGGGCGCCGGTGTCACCGTCCACCGGGCGGGCGCGGCCCCCGTCGTACGCGACGAACCGTGCTGCTACCAGGAGTTGGCCCCGCTGCCCGACTTCGACGGCAACCGTGTGGTGCTCGGCGCGTGGGTCGTCGAGGACGAGGCGGCGGGGCTCGGCATCCGGGAGTCGGCGGGGCTGGTCACGGACGAGTACGCGCGCTTCCTGCCGCATGTGATCCTGTGAGGCGCGCCCCCTGGCAGGGGCAGCGCCCCACGGTCACCCGCCCAGCACCGCCCGCAGCTGGTCCAGGCCCCAGTCCAGGTCCTCCTTGCTGATGACCAGCGGGGGCGCCAGCCGGATGGTGCTGCCGTGGGTGTCCTTGACCAGCACGCCGCGCCCCATGAGCCGTTCGGAGATCTCCCGGCCGGTGCCCAGGTCCGGGTTGATGTCGATCCCGGCCCACAGACCGCGCCCGCGCACCGCGTCCACCGCGCCGCCGCCGGTCAGCAGCCCCAGCTCGTGGTGGAGGTGCTCGCCCAGCTCCCGGGCGCGCTGCTGGTACTCGCCGGTGCGCAGCATCGCCAGGACCTCCAGCGCCACCGCGCAGGCCAGCGGATTGCCGCCGAACGTCGAGCCGTGCTCACCCGGCCGGAACACGCCCAGCACCTCGCGTGAGGAGACCACCGCCGACACCGGCACGATGCCGCCGCCCAGCGCCTTGCCGAGCACGTACATGTCCGGCACCACGCCCTCGTGCTCACAGGCGAAGTCGGCGCCGGTGCGGCCCAGGCCGGACTGGATCTCGTCCGCGATGAACAGCACGCCGCGCTCGCGGGTCAGCTCCCGTACGCCCGGCAGGTATCCGGGCGGCGGCATCAGCACGCCCGCCTCGCCCTGGATGGGTTCGAGCAGCACCGCGACCGTGTCCTCGTCCACCGCGTCCGCCAGCGCCGCCAGGTCGCCGTACGGGACGATCTCGAAACCCGGGGTGTACGGGCCGTAGTCGGCGCGCGCCTCCGGGTCGGTGGAGAAGGAGATGATCGTGGTCGTGCGGCCGTGGAAGTTGTTGTCCACCACGATGATCTTCGCCCGGCCGTCCGGGACGCCCTTGACCCGGTAGCCCCACTTGCGGGCGGTCTTGACCGCCGTCTCGACCGCCTCCGCGCCGGTGTTCATCGGCAGCACCATCTCCATGCCGCAGAACTCGGCGAGCCGCGCGCAGAAGTCGGCGAACCGGTCGTGGTGGAAGGCGCGCGAGGTGAGGGTCACCCGCTCCAGCTGCGCCTTGGCCGCCTCGATCAGCCGGCGGTTGCCGTGGCCGAAGTTGAGCGCCGAATACCCGGCGAGCATGTCCAGGTAGCGGTTGCCCTCCACGTCCGTCATCCAGGCCCCCTCGGCGGAGGCCACGACGACGGGGAGCGGGTGGTAGTTGTGCGCGCCGTGGGCCTCGGCGGCGGCGATGTTGCGTTCCGTGGACGTCGTAGGGGTCACCATTGACTCCGTTCGGTATGCGGGCGATCCCGGGAGAAGAAATCCCGTTGGCCGGACGGTATGCGAAGAAAGGTTGCGCCGCACACCCCCCGTTAGACTGGCCCCGCGCATCGCGACTGGCGTACGGGGAAGTGACCTCGGGGGAACGGTGCGCGGCCGCCGCAAGGCGGCCCACCACGAGGTGCCGCCCTGCCTGGGCACCCGGGGAGCACGACCGGAAAGCCGTACGAAACCGATCGCCCCGGAGGACCCCATGAGCCGTCCCCTGTCCCACCCCGCCCTCGCCGCCGCCGACCCCGAACTGGCCGCCCTGGTCGGTGCCGAAGAACGCCTCCAGGGCGAGACGCTGCGCCTGATCCCCTCCGAGAACTACGTGTCCGCCGCGGTGCTCGAAGCCACCGGCACGGTCCTCCAGAACAAGTACAGCGAGGGGTACGCGGGCCGTCGCTACTACGAAGGCCAGCAGAACATCGATCTTGTCGAGCGGCTGGCGATCGACCGCGCCAAGGCCGTCTTCGGCACCGAGCACGCCAACGTCCAGCCGTATTCGGGCTCGCCCGCCAACCTCGCCGTCTACCTGGCCTTCGCCGAACCCGGCGACACGGTCATGGGCATGTCGCTGCCGATGGGTGGCCACCTCACCCACGGCTGGGGCGTCTCGGCCACCGGTACGTGGTTCCGCGGCGTCCAGTACGGCGTACGGGCCGACACCGCCCGTATCGACTTCGACGAGGTGCGCGACCTCGCCCTCAAGGAGCGCCCGAAGCTGATCTTCTGCGGCGGTACGGCCGTGCCGCGCACCATCGACTTCGCCGCCTTCGCGGAGATCGCCCGCGAGGTGGACGCCGTGCTGGTCGCGGACATCGCGCACATCGCCGGGCTGATCGCGGGCGGCGCCCACCCCTCGCCCGTACCGCACGCCGACGTCATCTCCACCACCACCCACAAGACGCTGCGCGGCCCGCGCGGCGCCATGCTGATGTCCCGCGAGCAGTACGCGAAGCCGCTGGACAAGGCGGTCTTCCCGGGCCTCCAGGGCGGCCCGCACAACCACACCACCGCCGCCATCGCGGTCGCCCTCCACGAGGCCGCGCAGCCGTCCTTCCGCGACTACGCGCACGCCGTCGTCGCCAACGCCAAGGCCCTCGCCGAACAGCTGCTGGCCCGCGGCTTCGACCTGGTCTCCGGCGGTACGGACAACCACCTGGTCCTGATGGACCTCACGCCCAAGGAGGTGCCCGGCAAGGTCGCCGCGAAGGCCTTGGACCGGGCCGGGATCGTGGTCAACTACAACACCGTCCCGTACGACCCCCGCAAGCCGTTCGACCCGTCCGGCATCCGCATCGGCACCCCGTCGCTGACCTCGCGCGGCCTGGGCACCGAGCACATGCCGCAGATCGCGGACTGGATCACCCGGGGCGTCACGGCCGCGGGCGCGGGCGACGAGGACGCGCTCACCACGATCCGCGCCGAGGTCGCCGAGCTGATGAGCGCCTACCCGGCGCCGGGGCTGGTGGGCGACGCGTCCTGAGCGGGCGCCGGGGAGGCGGGCTGGGCCGGGAGTCTGCCGGCCGGCCCCGGTCCGCCGGCCCCGCCACCCCCGTACCCCTGCCCGTGCCCCCGTCCGTACGCCCCGTGCCCCCGCCGCTGCCCGGCCGCGCGCCGCCCCCGTCCGCGGACCTGAGAGAATGAGCGCCATGGCTCTCGATCGTCCGCGTGTACTCTCCGGGATTCAGCCCACGGCAGGCTCCTTCCACCTCGGCAACTACCTGGGCGCCGTCCGCCAGTGGGTGGCCTTGCAGGAGTCCCACGACGCCTTCTACATGGTGGTGGACCTGCACGCGATCACCGTCCCGCAGGACCCGACGGCGCTCCGCGCGAACACCCGGCTCGCCGCCGCTCAGCTGCTGGCCGCCGGTCTCGACCCGGAGCGCTGCACGCTCTTCGTCCAGAGCCACGTCCCCGAGCACGCCCAGCTCGCCTGGGTCATGAACTGCCTGACCGGCTTCGGCGAGGCCAGCCGGATGACGCAGTTCAAGGACAAGTCCGCCAAGCAGGGCGCCGACCGCACCAGCGTCGGCCTGTTCACGTACCCGATCCTGCAGATCGCCGACATCCTGCTCTACCAGGCCAACCAGGTCCCGGTGGGCGAGGACCAGCGCCAGCACATCGAGCTGACCCGGGACCTGGCCGAGCGTTTCAACGGCCGCTACGGCGACACCTTCACCGTCCCGGCGCCGTACATCCTCAAGGAGACCGGCAAGGTCTACGACCTCCAGGACCCGGCGGTCAAGATGAGCAAGTCGGCGTCGTCGGTGAAGGGGATCATCAACCTGCTCGACGAGCCCAAGGCCTCCGCCAAGAAGATCAAGAGCGCGGTCACCGACACCGACACGGTGATCCGCTACGACGCCGAGGCCAAGCCGGGCGTCTCCAACCTGCTGACGATCTACTCCACCCTCACCGGCGAGTCCATCGCCGACCTGGAGAAGAAGTACGAGGGCAAGATGTACGGCGCCCTCAAGACCGACCTCGCGGAGATCATGGTCGAGTTCGTCACACCGTTCCGGGACCGTACCCAGGAATATCTGGACGACCCCGAGACGCTGGACTCGATCCTGGCCAAGGGCGCCGAGAAGGCCCGCGCGGTGGCCGCCGAGACGCTGGCCTCGGCGTACGACCGGATCGGGTTCCTGCCCGCCAAGCACTGACCGGCCGGGCCGGGGCCCGGCGCCCCGGCCGCCCCCGCGCCAGGGTCTTCGGACCCGGGTGCGGCGGGACCGAGGACGGTCGCCGCGGGGACGGGCCACCCGGCACACTGGCATCCGGGGACAACGACAGCTTCAGGAGGGAGAACGCAGTGGGGACCGTAACGCTCGGCGTTTCGATCGCGGTCCCGGAGCCGTACGGCAGCTTCCTCCAGGAGCAGCGTGCGGGCTTCGGCGACCCGCACGCACACGGCATCCCCACGCACATCACCCTCCTGCCGCCCACCGAGGCCCGCGCGGAGGACCTGCCCGCCATCGAGGAGCACCTCGCCGAGGTCGCCGCGGGCTTCGCGCCGTTCCGGCTGCGCCTGGAGGGCACGGACAGCTTCCGGCCGTTGTCCCCGGTGGTTTTCGTCAAGCTGGCCGAGGGCGAGGCGGAGTGCACCGTCCTCCAGGAGCGGGTGCGCGCGGCGTCCGGGCCGTGCGCGCGCGAGCTGCAGTTCCCGTACCACCCGCATGTGACCGTCGCGCACGGCATCTCCGAAGAGGCCATGGACCAGGCGTTCGTGGCGCTGAAGGACTTCGAGGCCGCCTGGACGATCGACGGGTTCGCGCTGTACGAGCAGGGCGCCGACGGCGTGTGGCGGCTGGAGCGGGAGTACCCGTTCGGGACGCCCGCCGCCGGGGTGCCGCACCAGGCGGATCTGTCGCGGCCGCCTACGCCCACCTGCTAGCGGGCGGGCGGGCTCCGGCCGGCTCCCGCACCGGCGGCCGTCACACCGGCAGCTTCCGGAAAATCGCCTGTGGCATATGCCGCAGTAGGGCCATCACCGGCCGCAGCACCCCCGGCACCCACACCACCTCGCTCCGCCGCCGCAGCCCCGCCTCCACCGCCTCCGCGACCGCCTCCGCCGTCGTGGCCAGCGGCGCCGCCGCCAGCCCGGCGGTCATCTTCGTCCGTACGAACCCGGGCCGTACGACCATGACGTGCACGCCCGTCCCGTACAGCGCGTCCCCCAGCCCCTGCGCGAACGCGTCCAGCCCGGCCTTGCTGGAGCCGTAGACGAAGTTCGAGCGCCGCGCCCGCTCGCCCGCGACCGACGAGAGCACCACCAGCGAACCGTGCCCTTGGACGCGCAGCGACCGGGCGCAGACCAGGCCCGCCGAGACGGCGCCGGTGTAGTTGGTCCCCGCGATCCGTACGGCTTCCGCCGGCTCCGCCTCGGCGCGCTCCTGATCGCCCAGCACGCCGAAGGCCAGCAGCACCACGTCGATGTCGCCCTCGGCGAAGACCTTGCCGAGGGCTTCCTCGTGGCCGCCGGTGTCCAGCGCGTCGAAGGGCACCGTACGCACCTCGGCGCCCAGTGAGCGCAGTCGCCCGGCCGCGTCCTCCAGGGCGGGGGAGGGGCGGCCCGCCAGCCAGACGGTACGGGTGCGGCGGGCGATCAGGCGGCGGGCGGTCGCTAGGGCGATCTCAGAGGTGCCGCCGAGGACCAGGAGGGACTGGGGGGAGCCGAAGGCGTCTTTCATGAGGTCCTTTCCGAAGAGGCCGGGCCGTGCCGGGGCCCGGTCACAGGGCGAGGCGGCGCGAGAGGTCGGACGTGAAGACTCCGCGGGGGTCCAGCCGCCCCCGCAGCTCCCGGAACTCCGGCGCACGCGGGTACATGACATCGACCAGCTCCGGCCGCAGCCGGGCGTCCTTGGCCAGGTAGACCCGGCCGCCCGCCGCCGCCACCGCCTCGTCCAGCTCGTCCAGGAAGGCGCCGAGGCCGGGCAGCCCGGCCGGGATGTCCAGGGCCAGCGTCCAGCCCGCGGCCGGGAACGACAGCCACCCGGAACCGCCCGCGCCGAACCGCTTCAGCACCGCCAGGAACGACGGGCAGCCCCGCGCCGCGATCCGTTCCACGACGCGCCGCAGCGTCTCCTCCTGCCCGTGGCCCACCACGAACTGGTACTGCACGAAGCCGCCGCGCCCGTAGATCCGGTTCCAGTGCGGCACCCCGTCCAGCGGATGGAAGAACGCGGAGAGCCGTTGCAGCTCGCCGGTCCGGCGACGGGGCGCCCTGCGGTACCAGAACGCGTTGAACAGGCCCACCGACCGCCGCCCGAGCAGCCCCTCCGGCAGGCCGCGCGGCGCGGGCGGCAGGTGCCCGGGGCGGAAGGCCAGCGGGGCCCGGCGGGCGCGCGCGGGCAGGGCGTCCAGCGGCGCGTGGTCGCCGCGGGTCAGCACCGCGCGGCCGGTCGCCGCGCCGCGCGCCAGCAGGTCGATCCAGGCGACGGAGTAGCGGTAGCGGTGATCGGTGGCGGACAGCCGCGCCAGCAGGTCGTCCAGGTCCGCCGCGCGCTCGGTGTCGACCGTCATCAGCGACGTCTGCACGGGGACGAGTCGGACCGCCGCCGCGAGCACCACCCCGGTCAGCCCCATGCCCCCGGCGGTCGCGTCGAATAGGTCGGTGCCGGGCCGCACGGTACGCACCGCGCCGTCCGCCGTGAGGAGTTCGAAGGACCGCACGTGCCGGGTGAAGGAGCCCGCCACGTGGTGGTTCTTGCCGTGGATGTCCGCGCCGACCGCGCCGCCGACCGTCACGTACCGCGTGCCCGGCGACACCGGCACGAACCAGCCCAGCGGCAGCAGCACCTCCATCAGCCGGTGCAGGCTGACCCCCGCCTCGCACTCCACGACACCCGCCTCGGCGTCGACGCGGCGGATGCGGTCCAGGCCGGTCATGTCCCAGACGGCACCCCCCGCGTTCTGCGCCGCGTCCCCGTACGCGCGCCCGAGCCCCCGGGCGATCCCGCCGCGCGCCCCGCACGTCCGCACCGCCGCCACGGCCTCGCCGTACGAGCCGGGGCGGAGCAGTCGCGCGGTGGTGGGGGAGGTGCGGCCCCAGCCGGTGATGGAGGTGGTGCGGGAGCCGGCCGGGCCGGTGGGCGACGCCATGGAGTGACCGTAATGCGGCAGATATGCGGATTGCCCGAGATCTCGCCCGTCCTGCACGTCCTCCGCACGAAAAGAGTGATTAATGCGGTGGATGGGCTAATCGCGGCGACACGGCGCGCCCGGCCCCGGAGGGTCGGAAGCGGAGCCCCGAAGGGCTTGAGGGATAGGCGCCGGGCGGACCGTACGAAGCGGGCGGTCCGCCCGGCGGGCCGGCCCGATACCGGATCGAGGTGACCCCGCTGTCCCCGGAAGAGATGGATCACTGCCTGCTCGTCGCGCTGCGCGCCCGTGGTTCCGACGCGCGGGTGGCCGCCGTCGCCCGCACCCTCCCGCACGGCGGCGAGCACGGAGCGCTCTGGCTCGCCGCCGGGCCGGCGGGCGCCGCGGCCGACCGGCCACGGCGCCCCGCCCGGCTCCTCGGCACAGTCCTGAGCAGCGGCGCCCACCTGCTGAGCGTCGCCCTCAAGCGCGTCGTACGCCGCCGGCGCCCCCTGCTGCCCGGCCGCGCCCCCCTCGTACGTACCGCGAGCCCGCACTCCTTCCCCGGCGCCCAGGCCGCCTCGGCCACCGCTGCTCGCGGGGAGCGGCCGTGACCGAGCGCACCGCCCTCCTGGAGGAGACGCCGTCCGGCCCCGGAGTGGCCACCGTTCCGCCGCCCGGACCGCGGGCCCGGGCGCTCGGGCTGCCCCGTGGCCTGCTGCGCACCGCCCGCCCCCGCCAGTGGGTCAAGAACGTACTGGTGGCCGCCGCTCCGGCCGCGGCAGGCGACCTCTTCCACCACCAGACCCTGCGCCAACTCCCGCTCCTCTTCCTCCTCTTCACCGCCGCCGCGTCCGCCGTCTACCTGGTCAACGACGCCCGGGACGCCGCGGCCGACCGCGCGCACCCCGACAAGTGCCGCCGCCCGGTCGCCGCGGGCGAGGTCCCCGTGCCCGCCGCCTACGCCGTCGGCGCCCTGCTCGCCGCCCTGGTCCCCGCCACCGCCGTCGTGCTGTGCAACCCCGCCACCGCCGCCCTGCTCGGCACGTACCTCCTCATGCAGCTCGCCTACTGCGTCAGCTGGAAGAACGTCCTGGTCGTCGACCTCGTCGTGGTCACCGCCGGTTTCCTGCTGCGCGCCATGATCGGCGGGCCCGCGCTCGGCATCCCGCTGTCCCGCTGGTTCCTGATCACCGCGGGCTTCGGCGCGCTGTTCATGGTCGCCGCCAAGCGCTACTCCGAAGCGCTCCAGGTGGCGCGTGAGCAGCGTACGGACAAGGGCGAGACGCGGGCCCTGCTGCGCGAGTACAGCGACGGCTACCTGCGCTTCGTATGGCAGCTGGCGGCCGGCGGCGCCGTCCTCGCGTACTGCCTGTGGGCCCTGGAGAGCGGCGGCACCCCGGCCGGCGTCCTCCCCTGGCGCCAGCTGTCCATGATCCCGTTCATCCTCGCCGTCCTGCGCTACGCGGTCTTCGCCGACCGGGGGACCGCGGGCGCACCGGAGGACGTCGTGCTGCGGGACCGCCCGCTGGCCGTCATCGGGCTGGCGTGGACCGGGCTGTACGCGATGGCCGTCGCGGACGTATGAGACGTATGAGACGTGTGGGACGTATGACCGGGGCGAGCACCGCCGCCGACGGCCACCGGACGAGGGCCGACGGTCACCGGACGCGCGCCGACGGCCACCGGACGCGCGCCGACGGCCACCGGACGCGCGCCGACGGTCACCGGATGCGCGCCGACGGTCCCGGACCCGTCGGATGACCGCCGGACCCGGACCCGTCGGATGACCGCCGGACCCGTCCCGCCCGGTGGCCCTGCCCCGCCTGGCGGCCTCGTCCCGCCCGGTGGCCCCGTCCCGCCCGGTGGCCCGCACCGGCCGCCGCCCCGCCGTCTGCGCGCCCTCGCCCCCGAACTGCTCGGCTTCGCGGTCGCCGGCTCCTTCGCGTACGCGGCCGACCTGGCCCTCTTCGTATGGCTGCGCGGCCCGGCCGGAACGGACCCGTTCACCGCCAAGTCGCTGTCCTTCCTGGCGGGCTGCACCGTCGCGTACGCCGGAAACGCCCTCGGCACCTACCGCGCCCGTACCCGCCCCGCACCATCCCCGTACACCGGGCGCGCCGCCCGCACCCCCGCCCCCGTACGCATCCGCCGCTACGCCGTCTTCCTCGCCGTGAACCTCGCCGGCGCCCTCGTCCAGCTGGCCTGCCTCGGCGTCTCGCACCACCTGCTCGGCCTGACCTCCGTGACGGCCGACACCGTCTCGGGCGCGGGCGTCGGCATGGCGCTGGCCACGTGCCTGCGTTTCTGGGGTACCCGGACGCTAGTGTTCCGCCACGCGGGCGACATACCTGTGCAGATGGTGTCGAAGGCTGACGAAGGGTAGGCGGGAAACCATGGATTGGCTGAGCAAACTGCCGGTCATCGGCCCGGTGGTGTCCTGGCTGATGAAGACCCACCTCTGGCGGGCCTATGAACGCATGGGGCACGTGCACTGGACCCGGCTGGCCGCCGCGATCACGTTCACCAGCTTCGTGGCGCTCTTCCCGCTGCTGACGGTGGCCGCCGCGATCGGCGCCGCGCTGCTCAGCGAGCGGCAGCTGCACGATCTCCAGAAGAAGATCGCCGAGCAGATCCCCGGCATCTCCGGCCAGCTCGACCTCGGCGGCCTCGTCGAGAACGCCGCCACCGTCGGCGTCATCGCCGCGGTGGCCCTGCTCTTCACCGGCGCCGGCTGGGTCGACTCCATCCGCGACTGCCTGCGCGCCGTCTGGGAGAAGGAGGACGAGGACACCAACATCTTCGTCGCCAAGCTCAAGGACGTCGCCCTCCTCCTCGGCCTCGGCGGCACCGCCCTGATCTCACTGGCCTGCTCCGGCTTCGCCACCGCCGCGGTCGGCAAGGCGGCCGACGCGCTCGGCCTCGCGGAGGGCGGCGTCGGCAGCGTCCTCCTGTCCGCCGCCGGCTTCTGCATCGCCGTACTCGCCGACTTCCTGCTCTTCGCCTACGTCCTGACCAAGCTGCCCGGCGTCCACCCGCCCCGCCGCGCCGTCGTCACCGCGGGCTTCATCGGCGCCATCGGCTTCGAACTCCTCAAGCTCCTCCTCAGCGGCTACCTCAAGGGCGTCGCCGCGAAGAGCATGTACGGCGCCTTCGGCACCCCGATCGCCCTGCTCCTGTGGATCAACTTCACCGCGAAGCTGGTCGTTTTCTGCGCGGCGTGGACGGCGACACAGCGGTGCGACCCGGAGGCGGAGGCGAAGTCGCTGGACTGCGACGCGACGGGGGAGGACGAGGGGAAGCGGTCCGAGGGCAAGGCTGGGGCTAAAGGGGCTGAGGGGGGCAAAGGGGCCGAGGGGGCCTCGGGGTCCAAGGGGCAGGGGGGCTCGGGGGCGACGGCGTCGTAGCGGGTGCACGGCGTCGTAGTAGGTACACGGCGTCGTAGTGGGTGGACGGGGCGCGGGAGTGGCCGTGCGGGCCGGGCGAGTGGCCGTGCGGGGCGGGCGAGTGGCCGTACGGGCCGAATGAGCGGGTGTCCGGGGGGCGTACGTCCCGTACCCGTACATCCACCCCCTTCCACCCGCTCCTGACCGCGGCCTCCTCCTACTGCCTCCTGCTGCCGCCCACAGTCGCCTACTGCCGCGCGCTACGCCGCGGCCAGCGCCGGTGCACCAGGAACGCGACGCCGCCCAGCACCACCAGCAGCCCGCCCGCGATCGCCGCCGCGGTCCACGCGCCGCCGGCGCCGCCGGACGAGTCCTCCAGCGCGGCCCGCGCCTTGTCGCCGCTCAGCTTGCCGCCCGCCCGCGCGTCGCCCTCCTCGCTCTTGGGCCCGACCAGCCTGCCGACCGGCTCGACCTTGTCGGCCGCCGCGAAGCCCCAGTCGAAGAGCTTGGCCGTCTCCTTGTACGCCTCGTTGTGTTCCTTCTTCTCCGGGTTCATGACCGTGACGAGGAGCTTGCGCTCGCCACGCTGGGCGACTCCGGTGAAGGTGGAGCCCGCGTTGGTGGTCGAGCCGTTCTTCACGCCCGCGATCCCCGGGTACGGCTTGACGTCGTAATCCCCGCTGAGCAGCCGGTTCGTGTTCTGGATGCCGAACGACCCGCGCTTGCCGTCCTTGACCTCGCCCGGGAACTGCGCGCTCACCGTGGAGCAGTACTCCCGGAAGTCCGCGTTCTGCAGCCCCGCGCGGGCGAACAGGGTCAGGTCGTACGCGCTGGAGACCTGCCCCGGGGCGTCGTAGCCGTCCGGCGTCACGACATGGGTGTCCGTCGCGTTCAGCTCCTCGGCCTGCTTCTGCATCTCCTGCACGGTCTTGGCCGTACCGCCGTTCATCGCGGACAGGGTGTGCACCGCGTCGTTCCCCGAACGCAGGAAGACCCCCAGCCAAAGGTCATGGACCGTATAAGTCAGGTTCTCCTTTATCCCCACCAGGCTGCTGCCCGCGCCCATGCCCGCCAGGTCGGCCGGCTTGACGGTGTACTTCTGGTCCTTGGGGAACTTCGGCAGCACCGTGTCGGCGAACAGCATCTTCAGCGTGCTGGCCGGCGGCAGCTGCCAGTGCGCGTTGTGCGCGGCCAGCACCTTGCCGCTCTCGGCGTCCGAGACGATCCAGGAACGCGCCGTGAGGTCCGACGGCAGCTTGGGCGCCCCCGGCTTGAGCTGCACCTGCGTACCGGCCTGCCCCAGCCGGTCGCCGCCGACCTTCGACATCTCGGCGGGCGGCGCCGGAGCCTGCGGCTTGGCGTCTTTCTTCTTCTCGTCCGCGTGCGCCGGGGCGGCGAGCAGCAGCGGCGGCAGCAGCACGGCGGTGCCGGCCAGCGCGGCGGTCGTACGGGTGAGCGCGCGGCGTACGGTCCCGGTGTTCCCGGGGGCCGCGGCGGTCGGATGATCGGCAGAAGTGGTCGGCACGTCGGTGAACGTACCCGTCGACGCGGCCGAACCGGACACCGCCCCACGGAAGAGTGCCCCGGCCGACCGCCGGATGGAGCCGCTGCCCATACTGGATTCCATGAAGCTCTCTCGCCCCGTCTCCTGGTTCCTGCTCGCCTTCGGGGTATGGAGCTGGTTCATCTGGATCACTTTCGCCAAAAACCTGTGGAAGGACGGGAGCGGCCTCGCCTTCGACGACGCGGGTGACCCGACCGCATACTTCTGGGTCCATCTCGCGCTCGCGGTGACGTCCTTTCTCTTGGGGACGGCAATCGGCATCATCGGGTTCCGAGGCGTACGCGCCCTCCGCGGCTCCACCACCACCCCGACCCCCTGACCCCGCCCCACAAGACCCGCAGCCCGCACCACCAGTGCGGAATCTCACACCGACTCAGTAGCCCCCCAACTCCACCACCCCGAACACACCGCCACTCGGACCCGCTTCACCTCTACCCGCCAGCACGCCCGGGTTGAAACCGAGGCGGGGTAAAGAAATGCCCGGGAAATCCTTTCGGTAGGACGGAACGATGGAATTCCACGACCGTTCATCCCGCGTAATGCTTGGTGCGGTCAGGGTGTGGCGGAACTCGTGGGACCGGGGCGGCTTCGGGGAGGCGCGAACGGGCATGCTGTACGGATGAGTTGTGGTGTGCCGAGAGGGTGCGCCGGGGGTGTTGCGCCGACGCATCTGCAAAGTTGGGGAACATTTCGGTGCAGATTCGGGCAAATCATGACTTCTGATCTTGCGGTCCACCCTCTGGAGCCTCTATTTTTTACACTCTTTGCGTTGCCTGTGTGCCCAGGCCGGACTGCCTCGCGGCGGCCGTGACGGGTTCGTGCGGCGGGTGGCGCGGGTAACGGGGAGGACTTCGATGGGCGAGCAGTACCGGGTCGATCTGCACGAGCTGGACAGCGTCGTGCGCAAGCTCAAGGGCTTGCAG
The DNA here is from genome assembly GCF_008634025.1 of Streptomyces albofaciens JCM 4342. NCBI lineage: Bacteria > Bacillati > Actinomycetota > Actinomycetes > Kitasatosporales > Streptomycetaceae > Streptomyces > Streptomyces albofaciens. The sequence goes on along the minus strand of NZ_PDCM01000002.1, from coordinate 3,549,978 downwards.
GGCGACATGGACGAACCGGGGCAGAAAGTTAAATACGGCACGAATATTCCGAAGTCTGCCTTCGGCTCCAATTTCAACGAAGCTTCGGAACTCGGTCAGGCGCACGACAAGATGCAGCACTACATGACGCAGGTCGTCGACGCGCTCCAGGACCTCATCCGGGAGTTCGGCGAGAAGGCCGAGCGCAGCCGTGGGGCGTACGAGGACCGGGAGCAGGAAGCCCGTACGTCGATGAACGGCTGAGGTCCCGGCAGCACGAGAACGAACAGAACGACGACCGAGGGGGAAGGTCATGGCCGGTGGCTCGATGGACACCGAGGGCAACAAGGCGTACGCCAAGCAGATCGACGAGAAGCACCGGAAAGAGAATCTCAAGCAGTTCGAGCACTACAAGCCCATTCCGGTATCGAAGTCGGACTTCCACCACCACGGGATCGACGCGCTGCGCGCGATGATCGAAAACGCCAGCCCGGAGGCGCTGGAGACTTCCGGCGACCACTGGCGGGCGTCCGCCGACCGGCTGGGCGGCCAGGACGGCCACGGCGGCATCCGCAAGGCGTTCATGGACGCTGTCGAGCACGCTTCGGCCCACTGGCAGGGCAAGGCCGCCGACGCGTTCCGGCGTGAGGCGGCAGAGGTGCTCAAGAAGATCGACCGGACCTACGGGCACGCCCGCAACGTCGAGTCGATGCTGATCGGCACGCGGTCCTCGGGCCCGGAGGCCGGCATCGCGCACAACCTGCGCCAGGCCAAGAAGACCATGTCCGGGATCAAGGACCCGGGCAAGGTGGAGAGCGCCTTCAACTCCTCGGGCGACGACTCCCAGTTCCACCGGGACATGGCCAACCCGAAGATGGACGCCAGGATGGCGCTGGAGGCCAACCGCGACAAGCTCTCCCTGAGCAAGGAGCGCCAGGTCGAGGCGGTCATCGTGATGGAGGAGCTGGCCAACCACTACCGGCTGCAGTCCGGGAAGGTCATGGATCCGCCGGGGCACCCGCCCGGCCCGGGCCACGACTGGCCGACCGAGCCGGGTAACTACCCGCAGGTCCCGCCGGTCAACATGCCGGTGCCCGGCGGCACCCGGCCCAAGCCCACTTCCGTGACCCCGCACGGGTCGAAGGGAGGCAGCGGGTACAACGGCATCGGGGGCGGCGTGAACATCCAGCCGTCACACGCGCCGGTGCACACCGGCCTGGACGGCCTCCAGGGTGGCACTGTCGCCCCGGTCGGCCCCGGCATCACCGGCGGCGGAGGCGGCGGCAACCTGCCCGGCGGCGGTTCGGGCGGTGGCCCGGGCGGCGGTGGCCCGACGGGCGGGTTCATCGCGCCCCTGCCGTACGGCAAGACGGGCGGCACCGGTGGCGGGAGCGCACGTTCGGGCCCCATCGGCCGTGGCGGCGTCCTGGGCGGCAACCGGTCCGGCGGGCCGGCCACCGGACGCCCCGGTATGCCCGGCGGCGGAGCCGGTGCCGTGGGCAGCGGCGCGGGGCGTGGTGGCGCGGCCGGCCGCGGTGGTGCCCAGGCCCGTAAGCCCGGCGGAGTCGTCGGAGCCCCGGGCACCCCGGGGGCCGGTGGCAAGCAGGGCGGTGCCGGGCTGCACCGCAGCCGTGGTGGAACGCAGGCGATGGGCGCTCCGGGCGGCGCGGCGGCGAACAAGCGCGGCAAGGACAAGGAGCGCACCAAGAAGGAGCGCCCCGACTACCTTGTCGAGGACGAGGAGACGTGGACCTCGCAGCGCAAGGTGTCCCCTCGCGTGATCGAGTAGGGATGCACGTGCCGTCGGCGTCGGCTGTATGAAGTGGTACGAAGAAGTGCCCCGCGCGCGCAGTGCGGGGCACTTCTGCAAATCGTGGGCGTTCACCCGGCCGTGGGCGCCCCGCCCAGCGGCTGCCTCCCGGCCACTGTCCGCCCTGAACGGAAGTAGTGAGGAACAAGGCATGAAGGTCACCCGAACCCTGCGCGCGGCCGCCGGTGCCGCGCTGACCGGAGCGCTGCTCCTCACCACAGCGGGTACGGCTTCGGCGGACCAGGCGCGGAGCGCGCTGTGGCCGTTTCAGGCGTACGACGTACAGAGCATCTGGAAGCAGGCCACCGGTAAGGGTGTCACCGTCGCCGTCATCGACTCCGGCTTCCGCACGACCCACCAGGACCTGGCCGGAGCCCTCCTGCCCGGCAAGGACTTCCCCAATCCCTCCGCGGGCGACAAGGAGACCGCACCGCAGGGTACGGACATCCGCGACCACGGCACCGGAATGGCCGGGCTCATCGCGGGCCGCGGCCATGGCCCGGACGGCAGCCAGGGCGTCAAGGGGCTGGCACCGGGCGCGAAGATCCTGCCGCTGTCGGCGGACAAGAGCACTCCGGAGGCGACCCGCTACGCGGCGGATCACGGCGCCAAGGTGATCAACATGTCGTTCGTCGCGGACCCCAACACCCCCGACATGTGTGCGGCTGTTCACTACGCGGTCGAGAAGGGTGTCGTCGTCCTCGCCGGTGTCGGCAACGATGCCCTGCCGGATGAGCGCATCCCGGCCGCCTGCCCCGGTGCCATCGGGGTCGGGGCCGTGGACGAGTTCGGCAAGGCGTGGGAGGGCGGCAACTACAACAAGTCGGTCGACGTCCTGGCGCCCGGCGTGAAGATTCCGTACCCCAACGGCCAGAGCGACTCGGGTTACACCACCGGTGACGGCACCTCGGCGGCCACCGCCTACGCCTCCGCCACAGCAGCCCTGCTGCTCGAAAAATACCCTGACCTCACTCCCGGCCAGATCGCCAATCGCATGGTCAAGACGGCGGGCCTGGCCAAGTCGGTGAAGGCGAAGAACCTCAAGCTGCCCGACGAGCACTACGGTTACGGCTTCATCCAGCCGCTGGCCGCGCTCACCCGCGACATCCCCGCCGGTCCCGCCGCCGGCCCGCTGCCCATGCCGCAGGGCAAGGCGCCGCAGGAGCCTGTGGTCGCGGGTGCCGAAAAGGGGCAGGACCCGAACCCGCCGATCGGCGGAAAGAAGCTGCTGCAGTACGGAGGCATGGCGGTGGGCGGCCTCCTGCTGATCGGGCTCGTCGTGATGGTCATCGTCCTCGTGCGCCGCCGTGGCAACTCCGGGCCGCAGGCCTGGCGCTGACGCCTGCCACATCCGGCCCGGGAAAAATCGTGCGACGACCAGCCGCACCTGCTGTTAGTTTCCCAGGTCATGGACCCCCTCGTAGAAAAAGACATCCGCACCTCCTTCGTAAACTGCTCAAAGGGCGAAGCAAGCCGAATCAACCTCCCCGCGAACCTTTCCACCCTGCCGTGGGAAGACCTGGACTTTCTCGGCTGGCGGGACCCCGGTGCGCCGGACCGGAGTTATCTGGTGGCGCCCCGGGACGGTGGGGTCGTCGGGGTGACGTTGCGGGTGCCGCAGGGGGTGCGGCGGAGTTTTACGAAGACGACGGTGTGCTCGTTGTGTGTGACGGGGCATCCCGGGTCCGGGGTGAGTCTGCTTGCCGCGCGGAAAGCCGGGCCGCTGGGGCGGCAGGGGAATACGGTCGGGACGTATATCTGTGCCGATCTGGCGTGTTCGCTTTATGTACGCGGGAAGAAGAAGTCGGAGCTGGCCGGGCGGCATGAGGAGTCCTTGCCGCTGGAGGACCGCATCGCGCGCATGGTCGCGAATCTCGACGCGTTCCTGGACAAGGTCTTCGAGGGGGAGTGAGCCGCTTCCCGCGAGGTCAGTCGTGGTCGGGGGCCGGCCGGTCGGAGCGGGTGCGTGAGGCCGGGCGGGCCGCGGCGCCTGCTGCCGCCGGGAGGACGAATTCGCTGAGTACGTCGGTGACTTCGCGTACCAGCGGGCGCAGCACCCGGAACCGGGAGGCGGCCACCGCGCGCGCTACCAGCGGGGAGGTCCGTTCGACCAGGCGGCGGCTGCGTTCGCAGTTCTCCGAGCGGTCGTGCACCCAGTACAGGACCAGGCCCATCTGCTGGAGCCACAGCAAGCGGGGGAGTGCTGCCGCCAGTTCCGGGTCGGCCTTGGTGTCCGCGCCGGCCAGTACCTGCCGGTGCAGCGCGATGGCGGCCTCGCGCGGCCCCTCGGAGGCGTCGGAGAAGGGGCTGAGCGGGCTGTCCGGATCGGCGGCGTTCTTGAAGAACTGGGCGGCGAAACGGTGGTACGGGGCGGCGATGTCGAGCCAGGTGAGCAGCACGCCGCGGAGCCGGCCGGCCAGGTCGCGCTCCCGTGCCAGTACGTCCGTCACCGCTGCCGCGTGCTCGGCGGCGATCCGGTCGTAGAAGCCCTGGATCAGGTGTTCCTTGGAGGCGAAGTAGTAGTACGCGTTGCCGACCGAGACCCCGGCCTCCTGGGCGATGGCCCGCATCGTGGTCTTGTCGTAGCCGCGCTCCTGGAAGAGGCGGAGGGCGGTTTCGAGGATCAGGGTGCGGGTGCGGGAGCCCTGGGAGGTGCGCTCGCGGGAGGCCGGGGAGCCTCGGTCGTGGGCGGGGTCCGTCGTGGGGGTGGTGCCGTCATCCGCTACGTCCGGGGCGGGGTCCGTCGTGGGGGTGGTTCGGGCGTCCTTCGCGTTCGGGGCGGGGGCAGCCGTGGGAGCGGTACGGGCTTCCGTCGCGTCCTGGGCTGCGTCCGCCGTGGGAGTGGTACGGGCATCCGCCACCTCCCGGGCCGCGCCGCCGCCCGCCGCGTCCCCCGTACCCTCGCTCGCCACGCCCCGCGCTCCGTCCGTATCCGCCCTTGTCGCATCGTCCACGGCACCGACCCTAATGCGGTCCCCGGCCCGCCCTGGGGCCCCACCCCACCCGCGCCGTGTCGGTGAGCCGGCCCGGACGCCGCGCCTAGAGCGCCTGCTCGGCCAGGAACTTCAGGATCAGGGCCTGCCACTCCTCCGGCCGCTCGGCCATCGGCACGTGGCCGGTCGCGATCTCCGCGTATTCGGCTCCCGGTATGTGCTCGGCCAGGTGGCGGGAGTGGGAGGGGTGGATCAGCTGGTCCAGTGTGGTCGCGATCACCAGGGTCGGTACGGCGATCCCGGCCAGGTCGCCGGTGGTGTCGACCTCCTTGACCAGCGCGGCCTGCTCGGCCGAACCGGCCGGCGGGAGGGCCGGGTCCGGGTCGAGGGCGGCGGCCAGCTCGGCGGGCGGCAGCGCGTTCAGGGCCTCGGGGGAGAGGCCGCTGAGGGCGCGGGCCTGGGCGAAGCCGACATAGTCGCCGCGGTCCAGCAGACGCAGCCACAGGTCGAGCCAGATGTTCGCGCGGTGGTCGGGCCTGGCGAGTCCGGCGGTCAGGACGAGGCCGCGGACCCGCTCCGGGTGGCGCGCGGCGGCCCGTACGGACACCGCCGTACCCAGGGAGAAGCCGATCAGGGTGAATGTATCGACGCCCGCCGCGACGGCCTCCGCCACGAGGGCGTCGGCGAGGGCATCGAGGTCCAGGGGGCCGTCGGCGCGCGGGGTGCGGCCGGAGCCGGGGTAGTCGGGCGCGACGACGGTGTGGCCGGTGGCCGCCAGGGCGGGGACGAGTCCCGCGTAGTTGTCGGCGATGCTGCCGGTCGCGCCGTGGGCGAGCAGGACGCCGTGGGCGGCGGGAACGGTGCCGGGGTCGGCGGGCGTGACGGTGGTGAACAGGGCGGGAAGGCGCGGTGCGGCCGCGGGAATCTGCGTCATGTGGATCAGGTTGACGTCTGACACCGGTGTAAAGGTCAAGTCGCCGGTTAGAGGGACCGGTCGTTCAGGGGAGGCAGTCGATGGCACCTATGGCACCTATGGCACCGATGGCACGGTCGGTGGGGGAGCGCGTGGTCCGGGCGGGAGCGGAGGGGGCGGGGGCGGGGGCCCAGGGAGCCGGGGCCCAGGGAGCCGGAGGCCAGGGAGCGAAGGGATCGCTGCGGATCGGTGAGCTGGCCGAGCGTACGGGGGTCAGCCCCCGGTCGTTGCGCTACTACGAGCAGCAGGGGCTGCTGCGCGCTGACCGCGACGCCAACGGCTACCGCCGCTACGGTCCCGATGCGCCGACCACCGTCGGCCGGATCCGCGAACTGCTCGCCACCGGGCTGAGCACCGACGCCATCCGGGAGCTGCTGCCGTGTGCCCAGGGCGGCCCCGGGCTCGTCTTCTGCGACCGTTCCTGCTCCGCGGTCGAGCGGCAGATGGCGCAGCTGGACGCGGAGATCGCCGAACTGGCCCGCAGGCGCGAGGCGTTGGCGACGTACGCGCACGTCATGCGGCAACGGCGGGACCAGGACCGGGCGTTGGCGGCGATGGCGTTGCGCTCGGCGTGATGCGGTCCCGCCGGGACGGCCCGGCTGCGCCGCGCTGACCTGCGCGAATGTCCTCTCATTCATTTCTCATTGAACGGAATCGGGCTCTGCGGCGTGTACGGCTTGCGAAAGCGGCCCGCGGGTCGGATCCTCGGGTGCACCGCCGTTCGGGGGAACGGTGGGACGGCCACAGCATCGGGGGATTGTTGTGTTACGTGTGCACTTCACGCCGGAGGATCTGAACCGTACGCGGATCGCCGAGGGGGCCGACCCCCTGTGGGAGACCGTGCTGAGCCTGCACCGCCTGCGCGAGAGCCGGACCGAACCGGCCCTGGCCGCCTGGCGGCAGCACGCCGCGCGGCACGGGCCCGGGCCCCTGCGGCTGCTCCTGCCGCTCGTACCGCCGCGCGGTTACTTCCCGGACTTCCTCACACCGGCGGCCGGTTCGGCCGGTGTGGAGCCGGGCCTCGAAGCGGTGATGACGACGCCCCGGCGCCGGCTGCGCACCGACATCGGGATGCTGGCCGGGCAGGCGCACCGGCCGGGGCACGGCCAGCACGCCGCCCCGACCTCCTGGATGCGCTCCCTCGCGGACGGCGAACCCGCCGCGCTGCGCACCCTCGCCCGCAGTCTGCGCACTTACCACCACACCGCCCTCGGCCCCGCCTGGCCGCTGGTCGGGCAGCGCGTCGAGGCCGACCGCACGCTGCGGCTGCACGCGCTGCGCCAGGACGGCACCGAGGCCATGCTGCGGACCTTCGGGCCGGAGATGCGCTGGCGGCGGCCCGTCCTGGAGGTCGGCTATCCGCGCGACGGGGACCTGCACCTGGAGGGGCGCGGCCTGCTGCTCGTGCCGTCGTACTTCTGCTCCCATCCGGTCTCCTTCGTGGATACGGAGCTGCCGCCGGTCCTGGTGTATCCCGCGGCGCCGCTCGCCGAGGCCGCGCCGGAACGGGTGGCGGGGGCGTCCGGCCGGGCCGGGGCCGGACACGCCGAAGGGCTCCGCCTCCGTACGTACGGGAGCGGAGCCCTTCGCGGCTTCCAGACCAGGTTCGGGTCACTGACCGGAACCAGGTTCTAGGGACTGCGCCTTCCGGGGACTGAGCCCGGGATCAGAAGCGACGCGTGATCAGCGCGCGCTTGACCTCCTGGATCGCCTTGGTGACCTCGATGCCGCGCGGGCAGGCGTCCGTGCAGTTGAAGGTCGTACGGCAGCGCCAGACGCCGTCCTTGTCGTTGAGGATTTCGAGCCGCTGCTCGCCGCCCTCGTCACGGCTGTCGAAGATGAAGCGGTGCGCGTTGACGATCGCCGCCGGGCCGAAGTACTGGCCGTCGTTCCAGAACACCGGGCACGAGGACGTGCACGCGGCGCACAGGATGCACTTGGTGGTGTCGTCGAAGCGCTCGCGGTCCTCGGCGGACTGCAGGCGCTCGCGCGTCGGCTCGTTGCCGGTGGTGATCAGGAACGGCATCACGTCCCGGTACGCCTGGAAGAACGGCTCCATGTCCACCACGAGGTCCTTGAGGACCGTCAGGCCCTTGATGGCCTCGACCGTGATGGGCTTCTCCGGGTTGATGTCCTTCAGCAGCGTCTTGCACGCCAGGCGGTTCTTGCCGTTGATCCGCATGGCGTCCGAGCCGCAGATGCCGTGTGCGCAGGAACGCCGGAAGGTCAGCGTGCCGTCCTGCTCCCACTTGACCTTGTGGAGGGCGTCCAGGACGCGCTCCTTCGGGTCCATCTCCAGCTGGAAGTCCTGCCAGGTGGCGTCCTCGGAGACCTCCGGGTTGAACCGGCGGATCCGCAGCGTGATCGTGATGGTGTGCGAGGCGCCGTCCTCGGCCGCGTCCAGGGCCTTGGAGTGCTTTTCGAGGGTGGAGGTGCTCATCAGTACTTACGCTCCATCGGCTGGTAGCGGGTCTGGACGACCGGCTTGTAGTCGAGGCGGATCGACTCCGAGCCGTCTGCCGCCACCTCGCGGTACGCCATGGTGTGCCGCATGAAGTTGACGTCGTCGCGGTTGGGGTAGTCCTCGCGGTAGTGACCGCCGCGGGACTCCTTGCGGGCCAGCGCGGACACGGCCATGACCTCGGCCAGGTCGAGCAGGTTGCCCAGCTCGACGGCCTCCAGCAGGTCGGTGTTGAACCGCTTGCCCTTGTCCTGGATGGACACGTTCAGGTAGCGCTCGCGCAGCTCGCCGATCTTCTCGACCGCGGTCTTGATCGTCTGCTCGGTGCGGAACACCATCACGTTGGCGTCCATGGTCTCCTGGAGCTCCTTGCGGATCTCGGTGACCCGCTCGTTGCCCGTGGCGGAGCGCAGCCGCTCGACCTGCTCCTGGACCATCTTCGCCGGGTCCTCCGGCAGCTCGACGAAGTCGGCGGTGGCCGCGTACTCCGCCGCCGCGATGCCGGCCCGGCGGCCGAAGACGTTGATGTCCAGCAGCGAGTTGGTGCCCAGGCGGTTGGCGCCGTGCACGGACACGCAGGCGACCTCGCCGGCGGCGTACAGGCCCGGCACGACGGTGGTGTTGTCGGCCAGCACCTCGCCCTCGACGTTGGTCGGGATGCCGCCCATCGCGTAGTGCGCGGTCGGCTGGATCGGGATCGGGTCCGTGTAGGGCTCGATGCCGAGGTAGGTCCGCGCGAACTCGGTGATGTCCGGCAGCTTGGCGTCCAGCTGCTCCGGCGGCAGGTGGGTCAGGTCCAGGTAGACGTGGTCGCCCTCGGGACCGCAGCCGCGGCCCTCGCGGATCTCCGTGTAGATGGAGCGCGAGACGACGTCACGCGAGGCCAGGTCCTTCATGACGGGCGCGTACTTCTCCATGAAGCGCTCGCCGTCCTTGTTGCGGAGGATGCCGCCCTCACCGCGGGCGCCCTCCGTCAGCAGGATGCCCATCCGCCAGATGCCGGTCGGGTGGAACTGGAAGAACTCCATGTCCTCCAGCGGCAGCCCGCGCCGGTACGCGGCGGCCTGGCCGTCACCGGTCAGGGTGTGCGCGTTGGAGGTCACCTTGAAGAACTTGCCGGTGCCGCCGGACGCGAAGATCACGGCCTTCGCCTGGAAGACGTGGATCTCGCCGGTCGCCAGCTCGTAGGCGACGACGCCGGCCGACTTCTTGACCCCGTCGACCTCGTTGAGCAGCAGGTCCAGGACGTAGAACTCGTTGAAGAACTCCACGCCCTCCTTGACGCAGTTCTGGTACAGCGTCTGGAGGATCATGTGGCCGGTGCGGTCCGAGGCGTAGCAGGACCGGCGGACCGGGGCCTCACCGTGATTGCGGGAGTGGCCGCCGAAGCGGCGCTGGTCGATGGTGCCGTCCGGGGTGCGGTTGAACGGCAGGCCCATCCGCTCCAGGTCCAGGACCGAGTCGATGGCCTCCTTCGCCAGGATCTCGGCGGCGTCCTGGTCGACCAGGTAGTCGCCGCCCTTGATCGTGTCGAAGGTGTGCCACTCCCAGTTGTCCTCCTCGACGTTGGCGAGGGCGGCGGCCATGCCGCCCTGGGCCGCGCCGGTGTGGGAGCGGGTGGGGTACAGCTTCGTCAGGACCGCGGTGCGGCTGCGCTTGGTGGCCTCGATGGCCGCGCGCATGCCCGCGCCACCGGCGCCGACGATGACCGTGTCGTACTTGTGGATCTTCATGAGTCGGTTACCTCAGCCCCGTGGCCTAGCGGATGTTCGGGTCGAAGGTGAAGATCACCAGCGTGCCCAGAAGGACGGTGAACACCGTCGCGGTGTACAGCAGCATCTTCAGCCAGAAGCGGGTGTTGTCCCGCTGCGCGTAGTCGTTGATGACCGTGCGCAGGCCGTTGGCGCCGTGCAGCATCGCCAGCCACAGCATCACCAGGTCCCAGACCTGCCAGAACGGCGAGGCCCAGCGGCCCGCCACGAAGGCGAAGCCGATCTTGGAGACACCGCCGTCCAGCACGAGCTGGAGCAGCAGGTGGCCGAGGACCAGGACGACCAGCACGATGCCGGACAGGCGCATGAACAGCCAGCCGTACATCTCGAAGTTCGTACGGGTCGTCTTGGGCGTCTTCTTCGTACGCTTGCGGGGCGGCTCGATGACGGGAGCCGGGTTGTCCACGTCGTACAGGGACACGGAGTCGTTCACAGCAGGAGTCGTTTCAGCAGACATCGCGCGTCATCAGCTCCCGAACAGGGTGCGCAGCGTGTGCTGCAGCACCGGGTAGAAAGCGCCGGCCATCAGGACGGCCCACACACCGACAACGGTCCACAGCAGCTGCTTCTGGTACTTCGGTCCCTTGGACCAGAAGTCCACGGCGATCACACGGAGGCCGTTGAGCGCGTGGAAGAGGATGGCGGCGACGAGGCCGTACTCCATCACGTTGACGAGGGGCGTCTTGTACGTGGCAACGACGTCGTCATAGGCCTCGGGGGAGACGCGGACGAGTGCGGTGTCGAGGACGTGCACGAACAGGAAGAAGAAAATGAGGACGCCGGTGACTCGGTGAGCCACCCAGGACCACATGCCTTCCCGGCCGCGGTACAGCGTTCCAGCCGGCACGGAAAAACCCTCCGGGAGCGGGGATTGGGGCCTGCCGGCTTCTCTGTCGGTCTGGCCCGGCCGGGTACGGTCCACCGGCCCCGGCCATCGTAGCGACGGACTGTCGGTTCCTCCCGCCGGGGTCCTCAGGTGTGATCAAACAGGCACGTACGGACTATCGCACGAGGGCGGTCCGGCCCTGTACGGGAGGCGGGGAGCGGGGTAAGGGGCGGGTCTTCCCGGGAGCGGGCCTCTCGGGGCGGGTGGCCCTGTCCCGCGGGCCGTGGGGCCGGGCCTCTCAGGCCCGGGACGCCGCGAGGTGGGCCAGCCGACCGCGGACGATCCGGCGCAGCTCGTCGGCGGTGACGGCCCGCTCTTCCTCGGGCTCGTTCCCGAGCCGGTCGTGGATCGCGGTGAGCACCGCGTTCAGCACTTCGGTGTCGCGGAAGCCGTCCAGGCAGATGACGAAGGCGTGCCGGAACCGGCGCTCGTACTCGGCCTGTGCCGCGCGCAGCGCGGTGTGTGCCGCGAGCGTGCCCGGCCCGCGCGCGCCGACCAGCGGGCGCGGCGAGACGGACTCCCCGGCCAGCGCCTCGTCCAGGTCGTCCGGCGTCAGGTCGTAGCCGGCCTCGTCGGCTGCGGCCAGCAGGGCGTCCAGGTCGGGGTACGGTCGGTGCGCGGCCAGGCGGCGGGCCCAGCGGCGGCTGGCGCAGCAGCGCAGCAGGGCGGCCTCGGCGACGTCGGTGGCCGCGGCGTTCAGCCGTGCCAGGCCGGCTGTACGGGGCCGGGCGGTGGCGCCGGACGGCGGTGACGGCGCCGGCGGGATCGTCCGGGAGGGCGTGGCGGGCCGGGGAGCGCGCAGCGGTGTCGGCGGGGCGGCCGGGGTATCGCTGGGCTGCATGGTCTCCTCGGGGCGGAGAACGCCGGATCAGGGCGGCCGGAGTGAGCGGCCGCGACGGATCGCGCGGGGCCGTGGGCTCCGGGAGGGGTGAACGGGTGAGACGACACCGTAACGACGTCTGTCGATCGCTGTCCGACGGATGCGCGAATTTCACCCGAATGAGAGAGATTCCGCGCGCGTAGTGGACGGCTACGTCTGTCACCAGGCAATACCTTCGCCCCGGAAAGGGAGGTTTTGCGTATATGAGGACCGGAAAACTGGCCGCGACGATCACGGCGGGGGTGACGGCCGCCCTCATCGCCCTGGCCGCCGCGGGCTGCTCGGACGGCGGCACTCCGCGGGGAAGCGGGAGCGGCGGCCGTACCCCCTCCGCCGCGCCCACCCCCACCTGGGACCCGGTGCAGGGACCGCCGCGCACCGTGCCCGCCGTACAGAAGTTCAGCGCTGCTGAGGGGCGCGGCTGGCGGCCCACCAAGCAGGCCCGCGTCGTGGTGCCCGCGGGCGAGAAGAGCCCGGTCGCCGACGAGGCCAAGCGGTTCGCCCAGGAGCTGGGCGGCCTGCGGACGGTCTGGGGGAAGCAGACCGTACGGCCGGGCGACGTCGAGCTGAAGCTGTCGCCCGGCGACGGGGCCGGACGCGCCGACAACGCCCCCGTGTACGACACCGCCGACGAGGCCTACACCCTGACCGCCCGCGGCACCCGCCTGACCCTCACCGCCCCCACCGACGCCGGGATCTTCAACGGCACCCGTACCGTCCTGCAGTCCGTACGGACCTCCGGCGGCGTCCCCGAAGGCACCGTCGAGGACCGCCCCGACCGCGCCCAGCGCGGCTTCATGCTGGACATCGCGCGCAAGCACTTCGACGCCGGGTGGATCGAGGACCGCATCCGCGACCTGGCGGGCCTCAAGCTCAACCAGCTCCAGCTGCACTTCTCCGACGACCAGGCCTTCCGCATCGAGAGCGAGAAGCACCCCGAGATCGTCTCCGCGGACCACCTGACCAAGGACCAGGTCCGCCACCTGGTCGAGGTGGCCCGCGGGCTGCACGTCACCGTCATCCCGGAGATCGACTCGCCCGGCCACCTGGGCGCGGTGCTGCGCGCCCACCCGGACCTCCAGCTGCGCACCGCCGCCGGGCGCGCCGAGCGCGGCGCCATGGACATCTCGCAGCCGGGGGCCGCCGCGATCGTGGACGACCTGCTGCGCGAGTTCGCCCCGCTCTTTCCCGGGAAGCACTGGCACCTCGGCGGTGATGAGTACCGGGCGCTGGCCGACCGGTCGCCCGCCGAGACCTATCCGCAGCTGGCCCGCGCCGCCCGGGAGAAGTACGGGGACGGCGGCACCATCGAGGACCTGGCCACCGGCTGGCTCAACGACCGGGACAAGACCGTGCGCGCGGCCGGTGCCCGGCATGTCGAGGCGTGGAACGACGGCTACTTCCCGGACACGGACGTCGAGCCCGACCCCGGCCGCACCGTCGCCTACTGGACGGGCAAGGAGATCGGCGCCCGCGAGCCGGGCGCCTACCTGCGCGAGAACCGCAAGGTGATCAACCTCAACGACGAGTACCTCTATTACGTCCTCGGCGAGCCCAACAACATGCCGTATCCGACCGGCGAGCGGATCTACAGGCAGTGGACCCCCGGGGTGCTGCGCGGCACCGAGCCCGTACCGGAGTCGTCGTCCGGGCCCGACCGGGTACTGGGGGCGCGCTTCGCGGTGTGGTGCGACCTGGCCGATGAGCAGACGCCGCAGCAGGTCGCCGACGGCATCCGGATGCCGCTGCGCGCGCTGGCGCAGAAGGTCTGGGATCGCCGCGAGCCGGCCCTGTCCTGGCAGGACTTCAAGAAGCTGGCCAACCAGGTCTGAGCGGCCAAGGCCGGCTGCGGCGGGAGGGGACGACCGGGGCCGCCACCCCCCACAGGAGAGGCCCCGGCCGTCGTTCCAGTGGAGCCCGGTGAGGGGCCCCTGTTCCCTACAGCGCCGCGCGCCGCGAAAGCGTCACAGGGGGCGCGCGGCGCGGTGCCGTTCGTACCGCGCGCCCGGGCCCCGGCCGTGCCGTGCACGTGGTCCGCCGCCGTACCGCGCGCCCGGGCCCCGGCCGGCCGGGCGGGCTCTGGACGCGGGGTGTGCCCTGCCCGTAGCGTGCGGGTCCGCGCCGCCCGGCGCGGTCACCGGGCGTACCCGTCCGGTGGTGCGGAGCGGCAGGCCGGAACGGTCCGGAACAGCCCGGATGCCCGGGGAGCGGGCGGGTCGGGATACCGTCAGCGGGGACACACGGGTTACCAGGAGTACCCGCGGTCCCCGAGAACAGTGAATCAGCGAGGACCGGGCGGCGGACTTTCCGCGTGCGACAGGATGGACCCGTGCGAGGGGACGACATTCAGCCGGACGACGGCCGGCTGACGGTCGCCGTACAGGCGGCACAGGACGGAGACGAGGCGGCGTTCCGTACCGTCTACCGCGCCGTGCATCCCCGGATTGTCGGATATGTACGGACCTTGGTGGGAGACGCTGACGCCGAGGACGTCGCCTCCGAGGCCTGGCTCCAGATCACCCGCGACCTGTCCCGCTTCAGCGGCGACGCCGACCGCTTCCGCGGCTGGGCCGCGCGGATAGCCCGCAACCGGGCCCTGGACCACCTGCGGATGCGCGGCCGCCGCCCCGCGGTCGGCGGCGACGAAACCGAACTCGCCGACAAACCGGGCGCATCGGATACCGCCGACGAGGCCATGGAAGCCCTCGGCACCGGCCGCACCTTCCGTCTCATCTCCCGGCTCCCGCAGGACCAGGCCGAAGCCGTCGTGCTACGGGTGGTGGTGGGCCTGGACGCGAAGAGCGCGGCCGGGGTGCTGGGCAAACGGCCCGGCGCGGTACGCACCGCCGCGCACCGCGGACTGCGGCGGCTGGCCGACCTGCTCGGCGACGGCGGCGAGGACGGCGGCGACACCGCGTCCGGCCGCGGCGGCGGCCGGGGCAAGGGCGGCGGACCCCTGGGAGGTTCCCTGGGCGAGGTGCCCGCACAGGGCATCGCACGGGGTGAGGGCGCGGCGGAATCGTACGTACCGGGTGTGACGGAAACGGCCGCACGAACGCAGAAGGACATGTGATGGCCGACGACCGGTACGACTGGCTCGACGAGGAGGCCGCGGAGCGACTGCTGCGCGGCGAACCCGCCGGTTCCCCGGACGGCGTCGGCGCCGCGGAACTCACCGCTCTGCTGAACGCCGCCGCCGCGGCCGGCCGGAACACGGCCCCGGACACGGCGCTGCCCGGCGAGGAAGCCGCCGTCGCCGCCTTCCGGCAGGCGCGCGCAGAGACTTCCCACGAGCAGGCGCGCGCCGATGCCGCCGCGCCCGTCGCGGCCCCGGCCGGTGGCGCCGGCACGGCCGAGCTGGGCACCGTACGGGCACCGCGCGGCGCCGGACCCGCCACGCGCCCCCGCTTCGGACGCCCGCTGAGGCGCGGATTCATGGTGGCGCTGGCGGGCTGCGCGCTCGGCGGCGTCGCCGTGGCCGCCGGCGTGGGCGTGCTGCCCACGCCCTTCCACGGCGGAACCGGCCCCGGCCCCGCCACCAGCGTCTCGGCCGCCGAGACACCCGGCGGGGCCACGACCGACGGCACGGACACCACCACCGGCGGCACCTCACCGGTCCCGGACGCCACCCCCGGCACCGACCGGCCCGAGCCGCCGGCCACCGACGCCGGCGACAGCGGCGGCACCCAGTCCCCCGCCCCGGGACGGACCGGACAGAGCACCCCCGGCCAGGACCCGACCGGCGACGACGGAAACCGCTCCGACGACGACCGCGACCGCAAGCCGGACGCCAAGGAGAAGCGCCGGCTCGGCACCGCGTTCTGCCGTACGTACCTCTCCCGCCAGGGCTCCGGCCTCGGCCAGGACACCCTGCGCCGCCTGGAGCGCGCCGCCGGCGGCCCGGACAAGGTGCAGGCCTTCTGCCGCCAGTTCCTGTCCCACGGCAAGAACGGCGCATACGAGGGCGGACGCCACGACGGCGACGGCAAGGACGGCCACGGCCGCGGCGACCACGGCCAGGGCGGCCACGGACAGGGCCACGGCAAGGGCGGCCGGGGCAACGACGAGGACGACGACCGCCACGGCCGCGGCCCGTCCTTCGGCTTCCCGTTCCCCGGCGCCCACCGGACCGCCACCGACCCCGCCGCCACCGTCACCACCACCCCCGGCGCGCCCGGCGAACTGCGCATCCCCGGAGCGCCCCGCGTCACGCGGGTGTGACGTTTTCCGGGCCCCCGGCGCAGTACGTGGTGAAGCCGACTGGTCATCGGCTCGCGCACGAGCCGGGGTTCCCCCCGTACCAACGGCTCGTCGCACCGGCGCGGGCGGGGCACGTTCCCCCGGCCCTGCCCGCGCTCTCCCCCCTGCGCCTGAGCCGGCGCCGCTTTCGCGGACCTGGTTGCTGTGGGTGGGGGGGGTGCTCCATTGATGGCTGGGGCCGTGGTGGGTTGGTTGATCGGGCCCGCTACTTGTAGATGACCACCTTGTCGCCCAGTCTGACCTGCTGGAACAGGGCGGCGATCTTGTTCTTGTCGCGTACGTTCACGCAGCCGTGGGAGGCGCCGCGGTAGCCGCGGGCGGCGAAGTCCGGGGAGAAGTGGACGGCCTGGCCGCCGCTGAAGAACATCGCGTACGGCATGGGCGTGTGGTAGATCGACGAGACGTGGCGGCGGCTCTTGAGGCTGATCCGGAACGTGCCCTCACGGGTGGGTGTGTACTGCGCGCCGAACCGGACGTCCATCGTGGAGCGCACCTGGCCGTCCACCATCCACGCGAGGGTGTTGCTCCGCTTGCTGACGCACAGGACCCGGCCCCGCAGGCAGCGGCGGTCGGGGGCGGCGACCGGCCTGCTGGTGGACGGGTACATCTCGGCGCGGGTGGGCGGGCGGGTGAGTGCGCGCAGGGTGCTCCAGGTCGCCTTGTCGAGGGTGCCGGTGCGGCGCAGGCCGTACTTGCGCTGGAAGGCCGAGACGGAGGCGGCGGTGTGCCGGCCGTAGAAACCGGTGGGCTTCCGGTGGAATTGCGACAGCTGCGCCAGCCGGGCCTGGAGCGCGCGGACCCGGGGGCCGCGGGAGCCCTGGGCGAGGACGGTCTTCGCGGGGCCGCGCGCGTGCTTGGCGGGTCTGGCGGGCTTCCTCGGCTTGGTGGGGCGGGGCCGTTTGGGGGGCGCCTGGGCGGGGGTGCGCGCCGGCCGTGCTTCCGCGCGCTGGGGCGTATGGCTCTGCGGGGGCGCGGCCGTGGGCGAGTAACCGCCGGACGGCGTGATCACCACCGTCTTGCAGCCGGCCGTCACGGCCACCACCAGCAGCCCCGCGGCCACCGCCTGTCCCTTGCGCACCGCTCGTCCTCTCCGCATCCGCGTCATCACGTCACCCCCGGAGTGTCACCGGCCCCTTCCCTTGTTTCCCAGGGCCACGGCGGCCCGAACCTGGGGCCACCCTGTGGTGCGGGGGCACGAATGTGCGGTACGGCGCACTCCTACGGCGCGTGCGGCGCGTGGTGCGACCGGGGCGGGGCGGGCGCTGGTGCCACCCGTCGCGCATCTCCGGGGCGCGCTCGGGAGACACTGAGGAAATGTCACCGCGTCGCCCCTGCCCCGTATGCAGTCGAGAGATCGCCGTTGTCGGCGGACGGTTCGCCCGGCACGACCCGCCGGGGCGACGGACCGTGCTGGAACTCGTGTCGTGCCCGGGCTCCCGCCGTATCGCCCCGATGATGGCCCCCGCCGAGCGGCTGTTCGATCCGGAGGAGCCGCCGTTCCCGGGGCAGCAGCCGTTGTTCTGACGGGGCCGTGACCGCTACGGCTGCCGGGACGCGCGTCGTTCGGCCACGGAGGTGGTGAACGCCGTCCAGTCCTGGCCGGCCAGGGGGGCCAGCATCGTCCGCCAGCCCTCGGCCGCCTCCGGGCCCGCTTCCTCCAGGGCCGCCGCGAACAGGGCCCGTTGGCGTTCGTGCAGCTTGCGTTCGAGTTCCGCGCCGCGGTCGGTGAGGTGGAGTTCCTTGCGGCGCCGGTCCTGCGCCCCGGGTGTCATCCGCACCATCCGCTCCTCGGTGAGCTTGCGCAGCGGCCCGTTGATGGCCTGCTTGGTGAGCTGGAGCGTCCGGCACAGCTCGCCGACGCTCATGCCGGGGGAGTACGCGAGGAAGGTCAGGATGCGGTGGTGGGCCCGGCCCATGCCGTGTTCGGTGAGGGCCTCGTCGGCCGCTCCGGTGAACGCGCGGTAGGCGAAGTAGAAGAGGGTGAAGTCGCGGTCGAAGGCGTCCGGACGATTAGGGTCAAGCATGTTGACATTTTATCCCGGGGTTCCGTAGAGTCGCTACTTGGGTCAACGACCTTGACCTAAAGGGTTCACGTGTGAAGAAAGGCCGGTCGCGTCATGCCGGACACCCCCTCGGACGGCCCGCAGGACACCCCCCGCGTCACCGTCGCCGCATACCTCCTCCACCGCTTGCGCGAGCTGGGCGTCGAACACCTCTTCGGCGTGCCCGGCGACTACAACCTCGGCTTCCTCGACCAGGTCGCCGACTCCCCGGAGCACACCTGGGTGGGCACCTGCAACGAACTGGACGCCGCCTACGCCGCCGACGGCTACGCCCGGCTGCGCGGCGCCGCGGCCCTCGTCACCACCTTCGGCGTCGGCGAACTGTCGGCCGTCAACGGCGTCGCCGGCGCGTACGCCGAATCGGTGCCGCTCGTCGCCGTCACCGGCATGCCCGCCACCGAGGTCGCCTCGGCGGGCCGCCCGGTGCACCACACCCTGATGGACGGCGACTACGGCCACTTCGGCCGGATGTTCGCCGAAGTCACCGTGGCGCGCGCCGACCTGACCGCGGACAACGCGCCCGCGGAGATCGACCGCGTACTGCGCGCCATGCTCCGGCAGAGCAGGCCGGTCCACCTGAACCTGCCGACGGATGTCGTCCTGGCCCGGGTGCCGGCTCCGGGCGAGCCGTTGGTCGCGGCGGAGGAGGCGGCCGATCCCGGCTTGCTGCGGGACTTCCTCGCGAGCTGCGCGCGGATGCTGGACGGGGCGTGCCGCGTCACCGTATTGGCCGGTCACGAGGCCGAGCGCTACGGGCTGCGCGAACCGCTGCGCGAGCTGCTCGCCGCCGCGCCGGTCCGCTCCGCCGTGTTCTCCAGCGGCAAGGGCGTGCTGGACGAGACCGCCGCCGGGTTCGCCGGCACGTACACCGGCGGGATCAGCGACAAGCGGGCCAGGTCGGCCGTCGAGGACGCGGACTGCCTGATCCTGGTCGGCGCCCCGGTCTCGGACAGTGTGACCGGCGGCTTCAGCCACCACTTCGCCCCGGAGCGCACCATCGAACTGCGGCCGTCGCGGGCGGCGGCGGGCCGCGCGGTGTACGAGGGGATAGGCATGGCCGAGGCGGTCGGCGGGCTGCGGGGAGTGCTGCGGGACGCGCGGCTCCCGGTGCCGGACGGGTACGGGGAGACCGTCGCGTATCCGGCTGTCGCCGCCGGAGCGGAGCTGACGCAGCGTCATCTGTGGTCGGCCGTCGGCTCCTTCCTGCCGGAGGGCAGTGTGCTCGTCGCCGAGCAGGGCACCGCCTTCTACGGTGCCCAGGAAGTGCCGCTGCCCGCGGACGCGCGGTTCGTCGGGCAGCCGCTGTGGGGCTCGATCGGCTACACCCTGCCCGCCACCCTCGGTACCGAACTCGCCGCGCCCGGAAGGCGTTCGGTGCTGGTGATCGGGGACGGCTCCCTCCAGCTCACCGCGCAGGAGCTGGGCACCATGGCCCGGTACGGCGCGGCCCCGGTGATCGTGGTCGTCAACAACGACGGCTACACGGTCGAACGGGCCATCCACGGCGCCACCGCCTCCTACAACGACATCGCCGCCTGGGACTACACGGCCCTGCCCGCAGCCTTCGGCGCGGGCCCCGGCACGGTCGCGGTACGGGTGACGACCCCCGCCGAACTGGCCGACGCGCTCGCCCTCGCCGCCCGTACACCGGACGAACTGGTGCTGATCGAGGCGGTGCTGCCGCGCGAGGACGCGCCCGAACTGCTCACGGCGCTGGCGGAGCGGTTCGCCGCGCAGAACGCGTACGGGGCCTGACGGCGCGGCCCCCGGGCCACCGGCGGTCTTGGGGGAGACCGGTGGTCCGGGGGCCGCCATGTTCCGGCGGTGCCCGGGTCAGCAGTTCACGCGCAGGACGTCGGCGTAGTTCGGCCACGTCCCTTTGAGCTGGTAGCAGTGGTTCTTGTCGACGTCGTCGACGGTGACGGTCTTCGGCGGGCCGCCCGTGTAACCGGCGAAGGTCACCTTGACGTTGGCCTTGGCCGCCTCCGCGGGGAAGTACGCCTTCCAGGTCTGCCCCTTGGCCTTGGCCTCGTAGCAGTCGGTCTTCAGCACTCCGCCCTGGCCCTGCCATTCGAAGCAGGTGCTGACGAAGTACAGCGCGTCGTTCTTGAACTGGATGTAGTTGTCCGTGCTCGCGGCGGCCGACGGCGCCGTCAGGATTCCACCGCCCAGGACGATGGCGAGCGTGGCCGCACCGTATCCGCCCGCGCGCTTCATCCGTCGCTTTCCGGTGTGCATGCCCGTGTTCCTCCCGTCCCGGCTCAGCACGTCTTCTCGACCATCTTCGCGGTGAACGTGGTGCCGTAGAGCGTGTAGCAGTAATCCCGCTTCAGGTCGGTGATCTGCGGTGAGAGATTCTTGCCGCCGGCTTGCGCCAGTACGTTCACGTTGAGTTCCACGCCGGTCGCGTCGTCCGGTATTTCCACGCGCCAGGTGGAGGTGATGGGCTTTCCGGAGTCACAGGTGTCGGCGGTCTGCGAGCCCTGCCACTTGTAGCAGGTGTTGACCAGGAACCCGCCCTCGTTCGAGAAGTTGATGTAGTGGCCCGATCCCGCGGCGAAGGCCGGCGCTGCCGTCACTGCTGTGCCGGCCAGTCCGATGCCGATCGCGGCGGTGGCGCAGGCTGCCGCTCTCCTGATGTTCGTCATGACTGTGTCCTTTTGTCGGTCCCGCTGCTAACCGCACTTCACGATGTCCGGCTTGATGCGCCCGGCGCTGCCCTTGAGGAGGGCCTCGGTACGTACTCCGGATATCTTCGCGCCGCCGAACTTCCCGCCCTGGATGGTGATGTCCGAAGTGGTGCGCTCCATGTCGTGACCGACCTGGACCGTCCCCCGATAACCCGGCTTCACGGTTATCTTGGTGGTTTCCGTCTTCGTTTCGGTATTGGTCTCGGTGTACTCACCCTTGACTCCGATGCCGACACCCTTGGCCAGCGGGATGTCGACGCTGCCCCCGATGTTCCAGCTCCAGGCGAACGCGTGCATGCCGCCGACCGTGTGGTCCACGTCCTTCGCGCCGTCGTCCGTCCGGCAGTTCTCGACCACCTTGGGGTTGCCGCCGCCTTCCCCCGCCTCGAACCACTTCGTCACCCTCTCCGGGGAGCCGACCGTGGTCGCCTTGCACGAGGCCGACTGGCCCTTGCACTGGTCGAGGACTTCCTTGATGCGCGCCGGGTCGGTGTCCTTGATCCCGTTGTTGTATTCGACCGAGGGCTTGCCCTCGTTCACCCAGTTGTCCGTCGCGCCGTCCACCGCTTTGTACTCGGGCGGGGTGGCGGAAGCCGTCGGGGCGGTGAAGGCGAATGCGGCGGTGAGCGCACCGGCCACGATGCCCGCACGTGTGACGTTCATGGATCTGGTCTCTCCCTCGTGAGTCAGCAGCCGGTTTCGACCAGATGTTCCGAGCCGAGCATTCCCCGGATCTCGAAGCAGTGGTTCTTGGTGACGTCCTGCACCGCCGCGCTGTCCCTGTTCTTGTCCCACGGCGACAGCTTCAGGTTGATCACGACGGAGGTCGTCCCCTCCGGCAGTTCCCTGGTCCAGGTCTGCCCCACGGCCTTTGCCTGGTTGCAGTCCTCGCCCTTGTCGGGAATGCCCAGCCACTCGTAACAGGTGGTGGCGACGAACCCTCCTTTGTGGGTGATTTTGATGGAGGTGCCGGTTCCGGCATGCGCGGCCGGGGCGAGGGCCAGGGCGGAAGCGCAGAGGGTGGCGCCGGCCGCCAGGCCGAATGCGGTCCTTCGGGCAGTTCTCAAGGTTCTGGCCTTTCTCCGAACTGTGCTGCGGCGCAGAAGAAGGGCACCGTTTCCGGTGCCGCGCCGTGCCCCCACAGTTAGCCCCGGCCGGATCGCCGTTGGGAAGGGAAAAGGCCTGATACTTCGGTACGGAACGGGAACCCGGCGGACGACCACGAATTCCCGTCCGGGCCGCCGGGGTCTCGTCTCGTGGTCGGCCGCGACTACGGTGCCAGCACGTCCAGTTCGGCCATGGCGCCGACCGTGATCTCGCGGGTCAGTTCCTCGGCGCGGTCCGCGTCGCCGACCCGTACCGCCTCGGCGACCTGGACGTGCAGGGTCACCGCGGCCGGGTCGGGGTCGGTGAACATCACGTGGTGGTGGGTGCGGCCGGTGAGGACCGCGGCCACCACGTCGCCGAGGCGGGCGAACATCTCGTTGCCGGAGGCGTTCAGGATGACGCGGTGGAAGGCCGTGTCGTGCACGAGGTACGCGTCGAGCTGCTGGCCGCGTGAGGTGGCGACCATGCCCATGGCGTGCTCGGTCAGTTCGGCGCACTGCCGCGGCGTGGCGTGCCGGGCCGCCAGGCCCGCCGCGACCGGCTCGACGGCGGAGCGCAGCACGGTCAGGGAGCGCAGCTGCCGGGGGCGGTCGGGCCCGGCCAGGCGCCAGCCGATGACGCGCGGGTCGTAGACGTTCCACTCCTCGGCGGGGCGGACGGTCACGCCGACCCGGCGCCGCGAGGCGACCAGGTGCATGGACTCCAGGACCCGTATCGCCTCGCGGATGACCGTACGGGAGACCTCGAAGCGCTCCTCCAGCTCGTCGGTGCGCAAGATCGTGCCCGGCGGGTACTCGCCCGCGGTGATGGCGGGTCCCAGGGTCTCCAGTACCCGCGCGTGCAGTCCCTGTCCCGCCCCCTGGTTCTCCATGGGTTCAGCCTACGTTCCCGGAGGGGGCCGCCTTTAAGTATGACTTTTACGTCACAGAGGCTTGAATACGTCGTATCCCATGGGTTTCAGTGGGACGACAGACCGAGGTCAAAGAGGACAGCGAGGTACACGGGATGAGCACCCCCCACGTCATCGTCGTGATGGGCGTGGCCGGCACCGGCAAGACGACGATCGGGCCGCTGGTGGCCGCCGACCTTGATGTCCCCTACGCCGAGGGCGACGACTTCCACCCCCCGGCCAACATCGCCAAGATGTCCGCCGGCACCCCGCTCGACGACGCCGACCGGTGGCCGTGGCTGGACGCCATCGGCGCCTGGGCGCACGGCCGCGCGGGCCGGGGCGGTGTCGTCAGCAGCTCGGCGCTCAAGCGCGCCTACCGTGACCGCCTGCGGGCCGCCGCGCCCGGCATCGTCTTCCTGCACCTGACGGGCGACCGGTCGCTGATCGAGTCCCGGATGGCCGAGCGCAAGGGCCACTTCATGCCCACCGCGCTGCTGGACTCCCAGTTCGCCACCCTGGAGCCGCTCGGCGCCGACGAGGCGGGCGTCGCCGTGGACGTCTCCGGCACCCCGCAGGAGATCGCCGGGCGTGCCGTCGAGGCGCTGCGCCGCTACGACACCGGCCGGCCCGCCCCCGCCTGACCACAGGTCCCTGCCCGACCCCGGGCCTCCGCCTGACCCCGGGCCCCGCCCGGCCACGGGCCGCGCCCCCCGCCACCGCGCGGGGACACGGCTCCGCACGCCCCCGCGCAACCGCCCGGGGGCACCACAACCAGCAACAGCACCCCTTAGGGAACAGCCGTGACACATCTCAGCGTCGAGATGCTGGCAGCGGATGCGACCGAGCCGATCACCTCGGCCGGTCACGCGCAGCTCGGCATCGCCGTCCTCGCGGGCATCGCCGTCATCGTCCTGCTCATCACCAAGTTCAAGCTGCACGCCTTCCTGTCCCTGATCATCGGTTCGCTGGTGCTGGGCGCGGTCGCGGGCGCACCGCTGGACAAGGCCATCGCCAGCTTCTCGTCCGGCCTGGGCAGTACGGTCGCGGGCACCGGCATCCTGATCGCGCTGGGCGCGATCCTCGGCAAGCTGCTCGCCGACTCCGGCGGCGCCGACCAGATCGTCGACACGATCCTGGCGAAGGCGAGCGGGCGGGTGATGCCGTGGGCGATGGTGCTGATCGCGGGCATCGTGGGCCTGCCGATCTTCTTCGAGGTCGGCATCGTGCTGCTGATCCCCGTGGTGCTGCTGGTCGCCAAGCGCGGCAACTTCTCCCTGATGCGCATCGGCGTCCCGGCGCTGGCCGGCCTGTCCGTGATGCACGGCCTGATCCCGCCGCACCCCGGCCCGCTGGCCGCCATCGACGCGCTGCACGCCAACCTGGGCGTCACCCTGGCGCTCGGCGTGATCGTCGCCATCCCGACGGCGGTCGTCGCCGGTCCGCTGTTCTCCCGCTACGCCGCCCGCTGGGTGGACATCCGCCCGCCGGAGAAGATGGTCCCCGAGCGGGCCTCCGGCGAGCTGGACAAGCGTCCCGGCTTCGGCATCACCGTCGCCACCGTGCTGCTGCCCGTCGTGATGATGCTGGCCAAGGCCCTGGTGGACGTCGTCGTGGACGACAAGGGCACCACGGTCCAGCGCGTCTTCGACGTGGTCGGCTCGCCGCTGATCGCGCTGCTCACCGCCGTCGTCGTCGGCATGTTCACGCTGGGCCGGTCGGCCGGCTTCACCAAGGGCCGGATCGCCTCCACCGTCGAGAAGTCCCTCGCGCCGATCGCCGGTGTGCTGCTGATCGTGGGAGCGGGCGGCGGCTTCAAGCAGACCCTGGTGGACGCGGGCGTCGGGCAGATGATCCTGGAGCTGTCCAAGGACTGGAACATCTCCACCCTGCTGCTGGCCTGGCTGATCGCGGTCGCGATCCGGCTCGCGACCGGCTCCGCGACGGTCGCCACCATCTCCGCAGCGGGCCTGGTGGCGCCGCTGGCCGCCGACATGTCCACCACCCACACCGCCCTGCTCGTCCTCGCCGTCGGCGCCGGTTCGCTGTTCTTCAGCCACGTCAACGACGCGGGCTTCTGGATGGTGAAGGAGTACTTCGGCATGAACGTCGGTCAGACGATCAAGACCTGGTCGCTGATGGAGACGCTGATCTCGGTCGTCGGGATCGTGTGCGTGCTGCTGCTGTCCCTGGTGCTGTAGCGCCGTACAGGTCCCGGTGGGCGCCCGGCGTGTGTCCGAACGACCGGCGGAAGGCGTCGATGAAGGCGCTGGCCGAGGCCCAGCCGCAGCGGTGCGCGATCGCGGTCACGGACAGCGCCGGGTCGTCCCGCGTCAGCAGCACCAGCGCGTGGTGCAGCCGCAGCTGCGTACGCCACTGCGGGAAGGTCATGCCCAGCTCGGCGCGGAAGAGGCGGGCCAGCGTCCGTTCGCTCGCCCCGGCGGCGGCGCCGAGCCCGGCGAGCGGGCGCGGGTCGGCGGGGTCGGCGCGCAGCATCGCGCACACCGCCGCCAGGCGCGGGTCGCGGGGCGTGGGCAGGTGCAGGGCCTGGAGCGGGGCGTGGCGCAGCTGGTCGAGGAGTACGGCCAGCAGGCGCCGCGCCTCCGCCGTGCGACGGCTGCCCGGACCGCTGTACGCGATGATCAGCTCGCGCAGCAGCGGGCCGACCGCCAGGACGGCGGGCCGGTCCAGCCCCAGCGGGTCGGCGCCCACCGGCACGCCGACGGTGTGCAGATCGGTGTCCCCGTGCGCCCGGTGCTCGTGCACCGTCCCGGCCGGGATCCAGATCGCGCGGGTGGCGGGCGCCACCCAGCTCCCGGCGTCCGTCGTCACGGTCAGCACCCCGCGCCCCGCGTAGACGATCTGGTGGACGTCGTGCTGATGCGCTGCCACCCGGGTGCCCTGCGGCAGGAAGCGGGTGACGGTCGTGACGTGCGGCGGATGTTGGCGGAAAACCGGCATGACGTGGCAGCTTATGGGAAGTCCGCCACCGGCGCGCTCGCCATGATCGGTACATGACGACGAAACAGGTGTCCGCGCCCCGGCGGCCGGTCACGATGATGTCCGTCGGCCACGCGGCAGTGGACTTCTACCAGGGCGCGGTCCCGGCCCTGGTGCCCTTCCTGGTGGCCGAGCGCCACTACGGCTATGCCGCCGCCTCCGGCATCGTGCTGGCCGCCACCCTCCTCTCCTCCATCGTGCAGCCCCTGTTCGGCTCGCTCACCGACCGCTGGACGATGCCCTGGCTGATCCCGGTGAGCACCCTCTGCGCCGGTCTGGGCATCGCCCTGTCGGGACTCGGCGACTCCTACGTCCTGACCTGCGCCGCGGTCGCCCTCTCCGGCATCGGGGTGGCCGCCTACCACCCGGAGTCCGCGCGGCTGGCCCGTGTCGCGAGCGGCGGCAGCCACGTCGCCATGGGCTGGTACTCCCTCGGCGGCAACATCGGCTTCGCCCTCGCCCCGGCCGCCGTCGGCCCGCTGCTCTCCGCGGGCTCGCTCGGCGCGTCGCCGTGGCTGGCGGTGCCCGCGGTGGCCGGTGTCCTGCTGACCGCCCGCGTGATCCGCGCCCTGGCGCCGCGGGCGGCCGTCGCCAAGGCCGCGGCGCGCAAGGCGGGCCGCGACAACTGGCCGGAGTTCCTGCGGCTGACCGCCGTCATCGTCTGCCGGTCCGTCGTGTTCGTCGGCCTGAGCGCCTTCATCGCCGTCTACGCCGAGCAGCGGGTGGGCGGCGGCGCCGCCGCGGGTTCGGCGGCCCTGTTCGTGCTGTTCGCGGGCGGCGCGGTGGGGACCGTGCTCGGCGGCCGGCTGGCGTCCCGGTGGGGCCGGGTCCGTACGGTACGGATCGCCTACGCGGCCTGCGTCCCGGCCGTCGCCGGGCTGATCCTCGTCCCCGGCCCCGCCCTGTACCTCTTCGCCGCCCTGACGGCCATGGCCCTGTACGTGCCGTTCTCCCTGCACATCACGCTCGGCCAGGACCTGCTGCCGAACCGGATGGGCACCGCGAGCGGCGTCACCCTCGGCCTCGCCGTCAGCGTCGGCGGCGTCGCCAGCCCGGCCATCGGCGCCCTCGCCGACACCATGGGCCTGCGCACCGCGCTGCTGCCGCTGATCGCGCTGTGCGGGGTGGCCTGGCTCGTCGCGCGGACGCTGACCGAGCCGGGGGAGGACGGCTCAGGCGGCGGGCGGCCCGATCTCCCCCGCGAAGACGATCACCTGGTCGATGAGGCTGCGCCGCAGGTGGACGACGTCCGTCCCGGCCAGGCGGGGGCCGCCGCCCGGTGTGGTGAAGACCCACCGGTACCGGGCCCACTCGCCCGGCATGTCCACCGCTGAGCAGCGCACCATCGTGCCGGCCCCCGCCGGGTGACGCCGGAGGTCCAGCACGAAGCGCTCGACCGCCTCGATGCCCTCACTGCGGCCCAGCGGTCCGTAGAAGACCACGTCCGAGGTGAGGGCCTGGGCGAGCAGCGCGGTCACACGGCTGTCGTCCGGGGCGTTGAACGCGGAGAGGAACGTGTCGATCGCGGACTGAGCGGTCTCTTCCTGCATGCGCCAGTCATATCAGTCGCCTTGCCGGGCGCGCCCGTCCCGTGAACCGTCCCGGTCACCGCACCGGCGTCCCGCTGCCCACGAGGAGCCCGTACCGGGCGAGTTCGTCCGGCAGGCCCGAGGCGTCCTCGGCGGCGTGCCCCACATAGCCGTCGGGCCGGACGAGGAACAGCCCCTCGCCGTACGCCTGATGGGCGTGGCCCTCGGAGTCCAGCAGGTCGGGGTCCGGTCCGCCGACGCGGCACGTACGGATCATCTCGCCGCCCAGCGCCGGGAGTTCGATGTCGCCGACGGCCAGCAGGGTGAAGTGCGGGCCCTGGAAGACCTCGAAGAGGCGTCGCGGGGTGCCGTCGGGGGTGGTGCAGGGCGCGTCCGGGGCCCGGTCGCCGGCGCGGAGCGCGCCGTCGGGAAGGCCGGTGCGCCGCTCGGCGGACAGCGGTCCGTCCGGGTACCCGAAGTCGATCTGGTGCAGGTCCTTGCCGCGCCGCATGTCCCCCGAGCGGTGCAGCCGGGTGCTGGTGTCCAGGATGCGGGCGGCGATCGGCTGCCGCTCGGCCTCGTAGGTGTCGAGCAGGGAGCCGGGCGCGCCGTGCCGGATGACCTGGCCCAGCTTCCAGCCGAGGTTGTAGGCGTCCTGGACGCTGGTGTTCAGGCCCTGGCCGCCGGCGGGGGAGTGGACGTGCGCCGCGTCGCCCGCGAGGAAGACCCGGCCCACCCGGAACCGGTCGGCCAGGGCGGCGTTCGGACGGAAGGCGGAGGACCACAGCACCTCGCCCACCTGGTCCAGGGTGAGGTGGGTGCGCTCCGCGACGAGCTTGCGCACGGCGTCGGGTGCGGTGTCCGGCTCCGCCGCGGGGTCCGCGAAGCCCGCGATGAGCTGGAAGTAGTCGTTCAGCGGCGCCGGGAGCAGTGCGACGAAGTCGGTGGCGTTGAAGGCCTCCCACATGTGCCAGTGCTGCTTGTCCAGCCCGTCCAGCCGGATGTCGGCGAGGAGCATCGGGTGCGCGGCGATGCTCTCCCCGGTCATGGTGACGCCGAGCGCCTTGCGTACCGTGCTGCGCCCGCCGTCGGCCGCGACCAGGTAGGCGGCGCGCACCGTACGGGCGGTGCCGTCGGCGCGGACGACCCGGGCCTGCACGCCGTCCGCGTCCTGCGTGAACGACTCCAGCGCGGCCCCGAACGCCACCGTGCCGCCCAGTTCGGTCAGCCGCGCGTACTGGATCTCCAGGTTCCGCCACTGCGGGACCATCATCATCGTGCCGTACGGGGTGGACGGTGTCGGCGGGACGCCTTCCACGAACACGTACTCGTTGATCATGCGGCCGTCCTTCCAGGACCCGACCTTCGGGTACCGGGAGCCGCTCGCCCGGATCGCGTCGAGCACGCCGAAGTCCTCGTAGACCTCCTGCGTGCGCGGCTGTATGCCGCTGCCGCGGGTGCCGGGCGACAGCTGGTCCCGGCGCTCCAGGACGAGGGCGCGCACGCCGCGCCGGGCGAGGTCGACGGCGAGGGCCAGGCCGGTGGGTCCGGCGCCGGCGATCAGTACGTCCACGTGCTCGGGCAGGGCGTCGGCGGAAACGGAAGCGGTGTCCTTAACGCTGTTAAGTTCCATGCTTCCGAGGGTGCGCTTAACGGTGTTAAATTGTCAACGTGGCTACGAGACTCGACCGGAAACTGGTGGCGGAGACCGCCCTGGGCCTGCTGAACGACGTCGGCCTCGACGGGCTCACGCTGCGCCGCATCGCCAAGGAACTGAACGTCCAGGCGCCCGCCCTGTACTGGCACTTCAAGAACAAGCAGGAACTGCTCGACGAGATGGCCACCGAGCTGTACGAGCGGATGACCGCGCCCCTTGTCGCGGCGGGCCCGGACTTCGGGGGCGGCGACTGGAAGGCGCTGCTCACCGAGTCGTGCCGGGGCATGCGGCGCACGCTGCTCACCTACCGCGACGGCGGCAAGGTCTTCGGCGGCACCCGGCTGGACAACTCCGCGTCGATGCGGCCGATGGAGATCTTCATGAGCGCGCTGACGGCCGCCGGATTCCGGCCACACCGTGCCGCGCGCGCCTGGTTCACGGTCTACACGTACACGATCGGTTACGTCATCGAGGAACAGTCCGTCTTCCCGGTGCCCGGGGAACCGTGGCGCGATCCCACCTACGACCTGGACGACCGGAAGCGGCGCCTCGGTGCCGACTTCCCGCTCACGGTGGTGGCCGGTGAGGAGTACTTCGGTGACACCGCCCGCGGCTTCGACGACGGTCTGCGGGCCGTCATCGCGGGGATCGAGGCCACGCTGCTGGAGGACGGGTAGGGGGGCGCCCGGGGAGCCGTTTCCCGGGCGCCCGCCCTCAGCGCTGGGGCCGTGGATCGATCGCCCGCTTCAGTACGGGCGTGAGGGGCCGCTCCACCCAGCGGTGCAGCACCCACGCCAGCGCCAGCATCAGCACGATGGTGAGCGCGAACGTCGCGTACGAGGGGAGGCGCAGCCCGCCGTGCAGCCCCTGCACCACCACCCAGCCCAGGTGCTCGTGCACCAGGTAGAACGGGTACGTCAGCGCTCCGGCGACCGTCAGCCAGCGCCAGTTCGCCCACTGCGTCCGGCCCAGCGCGATCGCCACCACCAGCGCGAAGCCCACCGTGACGACCGCGATGACGACCAGTGCCGAGCGGTAGGAGAAGGCGTGCGCGGAGGGCGGGTGCCACAGCCCGGCCACCGCGAAGTGCTGCCCGATGAGCCAGCTGACGCCCACCACCGCCCACGCCACCGGGTCCCGCCCGCCGTAGCGGTGCAGCAGGTAGCAGCCGATGCCGCCGATGAAGAACGGCGCGTACTGCGGCATCAGCACGATGTCCAGCGCCGGTACGCGCGCGGCCTGCGCCACCGCCGCCGCCAGCGTCCAGCCCGCGCAGAAGAGCACCACCCGGCGGCGGGTGGCGCCCGGCAGGATGACGCACAGCGCGAACAGCGCGTAGAACCGCATCTCGGCCCACAGCGTCCAGCACACGCCCAGCACCCGTTTGGCGCCCAGCGGCTGCTGGAGCATCGTCAGGTTCGTCAGCACGTCGCTGGGACCCAGCGCCTTGAACGCCACCCACGGCAGCGCCAAGACCGCCGTGACCAGCAGGACCGCCACCCAGTACGCGGGGTACAGCCGCGAGATCCGGGAGGCGATGAAGGCGCGCAGCGGCCGCCCCCAGCCGCTCATGCAGATCACGAAGCCGCTGATCACGAAGAAGATCTGCACGCCGAGGCAGCCGTACGCGAACGCGCCGTGCAGCGACGGGAACTGGCGCGCGGGCGAGCTGCCCCACGCCTGGGCTATCTCGCCGTTGCGGCCGCCGAGGTGATAGGCGGCCACCATCAGGGCGGCGATCAGGCGCAGTCCGTCGAGGGCGCGCAGGCGCGGCGCGCCACGGGACCTCTTGCCGGGCGGCGCCGCGCCCTTGCGCGCGGCCGGCACCGGCCGGGTGACCAGCGCGGACATGGTTGCCGGGCCTTGTACCACCGCGGGCGGCGGTGCCTCCGCCGGGAGCTGAGCGGTCATCCGAACGCGGCCCGCTTCTTCAGACGCCGCTGCATCGCCCGCGCGCGCCGCGCGACCCTGCGCACGGCCGCGTTGCGCGGGATGAAGGACAGCTGGGCCGGGATCGCTCCGGGCAGCGCGAGCGCGGTCAGCCGGCGGCGCTTGAAGTAACGCCGGGTGCGCTCGTTCAGATGGGCGGCGAGATAGCGCTCGGCGACCGGGCGCAGCTCCGGGTAGATCTGGTTCTGCATCGCGTAACCGACCGCGCCGACCAGCCCGTTGAGGTGTGTCGGCACCGGCTTCGTCCCCGGCTCGTCCGCCAGGTCGGGCACCAGCGCGTCGACGAGGGTGACCGGCACGCGATTGCTGTTCTGGTACGGGGTCAGGCGCTCCAGCAGCAGGTCCGTGCCCACGCGGGCGGTCGGCAGGCCGTAGAACGCGGACGCCGTCAGCAGCGCGGTCGAGAAGCAGCCGACCACGAGCGCGGGCCGTTTGCGCTGGTAGAGCACCTCGGCGAGCACCGGCGTGGCCAGCACGGTCAGCTCGGCACCGAGCTTGTCCGCCTCCCGCTCCAGCGCCCGGGACCAGCGGGCCGGCGCGGACGGGTGCGGCTTAAACACGACCTGGCGGTGCCCGCGCCGTACCGCGCCGCGCAGCATCCGCGTGTGCAGCTCCTCCTCTTCCTCGGGCGTGAGGATGCCCAGCGCGGACAGGTACTGCCCGAGGAGCAGCGCCGCGCCCTCCGGTACGGCGTGTAGCGCCGGATCGTCGAAGTCCTCGGCCAGTTCGGCGAGCACCGCGCGAAACGCGTCGGTCGGCACGGTCTCCGCGCCCACCCCGAACTCGGTGAGCAGCAACGGTTTCAGACCCGGTACGAGGTCCAGGTGCAGCAGGCGGCGCACCCGGGTGCCGATCAGCGGGTCCAGCTTGTTGCGGGTGGGCCCGTAGCTCATCAGCCCGTCCGCGTACACGTCGACCGGCGCGCCCGGGAAGAGCTGGGCCAGCGCGAGCGCGGGATGGACCTGGATGGACTCCACGATCAGCTCGACCGCGTCCTCGCCCAGGTCCCACAGCAGCCGCAGGTGCCGCTCCCACAGCGGCACGTCGTCCTGGCGCGGGGACCAGCCGCCGGGGTGGAACGGGCTGATCGTCTCGTTCCACGACAGCACCCGGTCGAACCGGCCGCGCAGCCGCTCGAAGCCGGGCATCCCGTCCAGCGGCGTCGAGGTCTCCGGCGTCGCGGCGTTGTTGCTGACCAGCAGCAGCCGGCGGCCGGCCGGGGCGAAGCGGTCGGTGTCCAGTGCGGCGGCGAGCGTCGCGGCCCCGTACAGGGTGGACGCCAGGAAGATCTGCGTACGCGGCCGCGCCGGTGCGTCGGTACGGGGGGCCATCAGGCGGCCACCCCCGCCGGAACCGGACGGCGGCGCAGCCGTCGCAGACGGGAGGCGCGCTGCGTGTCCATCGAATCCAGTGCTTCCTTCAGTACGTCCTGCGGCATTCTTTTCAGCGCCGCCGCGCTCAGGGCGCGCAATTTACGGGCCACCGGCGGCTCGAAACGTTCGATCGAGCCGAGGTGGTGGGAAATGATGGCGCAATAGGTGCGTACGGCTTTTGGCAGCAGCCGGTCCGCGTCCCGGTCCCGCGCCGTTTCCTCGATCACCTGATCAAACGCCCGGATGAAATCGAGCTGCCGCACATCACCGATCTGGGTGAGCGAGGACGCCACCCCGCGCCGGTAGAAGACGCCGAGCAGCCCGGTCACCGCCATCGACCGCGCCTCGCGGTGCAGCCGCCAGATCCACGGCCGGTCCTCCGCCGTACGCAGGCCGTGCCGGAAATGCAGCAGGCCGTCGTCCAGCAGGCGGCGGTGGTAGATGCCGGCCCAGGCGAAGGCGTAGTCGACGGAGGTGGAGCGGTCGGCGGGCAGGATCAGCTCGCGCGGGTCCAGGGCGACATCGCGGCGGCCGTACGGGACGCGGTGCACCGAACGGGCCCGCGCGGTGCACTGCACATGGTCCGTGCGCACGAAGTCGCACCCCAACCCCTCGATCACGTCGAGGAGTTGCCCGTAGTAGCCGGGGGCCAGCCAGTCATCCCCGTCCAGGAAGGTCACATACTCGCCGGCGGCCGCGTCCAGGCCGGTGTTGCGGGCGGTGGCCAGACCGCCGTTCCGCTCGTGCCGCAGCACGCGCGCGCCCGGCAGCTCGCCCTCGGCGCGCGCCAGGATCCGCGGTGTCTCGTCCCGCGAGCAGTCGTCCACGAGCAGGAATTCGAAGTCCTCGCGGGCGTTGGCCGCCAGGCTTCGCAGGGTGTCGGGCGCATATGTCTGCACGTTGTAGAACGGCACGACGACGGAGAGCTTAACCACCCGGGTGACGTTAGGCGCGGTCCAGGCATTCGTCTTGACGGGACGCGAACCCAGGAGTGAACGAAGAATGGCGGGATGGTTAACCTGGCAATTCGGCCTGCTGGTTCGCCGTCCTGCGGCGCGCTGTTAACCCGTTGTTGCGGCACCGTTGGCCCGCCGAACGGAACGCCTTCCTAGCGTTTTCGTCGTGCCCACTCGTACCACTTCCCAGCCGCGCGTCGCGGTGCTCGCGGATTCGGATACCCGCTGGAAATGGGGCGCTTTGACAGCGTACCGCATTCAAACGGACATCCGTCTGGACGGATATCTGCTCCGCGGCCGTGCCACCCCCACGGTCCGCCAGCTCGACGAGGTCGGCGCCCGTGCGGACACGCTGCGCGAGATCCGCGGCGTGGACTTCCTGGAGCTGATGAAGGACACCGCGCGGTACGACGTGGTCGTCCTCGCCTGCGTCGGCGGCGCCGTGCAGGCGATGCTGCACGGCCTGGCGCACGCCTGGCGCGGCGCGGCCCGGCGGCCCGTCGTCGTCACCGGCTACGTCGGCGTCGTCTACGAGAAGCTGGCCGACGGCCTGCTGCTGCGGCACGGCGCGGACGTGGTCCTCGCCAACTCCCGGCACGACGCGGACCGCTTCCGCGCGGTGTACGAGGGCGTCGGCGCCGACGGCGGCAGCGTCGTCGAATGCGCCCTGCCCTTCCTGGGCGGCGCCCCGTACGAGCCCGCCCTCGGCGGCCGCCCGTACACGGTCGTCTTCGCCGCCCAGCCCTCCGTGCCGGACCGCCGCGACGACCGTACGTACCTGCTGCGCCGCGCGGCCGAACACGCCCGGCGGCACCCCGACCGCGAGGTGCTGGTCAAGCTGCGCAGCAAGCCCGGCGAACACACCACGCACATCGAGGAACTCCCGTACCAGAAGCTGGCCGCCCGCCTCCCCGGCGGCCTGCCCCCCAACTGCCGCCTCGCGTACGGGAACATGGGCGAGGTCCTGGACCGCACCGACCTCCTGGTGACGGTCAGCTCGACGGCCGCGCTGGAGTCCCTGCACCGGGGCATCCCCACCGCCGTCCTCACCGACCTCGGCATCCGCGAAGTCCTCGGCAACCACCACTTCCTCGGCTCCGGCTGCCTCGCCTCCTGGGACGAGCTGGACGCCGGCCACCGCCCCGAGCCCGACTCCGACTGGCTGGCCCGCCAGGGCGTCGCCGCCGAAGGGACGTACGCCACCGCCTTCGACGCCGCCCGCGCCCGCGTCACCGCCCTGCGCGCCGCCGCCCTGCCGCCCCTCACCCCGTACTACACACCCCGCACCGCCCCCGGATACCTCCCCGGCATCCTCGCCCGCCACGGCCTCGGCCCCCAGGGCGCACCGCTGCCCGGCCGGGCCGCCGAGACCACCGAGCCCGGCGGGCTGCGCCGGCTGGCCCGGGACACCGTGCGCGACGCCGCCCGCGGCGCCTACCGCCACGGCGTCCAGCGCGTCGCCCCCGCCATCCGCCGCTGGGGACAGCTGTGAGCAGCCCGCCCGTCCGCCCCCGGAGCCCGCACGGCCCCCCGAAGGAGCCCGCCATGCCGACCCCACCGAGCCGCCCGGCCGCGCCCACCGTCGTCGCCGTCATTCCCGCGCGCGGCGGCTCCAAGGGCGTACCCGCCAAGAACCTCGCCGCGGTCGGCGGCGTCCCGCTGATCGCCCGCGCGGTCCGCGAATGCCGCGCGGCCCGGCTGGTCACCGACGTCGTGGTCTCCACCGACGACGCCGGCATAGCCGCCGCGGCGCGCGGCGCGGGCGCTGTCGTGGTGCGCCGCCCCGGCGCCATCGCGGGCGACACCGCCACCAGCGAGGCCGCCGTCCTGCACGCCATGGACGCGTACGAGGCCGAACACGGCAAGCCCGTCGACGCGGTCCTCCTCGTCCAGTGCACCAGCCCCTTCCTCGTCCGCGAGGACATCGACGCGGTGGCCGCCGCGGTGGTGGAGGCCGGTGCGGACAGCGCGCTGACGGTGGCGCCGTTCCACGGCTTCGTGTGGCGCGAAGAGGCGGACGCGGCGGTCGCCGCGGACCCGGCGCGGGACGTACCCGTACCCGCCTCCGCCCCCGGCGGCACCGGTGTCAACCACGACAAGTCCTTCCGCCCCCGCCGCCAGGACCGCCCCCAGGACTTCCTGGAGACCGGCGCCGCGTACGCCATGGACGCGGCCGGCTTCCGCGCCGCGGGCCACCGCTTCTTCGGCCGTACGGAACTGGTCCGCACCGACCCGGCCCGCGTCCTGGAGATCGACGACCCGCACGACCTCGCCCGCGCCCGCGCCCTCGCGCCCCTCCTCGACACCGCGCGCCCCGGCGCGCTCCCGACCCGCGACGACATCGACGCGGTCGTCCTCGACTTCGACGGCACCCAGACCGACGACCGGGTGCTCGTCGACTCCGACGGACGGGAGATGGTCGCCGTGCACCGCGGCGACGGCCTCGGCATCGCCGCCCTGCGCAAGGCGGAGCTGAAGCTGCTCATCCTGTCCACGGAAGTGAACCCGGTCGTCGCCGCACGGGCCATGAAACTGCGCCTGCCCGTGCTCCACGGCATCGACCGCAAGGACCTCGCGCTCAAGCAGTGGTGCGAGGAACAGGGCATCGCGCCCGAGCGCGTGCTCTACGTCGGCAACGACGTCAACGACCTCCCGTGCTTCGGCCTCGTCGGCTGGCCCGTGGCGGTCGCGAGCGCCCATGACGTCGTCCGCGGCGCCGCACGCGCCGTCACCTCCACCCCCGGAGGCGGCGGCGCGATCCGCGAGATCGCCTCGTGGCTCCTCGGCCCCACCCTCTAACGAAGAAGGAACTCCCCAAGATGACCAGCACCTCCCGTCTGCGCACCCTCGGCGACCGGCTCGTCGGCCCCGGCCGCCCCGTCTACGTCACCGGTGAGATCGGCATCAACCACAACGGCGACCTGGAGAACGCCTTCGCGCTGATCGACGCCGCCGCGGACGCCGGCTGCGACGCCGTGAAGTTCCAGAAGCGCACCCCGGAGATCTGCACCCCGCGCGACCAGTGGGACATCGAGCGCGACACCCCCTGGGGCCGGATGACCTACATCGACTACCGCCACCGCGTGGAGTTCGACGAGGACGGCTACCGCGCCATCGACGAGTACGCCGGGAAGCGCGGCATCGCCTGGTTCGCCTCCCCCTGGGACGTGGAGTCCGTCGCCTTCCTAGAGAAGTTCGACGTCCCCTGCTACAAGGTCGCCTCCGCCTCGCTCACCGACGACGAACTGCTGCGCGCCATGCGCGCCACCGGCCGCACGGTGATCCTCTCCACCGGCATGTCCACCCCCCGGCAGATCCGGCACGCGGTCGAGGTCCTCGGCAGCGACAACATCGTCCTGTGCCACGCCACTTCGACCTACCCCGCCAAGGCCGAAGAGCTGAATCTCCGCATGATCCACACCCTCCAGGCCGAATACCCCAACGTCCCGATCGGCTACAGCGGCCACGAGACCGGCCTGCAGACCACCCTCGCCGCCGTCGCCCTCGGCGCCGCCTTCGTCGAGCGCCACATCACCCTCGACCGCGCCATGTGGGGCTCCGACCAGGCCGCCTCCGTGGAACCGCAGGGCCTGACCCGCCTCGTCCGCGACATCCGCACCATCGAGGAGTCCCTCGGCGACGGCGTCAAGAAGGTCTACGAGAGCGAGCTGGGCCCGATGAAGAAGCTGCGCCGGGTCGCGGGCGTCGTCGCCGAGGCGGAGGCCGCCGACCGGGAGCCCGTCTCGGCCTGACCCGGCGGGCCGGGACCGCCACCGTACGACCGACCGCACCTGCCACCGCGCAACTGCTCCTGACGCCTTACGGACGGGACGGACACACCGTGAGCTACCCAGACGGGGCCTGTGGCCCGCCCCAGGAGGCGGCGGGTACTCCCGTCCGCCGCCTCCTGGGGGTACCCCGGCAGCCCCGCAGACCCGCCGCGAGCCGGGTGCCCGGCGGCGCGGCGGCGAAGAGCAGTGCCACCGGGCCCGCGTCCGGACGGGCCGCGCGGCGGGCGGCGCGGCAGGCCGCGAAGCAGGCCACGGCCCAGGCGGCGGAAGCCGCCAAGGCCCAGGCCGCGGGCACCCTCGCCTTCGTCGAGAGCCCGGTGCAACTGCTCAACGTCCTGGAATGGGCGCACGGCGAACAGGCCCCGGCCCTGACCGTCGTCGTCCTCGCCCCGCACGACCCGATGACCCGCGGCCAGCTCCGCCGGATGGCCGAACTCGCCCGCGAGGAGGGCTTCTCCGTACGCTGGGAGGAGGCGCGCGACGGGGCGGCCGCGCCGCTGCGCACCATCGGCGGCCTCACCCGGCGGCTGCGGCGCGCCGGACGCGTCGTCATCGGCGATCCCTTCTCGCGCTACGTCCAGCTCCTGCTCACGCTCACCCGGGCCCGCGACCTGGTCGTGGTGGACGACGGCACCGCCACCATGGAGTTCATCACCCAACTGGCCAACGGCGAACGCCTGGTGCGCTGGCACCGGTACGGCGGCGGGCGCGGCCCGCGCGACCTGGCCTTCGCGCCGTTCGCGGCCGCCGCCCGCCGCCGGCTCGGCCCCGCACCCGAAGGCGGCCGGCGCACCGTCGGCCTCTTCACCTCCATGCCCGTCGAGGCGCCACCGGGCATCCGCGTCCTGTCGAACGAATTCGCCTGGACCAGACGGCGGTTCGGTCCGCCGCGCCTGACCCGCGGTACGGACATCGTCGGCACCTCACTGGTCGAGACCGGTGTCATCGACACCGACCACTACCTGGAGGCCGTCCGCTCGCTCGCCCGCGCCCACGGCGCCACCCGCTACTTCGCCCACCGGCGCGAGTCCACCGGCAAACTCCACCGGCTCGCCGCCGAAACCGGCCTGGAAGTCGTACGGCCCGACCTGCCCTTGGAACTCATCGCCCGCCGCGGCCCGATCGGCAAGCTGATCCTCAGCTTCCCCTCCACCGTCGTCCACACGCTCCCGCTCGCCCTCACCGGCACCGGCGTGGGCGTCGCGGTGTGCGACATCGACCCGTCCTGGCTGACCGGCAAGGCGTCGCCGCGCGCCGAGGGCTTCCTGTCCGGGGTGACGGGGACGGCGCGGGGCGTACGCCGCCTGCCCCCGGCGCCGTGTCACGACGGCCTGGCCGCGCACGGCTCAGCGGACCGGCCGCAACCGTCCGGCACCCCTGTTTCCGGAAAGAAGCGGAACCAGTCCTGATACCCCAGTGATGACTACCCCATGCGCCGGGCGGCCTAGATATTCTTCCCCTAACGGGCTGAACTTTTGTTGATCGAGGGACAGTTGCCCCAGCGGCCCCCGTACCCTTCAACGGGTGAACCACTTGATGTCCCGCGAGGCAGAAACCGATGACGCCCCGGCCGGGGAACCGCTGCCCGGCGCGCTGCCGGACGCGTTGTGCGCCGAACTCATCGAATTCCGCCGTGACTTGCACATGCATCCCGAGCTCGGCAACCAGGAGTTCCGCACCACCGCAGCGCTCAAGGCGCGCCTGGAGCGGGCCGGCCTGGCCCCCCGCGTCCTGTCCATCGGCACCGGCCTGATCTGTGACATCACGCCCGGCCTCGCGCCCTGGGACGGCGACCAGCCGCTGCTCGCGCTGCGGGCGGACATCGACGCGCTGCCGATCCCCGACGTGAAGACGGTTCCGTACCGCTCCACGGTCCCCAACCGGGCACACGCGTGCGGCCACGACGTGCACACCGCCGTCGTCCTCGGCGCGGGCCTGGTGCTGGCCGAACTGGCCCGCGAAGGGCGGCTGCCGCGCCCCGTGCGCCTCCTCTTCCAGCCCGCCGAGGAGGTGCTGCCCGGCGGCGCGACCGACGCGATCGGCGCCGGCGCGCTGGACGGCGTGGGCCGCATCCTCGCCGTGCACTGCGACCCGCGGGTGGACGCCGGGCGCATCGGCCTGCGCACCGGCGCGATCACCTCCGCCTGCGACCGCCTGGAACTCTCCCTCGACGGCCCCGGCGGCCACACGGCCCGGCCCCACCTGACCACCGACCTGGTCACGGCCGCCGCCCGGGTCGCCGTCGACGTACCCGCACTGCTCTCCCGCCGGGTCGACACCCGCGCCGGCCTCGCGGTGACCTGGGGCCGCCTGGACGTCGGCCACGCCTGCAACGTCATCCCCCAGCACGCGGAGCTCGCCGGAACGGTTCGGTGCCTGGACCTCGACGCATGGCGCGAGGCGCCGGATCTGGTCCACGCGGCGATCGACGAGATCGCGGCGCTGCACGGAGCGAAGTGCCAGATCAACTACGTCCGCGGGGTGCCGCCCGTGGTGAACGAGCCGGTCTCCACCCAGCTTCTCCACGACGCGATGGCCGCCCGCCGCGGACCCCATTCGGTCGAGGGCACCGAGCAGTCCCTGGGCGGTGAGGACTTCTCCTGGTACCTGGAGCGCGTCCCCGGAGCGATGGCCCGCCTGGGCGTACGCCCACCGGGGAGCACCGTCCGCTACGACCTCCACCGGGGGGACTTCGACGCGGACGAGGGGGCGGTGCGGGCTGGGGTGGAGTTGTTCACGGCTGCGGCGATGCTTGTCACGTTGTGACGGGTGCGTGGATTTTCGGTTGCCCTGGTGGGGGTGCGCGTCTGCGCGGTCTGTCCGGTGGGTGGGGGCTCGGGGCCACACAGGGGTCACTCCTCGGCGCCGGGAGTCATCCTTGTGTTCGTTCTTAACCGGGGTCTCGGCCGTCCTGCGGGGAGACCCCTGTATGTCCCCGAGCCCGCGCCGTTCGCGGCTTTCCCGTCGCCGTGGCTGGGAACTGCACAAACCCAAGCTTTACGGCTGTGACGACGCGAGCGGCGACGGCTGACGCGTGGCCAGGGACACCCCGGCCAGCGCTTAGGCGTGGGCGAGCCTCACCATACGGTGGGCGCCCATCAGGGTGATCGTTCTTTTTCTTCCCCCCACCGGCTCGCACTCGCCAAACGACGGGAGGGGGTGTGCAGGGGGACACTCCCCGCAGGACGACCGTAGCCCCGGTTACGGACAAACCCTGGTTCACTCCAGGCGCCGAGGAGATGGCCCCCTGCGCACCCCCGCCCCACAAACAAAGCAAACGCGCATCCGCGCGAAGCGCGGGCCCGGTACCCCCCACCCGCCGCGCCAGCGGCATGCAGAACGAATAGATAACAGCCACCCAACAAAGGGTTTTCCGCCAGGTCTACGCGCGTTAATCTCCCGTAAAGCCAGCGCCACGTGGGCGCTACCGCGCCAACGTAGGCGCTTCGAGCGAAGGGAAAGGCCCCTTGCGTCGGGTCACCAGGTTTGTCGCCGCGGCCAGCGCCTCCGCGCTTCTCGCGCTCACCGCCACCGCTTGCGGTCAGAGCTTCGCCGAGGCGAACCGCGCCAGCCACGCCGGTGTCGGGCTCGCTTTCGACATCGGCGGGCGGGACGACCACTCCTTCAACGAGGCGGCCGCCCGCGGTACCGAGAACGCCAGGAAGAAGCTGGGCGTCAACGTCAAGATGCTCACCGCGAAGAACGGTGAGACGGAGGCGGACCGTGAGCAGCGGCTCACGTCGTTCGCCGAGGCCGGGTACAACCCGGTCATAGGCGTGGGTTTTGCCTACAGCCGGTCCATCGAGAACGTCGCCAAGGACTTCCCGGAGACGACCTTCGGGGTGGTCGACGCCGTACCGCAGGGCAAGAACGTGGACGCGATGGTGTTCGCGGAGCACGAGGGCTCGTACCTGGCGGGTGTCGCCGCCGCGCTCAAGAGCAAGAACCACAAGGTCGGCTTCATCGGCGGGGTGAACAACGCGCTGATCCAGAAGTTCCAGGCCGGTTTCGAGCAGGGTGTAAAGGACACGGACCCGAACACCAAGGTCACGTCGCAGTACCTGTACCCCAACAACGACAAGGGGTTCAACGACCCGGCCGCCGCCAAGGCGAAGGCGGGCGGCATGCTGGACAGCGGTATCGACGTGATCTACTCTGCGGCCGGCCAGTCGGGCGCGGGCGCCATCGAGGCGATCAGCAAGCGCAAGGGTGCCTGGGCGATCGGCGTGGACTCCGACCAGTATCAGCAGCCGGGTCTTGCCAAGTACAAGGACTGCATCCTGACGTCGGTGGTCAAGAACGTCGACGTGGCGGTCTTCGACCTGATCAAGAGCGTCGAGGACGGCAAGCCGTTGACGGGCGTGCACGCGTACGACATGAAGAAGAAGGGCGTCACGCTCGCCACGTCGGGCGGCTTCATCAAGGACATCCAGCCGCAGATCGACGCCGCCCGGCAGAAGATCGTCGAGGGCAAGGTGAAGGTCAGGGAAACGCCGTAGCAGGGCCCGGAGAGGGGCGGGCCGCCAGCCGGCCCGGCCCCGCCCGGCCCC
Organism: Streptomyces albofaciens JCM 4342; assembly: GCF_008634025.1. Lineage (NCBI taxonomy): Bacteria > Bacillati > Actinomycetota > Actinomycetes > Kitasatosporales > Streptomycetaceae > Streptomyces > Streptomyces albofaciens. The sequence goes on along the minus strand of NZ_PDCM01000002.1, from coordinate 3,508,469 downwards.
ACCGCGGCCGCGGCTCGCACCGCGGCCGGATCACCGCGCGACCGGACCGTGCCCACGCCCGGGCCCGCGCCCTCGACGGCCGGTACCGACTGCCGCCGCCGTCCCGTACACGCCGTCCGCCCAGGACATCCACCCCCGAGGGGAGTGCGCCATCAACGCAGCACCCACGATCAGCCGCCCGGCCGAGCCGGGCCCCGCGGCCGTCGAACTCCGCGGCATCACCAAGCGGTTTCCCGGTGTCGTGGCCAACCACGACATCGACCTGACGGTCCGCCGCGGTACCGTGCACGCCCTGTGCGGCGAGAACGGCGCGGGCAAGTCGACGCTGATGAAGATCCTTTACGGCATGCAGAAGCCGGACGAGGGCACCATCACGCTCGACGGCGAGCAGGCGGCGCTCAGCACCCCCGCGGACGCCATCGCCCGCGGCATCGGCATGGTGCACCAGCACTTCATGCTGGCCGACAACCTCTCCGTGCTGGAGAACGTCGTGCTCGGCGCGGAGAAGCTGCACGGCATCGGCGCCAGGGCCCGCGCCAGGATCATGGAGATCTCGGACGCGTACGGGCTGGCCATCCGGCCGGACGTCCTCGTGGAGGACCTCGGTGTCGCGGACCGCCAGCGGGTGGAGATCCTGAAGGTCCTCTACCGCGGCGCCCGTACGCTCATCCTCGACGAGCCGACCGCGGTCCTCGTCCCGCAGGAGGTCGACGCGCTCTTCGACAACCTGCGGGAGCTGAAGTCCGAGGGCCTGACCGTCATCTTCATCTCGCACAAGCTGGGCGAGGTGCTGTCGGTCGCGGACGACATCACGGTCATCCGCCGGGGCACCACCGTCGCGTCCGTGGAGCCGTCGAAGACCACGCCCAAGCAGCTCGCCGAGCTGATGGTGGGCAGTGAGCTGCCGTCGCCGGAGACGCGCGAGTCGACGGTGACGGACACGCCGATGCTGGGGGTCGAGGACCTGCGGCTGTCGGCCACCGACTCCGACGGGGTCGTGCGGACCGTGCTGGACGGGATCACCTTCACCATCCACAAGGGAGAGGTGCTCGGCGTCGCCGGTGTCGAGGGCAACGGCCAGGCCGAACTGGTCGAGGCGATCATGGGCACCCGCACCCTGGACGGCGGCGTGGTGACGCTGGACGGGCAGGACCTGTCCGCGGCCAGTACGCGCAAGCGCCGCGAGGGCGGCATCGGGTACGTACCCGAGGACCGCCACCGGCACGCGCTGCTCCTGGAAGCACCCCTGTGGGAGAACCGCATCCTCGGCCACGTCACCGAGCGCCCCAACAGCAAGGGCAGGCTGCTGGACCTGGCCGCGGCCCGCAAGGACACCGAGCGGATCGTCGCCGAGTACGACGTACGGACGCCCGGCATCGAGGTGACGGCGGCCTCGCTGTCCGGCGGCAACCAGCAGAAGCTGATCGTCGGCCGCGAGATGAGCCACCACCCCAAGCTGCTGATCGCCGCCCACCCCACGCGGGGCGTGGACGTCGGCGCGCAGGCGCAGATCTGGGAGCAGATCCGCGCGGCGCGCCGGGAGGGCCTGGCGGTGCTGCTGATCTCTGCTGACCTGGACGAGCTGATCGGGCTCTCCGACACCCTGCGGGTGATGTACCGGGGCCGGCTGGTCGCGGACGCCGACCCCGCGACCATCACCCCGGAGGAGTTGGGCTCGGCCATGACCGGTGCCGCCAGCGGTCATCTCACCGCTGAAGACGCTGACACCCGCGAGGGTGGTGACCGGGAGTGAAGACGCTCACCAGGTCGCTGACCAAGGACAAGGTCCTGCTGGCGCTCGCCGCGCCGCTGCTGGCCATCGCCGCCGCGTTCGTCATCAGCTCGCTGGTCTTCCTGGCCTCGGGCGAGAACCCGCTGCGGGCCTACTGGATCATGGCCGACTACGGCCACTACAGCGACAGCCAGGTCTGGATCATCAACAAGGCGGTGCCGTACTACCTGTCGGCACTGGCGGTCGCCATCGGCTTCCGGATGAACCTCTTCAACATCGGTGTGGACGGGCAGTACCGGCTCGCGGCCTTCGCGGCCGCGGCGGTCGGCGGCGCGATCGCGCTGCCCGGCGCCCTTCAGATCATCCTGCTCATCGTCATCGCGATGCTGGTGGGCGCGCTGTGGTCGGGCATCGCGGGCGTACTGAAGACCTCGCGCGGCGTCAGCGAGGTGATCACCACGATCATGCTGAACGCCATCGCCGCCTCGGTGATCGGCTACTTCCTCCAGGACGGCCGCCTCGCCATCAAGGACGGCAACCTCCTGCACACGAAGTTCCTGCCGGAGTCCAGCCACTTCTTCAGCTTCCCGACCCACCCCAAGCCGGTCTACGGCTTCGTGGTGATCGCCGCACTGGCCGGGTTCGTCTACTGGTTCGTGCTCAACCGCACCCGCTTCGGTTTCGACCTGCGCGCGGTGGGCGCCTCCGAGCCGGCCGCCGAGGCCAGCGGCGTCAGCGTCAAGCGGATGGTCGTCATCTCGATGCTGCTCTCGGGCGCGGCGGCCGGTCTGGTCGGTATGCCCACGCTGCTCGGCGAGTCCTTCAACTACGGCACCGACTTCCCGGCCGGCATCGGCTTCACCGGCATCGCCATCGCGCTGCTGGGCCGCAACCACCCGGTCGGCATGGCCTTCGGCGCGCTGCTGTGGGCGTTCCTCGACCGCACCGGCTCCCGCCTGGAGTTCGAGGGGTACGCGCAGGAGATCGTCGGCGTCATCCAGGGCGTGATCGTGCTGTGCGTGGTCATCGCGTACGAGATCGTGCGCCGCTACGGGCTGCGCGCCCAGCAGCGCAAGGTCGGCGAGGAACTGGCCGCCCAGGCCCGTACCAACGAGAACGACAAGGCGGAGGCGACCGCGTGAGTACGGAACTCAAGCCCGCGGCCCGGCCCGGCGCCAGCGCGTCGGGCGGCGGTCGCCGCAAGCTGACCTACCCGGTCATCCTGCTGATCGTCGCCGGGGCGATCGTCGCGGTGTCCGTGCTGCGCGCGGTCACCGGCACCAACGACCTGACCTCCGCCGGACAGTTCAGCGCGGCGCTCGCCGCCGCCACCTCGATCGGCCTGGCCGGCCTCGGCGGCCTGTGGGCCGAGCGGGCCGGTGTGGTCAACATCGGCCTCGAAGGCATGATGATGCTCGGCTCGTTCGCGGCCGGCTGGGTCGGCTGGCAGCACGGCCCGTGGGCCGCCGCGGCCATCGGCATCCTCGGCGGCGCGCTCGGCGGCCTGGTGCACGCCATCGCCACCGTCACCTTCGGCGTCGACCACATCGTCTCCGGTGTCGCCGTCAACATCCTGGCGCTGGGCGCGACGCAGTACCTGGCCACGCTCTGGTTCGGCGCCGAGGGCAGCGCGGCGATGAAGGCGGGCGGCAACGACAAGCAGTCGCCGCCGATGGCCGACATGCCGACGTTCAGCATCCCGGGCCTCTCGGACTGGCTCCAGACGGTCGAGAACCACCACTGGTTCCTCGTCTCCGACGTGGCCGGCGTCCTCGGCGGCCTGGTCACCAACGTCTCCTGGCTCACCGTGCTGGCCGTCCTGCTCTTCGTCGGCACCTTCTACCTGCTGTGGCGCTCGTCCTTCGGCCTGCGCCTGCGCTCCTGCGGCGAGGCGCCGGTCTCGGCGGAGTCGCTGGGCGTCAACGTCTACACGTACAAGTACGCGGCGGTGCTGGTCTCCGGCGCGCTGGCCGGGCTCGGCGGCGCGTTCCTGTCCATCGGCACGCACTTCTACCAGGACGGCCAGACCGGCGGCCGCGGCTACATCGGCCTGGCCACGATGATCTTCGGCAACTGGCGGCCCGGCGGCGTCGCGATGGGCGCCGGCCTGTTCGGCTTCATGGACGCCATGCAGCTGCGCAGCGGCGGCCCGACCGTGCACGCCCTGCTGCTGGGCCTGGCCGCGCTGCTCGCCGTGCTGGCGCTGTTCCGCCTGCGCGCCGCCAAGCGCGCGCAGGCGGCGGTCTCCGGCGCCGCGGCAGTGCTCCTCGTGCTCTGGTACTTCGCGGCCGACGTGGTGCCGCTGGAGCTGGTCGAGGCCAGCCCGTACATCGCCACGCTGCTGGTGCTGGCCCTGTTCGCGCAGCGGCTGCGCCCGCCGAAGGCCAACGGCAAGCCGTACCGGCGGGGGCAGGGCACATGACGGGCAATGGGCAGGTGCACGACGGCCGGGTGCCGGTCGACTGGGACAAGCTCCGCGAGGCGGCCCGGGATGCGATGTCCCGGGCGTACGCCCCGTACTCCGGCTACCCGGTCGGTGCGGCGGCCCTGGCCGACGACGGGCGTACGGTCGTCGGCTGCAACGTCGAGAACGCCTCGTACGGACTGGGCCTGTGCGCCGAATGCGGCCTGGTGTCCGCGCTGGCCGCCACCGGCGGCGGCCAGCTGACCGCCTTCACCTGTGTGGACGGCCAGGGCGAGCTGCTGGTCCCGTGCGGCCGCTGCCGCCAGCTGCTGTACGAGCACGGCGGCCCGGACCTCCTCATCGACGGCGGGGACGCGGGCGTACGGCGCCTGAGCGACCTGCTGCCCGACGCGTTCGGCCCCCAGCACCTGGCCCGTTAGCGGACCATCGGGTCCCCGCTGGAGGGACCACCGGCCCGCACCGCCCCCGGAGCGGTGCGGGCCTCTCGATCTCCGGGCTCTATGCGTGTAGAACTGTTGGCGCCCGCTCGCCGCGTCGTTCCCGGGTACAGGGACGGGCTGAGCCGGCCGTTCCACGGAAAGGAAGCCCAGATGGACGTCATCTCGGTCATCCGCGCGAAGCGCGACAAGCAGGAGCTGACCCCCGAGCAGATCGACTGGGTCATCGACGCCTATACGCGCGGCGAGGTCGCCCACGAGCAGATGTCGGCCCTGGCGATGGCGATCTTCCTCAACGGCATGAACCGTACGGAGATCGCCCGCTGGACCGCCGCCATGATCGCTTCCGGCGAGCGGATGGACTTCTCCACGCTGGCCCGCCCGACCGCGGACAAGCACTCCACCGGCGGCGTCGGCGACAAGATCACACTGCCGCTCGCGCCCCTCGTCGCCGCCTGCGGCGCGGCCGTGCCGCAGCTCTCCGGCCGCGGCCTCGGCCACACCGGCGGCACCCTCGACAAGCTGGAGTCCATCCCCGGCTGGCGGGCGCTGCTGTCCAACGCCGAGATGATGGACGTACTGGACCGCGTCGGCTCCGTCATCTGCGCGGCAGGCGACGGCCTGGCCCCCGCCGACAAGAAGCTCTACGCGCTGCGCGACGTCACCGGCACCGTCGAGGCCATCCCGCTCATCGCCTCCTCGATCATGTCCAAGAAGATCGCCGAGGGCACCGGCTCGCTCGTCCTGGACGTCAAGGTCGGCTCCGGCGCCTTCATGAAGAACATCGAGGACGCCCGGGAACTGGCCACCACCATGGTCGAACTCGGCACCGACCACGGCGTACGGACCTCCGCCCTGCTCACCGACATGTCCACCCCGCTCGGCCTGACCGCGGGCAACGCCCTCGAAGTCCGCGAGTCGGTGGAGGTCCTGGCCGGCGGCGGCCCGGCCGACGTCGTCGAACTCACCCTGGCCCTCGCCCGCGAAATGCTCGACGCGGCGGGCCTGAAGGACGCCGACCCGGCCAAGGCCCTCGCCGACGGCTCCGCCATGGACCACTGGCGCCGCATGATCCAGGCCCAGGGCGGCGACCCCGACGCGCCGCTGCCCGTCGCCCGCGAGCAGCACACCGTCAACGCCGCCTCCTCCGGCGTCCTGACCACCCTCGACGCGTACGCCGTGGGCGTCTCCGCCTGGCGCCTGGGCGCGGGCCGCGCCCGCAAGGAGGACCCGGTCCAGGCGGGCGCGGGCATCGAACTCCACGCCAAGCCCGGCGACGAGGTCAAGGAGGGCCAGCCTCTGCTCACCCTCCACACCGACACCCCCGAGAAGCTCCCCTACGCCCTCGAAGCCCTCGACGGCGGCGTCCTCATCGCCCCGCCCGGCACGGACTTCACGCCGCGCCCGGTGGTGCTGGACCGCATCGGCTGATCCGGCTCCGCACCGCTGCCGCCGGGCGCGCCCCCTCCGGGGCGCGCCCGGCGCGCGCCGCGCTCCGTCCGGTGGTGTGCTGGAAGCACCTGACTCCGAGGAGAGCGGCGAGAGCGGCGATGGCCAAGAAGAAGGACGACTTCGGCAAGGGCGACAAGGTCACCTGGAGAAGCCACGGCAGCGAGGCCGTCGGCAAGGTGGAGAAGAAGATCACCCGGCGCACGGAGGAAGCGGGCCGCACGGTGGACGCCTCCCCGGACGCCCCGCAGTACAAGGTCCGCAGCGACAAGTCCGGCGGCTCGGCCGTGCACAAGCCCGGGGCTTTGAAGAAGAAGCGGTCCTGAAGCCATGGCGAAGACGAAGGACGACCGGATCTCTCGGGCGACGATTACGCCCACATGCGCAAGGTGACGGGGTACGTCCATCGCCATCTCGCGCAAGCCGTCGGGGGACGTGAAGGAGACGACGTGGCCGTATTCGTTGATGAATTGGGGACGTGATCCGTTGAAGGGGTGAGGGCTGGATGAATCGTTCGGGTGAACGGGACTGGTGGACCGGCGCCAGTCCCGTTCGTCATGCTGGGGTCGGTGCCACAACACGTAAGGAGACCGCCATGAGCGCACTCCCCGCCGACCCCGCTCCGGCGGAGTACTGGGATGAGCTGCTCCGCTTCTGGCAGGAAGCGGACTGGCCCGAGGGCAGCAAGGTGGAGATCATTGATGGAGTCATCGTTGTGTCACCGCCACCGGCTGCCCCTCACAACCGCATCGCCGAAAAGGTGCACCGAAGGCTGTACACGGTGCTGCCCGAAGAATGGGGTGTGTACCAAACGCTCGGAGTCACCCACCCCATGCGTGGGCGGCTGTTCATCCCCGACCTCGTCGTGGTCCCGGACGACGTGCTGGACCGGATCGAAGGAGGCGAGAGCGTCCCGCTCACGGCGGCGGAGCTGGTTGTCGAGATCACCTCGCCGAACAACGCGAGCTTCGACCGGCTGAACAAGACGGCTGCATATGCGGAGGCAGGAGTCCCGCTGTACCTCCTCATCGATCGCTTCGCTCCTCCCGGGCCTACGGTCACGCTGTTCGGGGAGCCGGAGGACGCCGTCTACCAGGAACTCCAGGCGGTGAAGTTCGGGGAGGACATCCACCTGCCGGAGCCCTTCGGCCTCACCATCGACACCAGCGTGTTCCCCTTCGGCCCCTGACACGAACGAAGGACCCACCCCACCAGGACAGGTGGCGGGATGGGCCCTTCGGGCTGCGAGCGGCCGTTACGCGGCCTTCCGCACCTGCGGAACCCGGCGCTCCGCCATCGCCTTCCGCGTCGCGTACAGCGTGATCGACGCGGCGCCGACCATCGCGGCCAGGCCCAGCGCCACGGTGGCCTCCCAGCCGCCCGCGTGGAACGCCGCCGCGCCCAGCGCGCCGCCGACGCTGCTGCCGATGTAGTACGCGCACTGGTAGAGCGCCGAGGCCTGCGCGCGGGCCGTCTTCGCGGCGCGGCTCACCGAGGACGACGCCACCGCGTGGCCCGCGAAGAAGCCCGCGGTGATCAGGACCAGGCCCAGCAGGACCGCGGTGATCGACGCGGTGAGGGTGAGCAGGAGGCCCGCCGCCGTGGTGCCGACCGCGAGGTAGAGGGCCCCGCGCCGGCCGACGCGGCCGACCAGGCGGCCCGCGGCGGCGGAGGAGACCGTACCGACGAGGTAGACCAGGAAGATCGAGCCGACGATGCCCTGGGGGAGGTTGAAGGGTTCGCCGACGAGGCGGTAGCCGATGACCGTGTAGACCGCGCCGAAGACCGTCATGAAGAGGGCGCCGATGCCGTAGAGGCGGCGCAGCAGCGGGTCGGACAGGTGGCCGCCGAGGGTACGGGCCAGGGCGCGCGGGCCGACCTTGCGGGGCGAGAAGTGCCGGGCCCTGGGCACCAGGAGGCGGAAGGTCACGGCGCAGATCACGGCCAGCACGCCGACCGCGCCGAGCGCCGCGCGCCAGCCCCACGCCTGGGCCACCCAGCCGGTGACGATGCGGCCCGACATGCCGCCGATGCTGTTGCCCGCGACGAACAGGCCGATCGCGGCGACCAGCGCCTTGGCCCGTACCTCCTCGGCCAGGAACGCCATCGCGGAGGCCGGGAGCCCGGCCAGCGCCACGCCCTGGACGGCGCGCAGCGCGACCAGCCAGCCCAGGTCGGGGGCGAACGGGACCAGCATGGCGATCAGCGCGGCGACCGACAGGGAGGCGGTCATCATCGTGCGGCGGCCGAAGCGTTCGGACAGCGCGCTCAGCGGGATGACGGCCAGGGCCAGGCCGAACGTCGCGGCCGACACGGTCCAGCTGGCCTGGTCGGGCGCGACGGCGAGGTCGGCGGAGATCGCGGGGAGCAGCGCCTGCGTCGAGTACAGGAGCGCGAAGGTGGCGACGCCCGCGGCGAACAGCGCGAAGCTCATCCGGCGGTAGCCGGGGCCGCCCGGGTGCAGCTTGGCGGCCTCGGGGCCGGGCGCCGGGTGCGCGTCGGCGGCGGGCGTGGAGGAGGTGACGGGGGACGACTGCGCGGAGGCGCCGGCGCGCGCGGCGGCCGACGCCCCGGTATCAGCGGGAGGCATGATCCGAACGTAAGCCGGTACGTTTCATGCGTCCAATGCATAGAAACGCCATAATCAATGCTGTGGCACATAACAGCAGCTCAGGCCAGCCTCTGTCGCAAGCCCGCAACAGAAAAGACATACGGAGAACGCCGGAACCGGCGGAGACCGCCGCTCTCGGTGTCGGCTCCTGGGCGCTGGCCCTGACACCCCGGCTCGCACAGTTCGCCGCCGTCGCGCGCCACGAGCACGTCACGCGCGCCGCCCACGAGCTGGGCATGCCGCAGTCCACCCTCAGCCGCGCCATCGTCCGCCTGGAGGACGACCTCGGGGTGGCGCTCTTCGCCCGGCACGGCCGGACGCTCTCCCTCACCCCGGCGGGCCGCGCCTTCCTCGCCTCTACCGAGCGCGCGCTGCTGGACGTGGAGCGCGCCACCGAGTCCGTACGGGCCGACACCGACCCCACCGCGGGCAAGGTCGCCTTCGGCTTCCTGCACACGATGGGCTCGGAAACCGTACCGGGCCTGCTGCGCACCTTCCGCGCCGACCACCCGCGGGTGCGCTTCCAGCTCGTCCAGAACTACGGCGAGGCGATGATCGAGCGGCTGCGCGCCGGCGATCTGGACCTGTGCCTGACGTCGCCCGTACCGGACTACCCGGATCTGGTCGCCCGCCGCCTGGACGAGCAGAAGCTGCGGCTGGTGGTGCCGGACGACCACCCGCTGGCCGCCCGCAAGCGCATACGGCTGGCCGAGGCGGCGGGGGAGCTGTTCGTCACCCTGGAGCCGGGCTACGGGCTGCGCCGCATCACCGACGCGCTGTGTGCCGAGGCCGGGTTCACGCCCAAGGTCGCGTTCGAGGGGGAGGAGGCGGAGACGCTGCGCGGCCTGGTCGCGGCCGGGCTGGGCGTGGCGCTGCTGCCGCCGCCCGCCGTGCCGCGCCCGGGCGTCGCCGAGCTGACGGTCACGGCGCCGCGCGCGGTCCGCGAGATCGGGGTGGCCTGGATGGACGGCCACCCCGACACCCCGCCGGTGGCGGCGTTCAAGAAGTTCCTGCTGGGGCGGCGGGGGCAGTTGATTCCCCGGTGAGGCGAGGACCGGTACGGGGAGACGTGCGGCCCCCGCCGTACGTCACTCCTCGCCCGCGTCCGCCGGATCGCCGTACCGCACGGTCATGAACTCGATGGCGACCGTGCCGCCCGGGTCGAGGACGTAGACGCCCCGGCCGCCCCAGCGGTGGTTGATCTCGCCCTCCCGCTGGTGGAACGGGTCGGCCCAGTAGCGCAGCCCCTGCTTCCGGATGCGGTCGAAGATCGCGTCGAACTCCTCGTCGGTGACCAGGAACGCGACATGGCTGCCGTTGATCGCGCCCGGCTCCACCGCGCTGTCGAGGAAGTCGATGCCGACCCCGTTGGCGGTCTGTACCTGGGTGAACGGGCCCCAGTCGGTGGGCGCGGGGCCGTCCATGAGGTCGCTGAGGAAGGCGGCGGTGGCCTTCTGGTCGTGGCAGTGGACGATCACGTGGTCGAGCGTGTTCGGCATGCGGACCCCCTGCGGTCAGCCGGGCCGACGGTCGGTGGGGCGGAGTATAGGCAGGGCCGGACGCCGTGCAAGGGGTGCGCGCGTGCGCGAAGCGGGCCCGCTGGTCGCTGTCGCCGCGCCCGGAGTTCCGAAGGGGTGCGCGCGTGCGCGAAGCGGGCGGACCTCGGGCGCGCTCAGTGCTTGAGCGATTCCCCGAAGCCCGCCGCCAGCGGCATCCGCAGTCCCAGCGGCGGCGGTGCCGCCAGCGCGTCCGCCACCGGCCGGGCGTAGCCGTGGGCGAACAGCGAACCCAGCATGAAGTCGGCGGCCAGCGCCAGGACTTCGGAGCGGTGCTGGTGCAGGGAGTGGCCGTCCGAGTGGACCTCGAAGCGGCAGACATCGCGGTTGATCTTCTTCGCGCGCTCTGCGTAGCGGTAGGACAGCTCCGGGTCGGTGCGCTCGTCGTTCGTCCCGTGGACGAGCAGCACCTGCCGCCCGGCGAGCTGTTTCACCGGTACGGAGTCGCTCTCCTCCGGGCCGAGGTCGGGAATCCACGGGGCCAGCGCCAGTACGGACTGGACGGCCGGGTGGCCCGCGGCGTGCAGTGCGGCGCGCGCGCCCATGCCCGTACCGGCCAGGCAGACCGGGACGTCGCCGTACCGCCGCACCACCTCCTCCAGCGCCCACGCGGCGTCCGCCGCGGGATGGGCCGCCGGGCCGTTCCAGCCGCGGCAGCGGTAGTGCACGACGTGCGCCACCAGGCCGTCGCGCCGCCCCGCGCGGGCCAGCCGGGCGGCCAGCGGACGGGTGGCCAAGGTGGACAGGGGGGAGGGCCGCCGGGTGCCCGTCGGGCAGCCCTCGGGCAGTAACAGCGCGACGCCGCACACCGCCCGTCCCGCTCCGGCCGCTCCCAGCGGTTTTCCCAGCCGGGCACCGCGCACCGGCAACGCTTGCTGAGCCATGACCGAAACGATGGCAGAAGGCAGCCCTGGGGATACCCCGTGTACGGGTCACCGTTGGATATCGTTCGTGAAGTTCTACGCGCGTAGGGGCTACAGTGCCGAGATGACGAGCGAGACCACCAACCTTCCTACGGGCGACCAGATCCGCCGCGCGCCCAAGGTGCTGCTGCACGACCACCTGGACGGCGGCCTGCGCCCCGCCACCATCGTCGACCTGGCCCGCGAAGTGGGCTACGACGGTCTGCCCGAGACCGACCCGGAGAAGCTGGGCGTCTGGTTCCGCGAGGCGGCCGACTCCGGCTCGCTGGAGCGCTACCTGGAGACCTTCGCGCACACCTGTGCCGTCATGCAGACCCGCGACGCCCTCAAGCGGGTGGCGGCCGAGTGCGCCGAGGACCTGGCCGCCGACGGCGTCGTGTACGCCGAGGTGCGGTACGCGCCCGAGCAGCACCTGGAGAAGGGCCTGAGCCTCGAAGAGGTCGTCGAGGCGGTCAACGAGGGCTTCCGCGAGGGCGAACGGCGGGCCCGCGCGGCCGGCCACCGCATCCGCGTCGGCGCGCTGCTGACCGCCATGCGGCACGCGGCCCGTGCGCTGGAGATCGCCGAACTGGCCAACCGCTACCGCGACCTGGGCGTCGCCGGCTTCGACATCGCGGGCGCCGAGGCGGGCTTCCCGCCCACCCGCCACCTCGACGCGTTCGAGTACCTCAAGCGGGAGAACAACCACTTCACCATCCACGCGGGCGAGGCGTTCGGCCTGCCGTCGATCTGGCAGGCGCTCCAGTGGTGCGGCGCCGACCGCCTCGGCCACGGCGTGCGCATCGCCGACGACATCGAGGTGGCCGAGGACGGCTCGGTGAAGCTGGGCCGGCTGGCCTCCTACGTACGGGACAAGCGCATCCCGCTGGAGATGTGCCCCACCTCCAACCTCCAGACCGGCGCCGCCACCTCGTACGCGGAGCACCCGATCGGCCTGCTGCGCCGGCTGCAGTTCCGCCTGACGGTCAACACCGACAACCGCCTGATGGGCGGCACCAGCATGTCCCGGGAATTCGAGCACCTGGTGGAGACATTTCGATACACGCTCGACGACATGCAGTGGTTCACCGTCAATGCGATGAAGAGCGCGTTCATTCCTTTCGATGAAAGGCTGGCGATGATCAACGATGTCATCAAGCCGGGTTACGCGGAACTGCGCTCCGAATGGCTGTTCCAGCAGGTGGACGCGGTACCCGCGGTGATCAGCGAGTATCGCTCCGAGTAACCGGGGAGAACGCGGCTGCGAAATGTGACCGGCGTGTCAAGCGCCGGTCGCATTTCCGCTCCGCCGGGTGTTTGCGGCGTGTCGGTGCCCTGGCTAGATTCCGGTGCCGGTCAAACTCCCATCACAAGGATGTATTTCCATGAAGCAGGGAACCATCAAGACGCTCGGTGCCGCGGCCGTCGGTGTCGCCTTCGCCGCCACCGCGGCCGGGGCCGCTTCCGCCGCCACGCCGGCCGGGACGGTACCGACGGCCGATGTCGCCGGCGCGCTCCAGGCCGTGCAGAACCTGCCGGTCGAGAAGACCGCCAAGGGCATCACCGACAAGGGCTCCGACCACAGCCTGAAGGCCAACAACAAGGGCAACCTGCTCGGCGGCCTGCCCGCGGGCGGCGTGACCAAGGCGCTGCCGGCCCTCGGCTGAGGCCCGCCGGCCCCGCAGGCCCCGCCGGTCCGTCCCGGAGCGGCAGTGGCCGTGCCCCGGACCGTACGTGTCGTACGGTCCGGGGCACGGCCATGTGCGCGCTCGCGCTGCGGCGCCCGGTCACCAGGCGGTGCGCTTCGCGTTCTTCTCCGAGGGGATGAACAGCCACAGGCCCAGGTAGAGCAGGAACTGCGGGCCGGGCAGCAGACACGAGAGCAGGAAGATCACTCGCATCGTCGCGGGGGTGGTGCCGAAGCGCTGCGCCAGGCCCGCGCACACTCCGGCGATCATCCTGTTGTTGCGGGGGCGGACCAGTGCGGCGGCCATGGTTCTCCACTCCTTCTCGACTGCGGTTCGGAGCCGTTCGCCCCGATGTCTCAAAGGTAGGTCCGGGAACCCGACAGGGCGTCGGCCTGCGGTGCGATACCGACCCTGGTCCTGGTGGGGGCCGGGCGGGCGGGGAGCTCCTCCCTGCGGCGTAGCCGGGACCGGACCCCTGGTACGACCAGCAGGTGCGCGAGTGCTACCCCGGTGGTGTTCAGCAGCACCATGTCCACGTCCGGCACCCGGCCGGGCACCCCGGCCTGGAACAGCTCGATGGCCAGCGAGACCATCGCGCCGGTGAAGACCGTACGGGTCAGCGAACCCAGCGGAGAAACGTTCAGGCGCCCGGCTGCCATCGGCAGCAGGATGCCCAGCGGCGCCAGCAGCAGCATCGCGCCCCCGAGGCTCTGCACGGCCTCCCACGGGCCGTGCGCCAGCTCGGCACGGATCGTCGCCAGCGGCCGGAAGTTGGCGGCGGGCACCCAGGGGACCGTACGGGGGCGCAGCGTCAGCCAGCCGACGATCAGCAGATGCGCCACCAGGAGGACGGCTCCCGCGGCGCGCATACGGAGGGCGGCGGAACCGCCGCGGCCATGACCCTGCACACAGGCCAGGACGCGCCTACCGGCGGCCGTGGTTCCGTAAGAGCCGGTGGCCCTGCCCGCCGCCCTCAAGGAGGCCTCAGTTCCCCGGCGCCGGGCTGCCCCACACGGTGCCCGGCACGCTCTCCGGATGCGTGCGCACCTCCGCCGAGCAGGCATAACGCTGCGGTTCGGCGTCGCCGGGACCGCCCAGCACCGCGGCGTGCGTCCGGCCCAGGGCGCCGCTCTCGCCGAACGTGCACGCGATCTGGGCGAGCGCGAAGGACGGCAGGTCCTCCGGCCGTACGCTCAGCCGCAGCGCCTCCCGCGGATCGCCCGCGCGCGGCTCCGTCACCTCCAGGTCCTCGGGCACCGCCGTACTGAACCCGGCCTCCTCCTCGACGGCCCCCGGCTGCTCCTGGAGCTCGTCCAGCAGGGCACGGGCCGTCTGGAGGCGGTCGGCGGGCCGCTGCTTCGGGGCCGTCACGGTGCGCTCCACCGGCGCCAGCGTCGAGCTGCACACCAGGTAGACGGTCACCGGGGTGCTGTCCGGCGGGGCGGGCGCCACCGCACCGGCAGGAACCTTGCAGCTGACGCGGGAAGGGGCGGCACCGGCGTCGACCGGTACGGACGTACCGCGGATGCCGCAGCTCGCGAGGGCCGGCACGAGGGCGGCCAGGGCTACGGCGGTCAGCGCGGCGGCGCGGGGGCGGGGGCCGGGCCGGGCGCCGGTCCGGGGGCCGGACGGGGTTCGGGTGCCGGACGGGGTACGGGTGCGCCGGGGAAGCCAGGTCATCGGCGGTCACCGCCTTCCTTGCGGCGGGGGCCTGAGCCCGGCCCGGCGTCGGGGTCGGAGTCCGGCCCGGGGCCCTGCCCCGAGTCCGGCCCGGAGTCCCGTCCCGAGTCCGGCCCGGGGCCCTGTCCGGAGTCCCGTCCCGAGTCCGTACCCGGTTCCGCGTCCTCCGTGCGGTCGGATGCGGCCGTGCGGTCCGGTGCGGCTGTGCGTTCCGGTGCGCCCGTCCGTTCCGATGCGGCCGTACTCTCCGCAGTCTCCGCAGTCTCCGCCCTCTCCGCCGTCTCCGACACCCCGGGCGCTACCTCCGCGGCACCCTCTCCGGAACCGCTCCCACCGGCCCCACCATTGCTCCCGCCACTACTCCCACCGCTGTTCCCATGACTGCCCCCGTCACTGCCCCCGGCACGCTCCTCGCCCCGGCTCTCTCCCTGCCCGTCCTCCGTGGGACCCCCGGTCCCCATCGGCAGCCGCAGCGTGAAGACCGCGCCGCCCTCCGGCGAGTTCGCGGCGGTGATCTCGCCGCCGTGGATGTGCGCGTTCTCCAGGGCGATCGACAGGCCCAGGCCGCTGCCCTCCGACCGCGGCCGGGACGCGCTCGCCTTGTAGAAGCGGTCGAAGACGTGCGGCAGGACCTCCTGCGGGATGCCGGGGCCGTGGTCGCGCACCCGGATCAGCAGGTCCTCGCCGTCCGGTGTGGTCTCCGTCCGTACGGACACCCGGACCGGCGAGCCGCCGTGCTTCAGCGCGTTGCCGATGAGGTTGGCGAGGATCACGTCGAGGCGGCGCGGGTCCAGGCGGGCCACGATGCCGCGTTCGGCGTCCAGCTCGACCGCGTCCAGCCAGGCCCGCGCGTCGATGCACGCGGTCACCTGGTCCGCCACGTCGACGTCGTCCTGCACCAGCCGCGCCGTCCCCGCGTCGAAGCGGGTGACCTCCATCAGGTTCTCCACCAGGTCGTTCAGCCGCCGGGTCTCGCTGACCACCAGCTTCACCGCGGGCGCGATCATCGGGTCGAGGGAGTCCTCCTCTTCCTCCAGCACCTCGGTGACCGCGGTGATCGCCGTCAGCGGCGTACGCAGCTCGTGCGACATGTCGGCGACGAAGCGGCGGGACGCCGCCTCCCGCCCGCTCAGCTCGGCCACCCGCTGCTCCAGCCGCTCGGCGGTGCGGTTGAAGGTGCGGGAGAGGTCGGCGAGCTCATCGGTGCCGGTCACCCGCAGCCGGGTGTCCAACCGCCCCTCGCCCAGCTGCCGGGCCGCGTGGCCCAGGCGCTGCACCGGCCGCAGCACGGTCGTCGCGGCGGCCTGCGCGAGCAGCGCCGAGCCGACCAGGGCCAGCGCGGTGGCGATGCCCAGCGACCAGGCCAGCGAGTTCAGGTCCTGGCGCTCGGTGGCCAGGGACTTGAGCATGTAGCCGGTCGGGCCGCCGCCGTTCATCCGGGCGCCGGCGACGAGGTACGGGGTGTCGTGCAGCTCCTTGCGCTGCCAGTACATGTGGTACGGCACCCGGTTGCCGTCGTCGAGCGCCCGCTTCTCGTTGACCGCGGTCTGGAGCGACTTCGGCACCGTCTTGAGCGTGAAGAGGTCCTTGTCGGTGGACGCGACGCACGGCCGGCCGTCCGCGCCCTGCGCGACGAGCACCACCGCGTAGTTCTGCGGCCCGCCCGCCATCTGCCGCGCGGCGTCCTGCAGCTCGGCGCAGCGCGGCCGCAGCGGCAGCGAACGCGTGCTGTCCTCCAGGGACTTGCGGAAGTCGTTGAGCGCGGAGTTCTGGGTGCGGTCCAGCACCGTGTTGCGGTTGAGCCAGTACGCGATGCCGGAGGCGGAGACCGCCGCGGTCAGCGCGACCAGCGCGAAGACGAAGACCAGCCGCAGCCGCAGGCTGGTCCAGCGCAGCAGGCCGAGCGCCCGTACGCACCGCACGAGCAGCGAGGGCCGCTCCTCCTGCCCGGGCGCGCCCTCGGCGGGCGTGCCGTCGGCCGTCCGCTCCGTGTCCGAGCCGTCCGCCGTACGGCCGCCCCCGCGCCCGTCCGTACGCCCGGCACCCGTGCCGTCGGTGCCCGTACGGCCCCCCACGTCGCTGTCCTTCCTGTCCCTGCCCGGCCGGGCCGTCTCCCGCGGGCCGTCCGTACGGTCCGGGTCCGGACCGGTCGAGCGTCGTGTCACTGCGGGGTGTCCAGCCGGTAGCCGACGCCGCGGACCGTACGGATCAAGGTCGGCGAGGACGGTACGTCCTCCACCTTCGCGCGCAGGCGCTGCACACACGCGTCCACCAGCCGCGAGTCACCCAGGTAGTCGTGCTCCCACACCAGGCGCAGCAGCTGCTGCCGGGACAGCGCCTGGCCGGGGCGGCGGCTGAGCTCCAGCAGCAACCGCAGCTCGGTGGGTGTCAGTTGCAGGTCCTCGCCGTTCTTGGTGACCGTCATCGCCGAGCGGTCGATGACCAGCGAGCCGAACGTCGCCGCGTCGTTGGACTCGCGCTCCCCGCGCCGCAGCACGGCCCGGATACGGGCGTCCAGCACCCTGCCCTGCACCGGCTTGACCACGTAGTCGTCCGCGCCCGACTCCAGCCCGACCACCACGTCGATGTCGTCGTTGCGCGCGGTCAGCAGGATGATGGGCAGCTGGTCCGTCCGCCTGATCCGCCGGCACACCTCGAAACCGTCGATGCCCGGCAGCATCACGTCCAGCACGATCAGGTCCGGGCGCTGCTCGCGCAGCAGCTTCAGGCCGTCCTCGCCCGTCGCCGCGGTCACCACACGGTGACCCTGGCGCGACAGGGAGAGTTCGAGGGCCGTGCGGATGGCGTCGTCGTCCTCGATCAGCAACAGGAAAGGCACGTCGGCCATTCTGGCCCATGGCGGACCAGGACTTCGACCTGCGCGGTCCTGGCGCGGTGCCCGCACCCCCGGCCCGCCCCTGTGACAGGGCTGTGACAGACGGCGGACAGCGTCATGAAACTGCTCCGGCAGGCTTTTCCCCATCACGAACCGAAGCAAGCAGGGTCTACCGAACGGGGGCGCGCGATGAACACACTGCACAGCACCACGACCAGCGCAGTCATCACGCGTCTGCACGACATCGGCCGGACCGCAGAGAAGTCCGGTGCCGTGGGCGGGCGGGGGTGCGCTCGCGGCACCGGGCGTCATCGCATCCCTTACATGGTCGCGATCGACGCGATGACGCAGCACGACGGGGGGCGCGGAGCCGACGGGGGAGACACCGGTTCCGCGGGGGGGACGGCGTACAGGGAAGGTACGGGGGAACGGCGCGCCGCGTCGCAGGCGGAGGAAACGGGGGACGCCGCCGCGGCGTTCACCGCCTACGTCCAGGAGCGCCGCGCTTCCCTGTACGCCACCGCCTACCACCTGACCGGCGACCGCTTCGAGGCCGAGGACCTGTTGCAGAGCGCGCTGTTCTCGACCTACCGGGCGTGGGACCGGATCAGCGACAAGGCGGCGCTGGGGGGCTATCTGCGCCGCACCATGACCAACCTGCACATCAGCGCGTGGCGCCGCCGCAAGCTGAACGAGTACCCGACCGAGGAGCTGCCGGAGACGGCCGGTGACACGGACGCGATGCGAGGCACGGAGCTGCGCGCGGTGCTCTGGCAGGCGCTGGCCCGGCTGCCCGAGACGCAGCGCACGATGCTGGTGCTGCGCTACTACGAGGGCCGCACGGACCCGGAGATCGCGGACATCCTCGACATCAGTGTCGGCACGGTCAAGTCCAGCATCTGGCGCTCCCTGCGCCGGCTGCGCGAGGACGAGGCGCTCAGCCTCGGCCGTGACGAGCAGGAGTCCTTCGGCGAGCTGGTGGCCTGAGGGCGGGGAAGAGACGACGGGGGAGCGAGGAAGAGAGGGACCCGAGGGGGATACGGGGGAACGGGGGAGAGAACGGGGGATACGGGGGAGATGAGGAGCGGGTTCGGCCGGCCGGGGGGTACGGCGCGAATCCGCTCCTTCGCCGTTCACGGGGTCCGCGGTGCGCGGGCCCCGCGCCCCGTTCAGGCGCAGACTTCCGCGGCGTCCGCGACGGTGTGACCGCCCTCGGCGCGACCGGCCCCGGCGCGACCGGCCTCGGCGTGACCGGCCTCGGCGTGACCGGCCCCTGCGTGACCGGCCCCGGCGTCCGCGGCACGCGCCGCCGCTATCCGCGCCAGCGCCTCCGGCTTGGCGCACGGATGGGCGCCCAGCGCGGTGTGCCGGGCGACGATGCCGCGCTCGGCGCGCAGCAGCCGCAGCCCGCGGCGCAGCAGGACCGGGACCGGTTTGCGGCCCTCGCGCAGGTCACGGACCAGCCGCCGCCGGAAGGTCGTGGTGGGACGGCCGCGCAGGCACAGCGCGTCGGCCAGCAGACCGGCCGTACGGCAGCGTTCCGCGATGTCCGCCGCGAAGACGCCCTCCGCGATGAACAGGGGCGCGTCCCCGCGGTCCAGAACCGTTTCTCCGGTCCGCGCGCTGGCGGCGATGTCGTACACCGGCACGGCCGTGCGGCCCGTACGGCACAGTTCGCCGATCGCGGCGACGGCGGCGTCCGCGTGCCACGAGAGCGGCGAGTCCCAGTCGGTGCCGCCATCGGGCAGCACGGGCAGCGTCGGGTCCGTGCCGTCCTTGTAGAAGTCGTCGAGGTTGAGGACGGGCAGGCCGGTACGGGCGGCGAGGGACGACTTGCCGGAACCGGAGGGGCCGGTCAGCAGGACGACGCGGGCGGCGGGCGGCCGGGGCGAGGAGTGGGAGCTCACGGGGAGCCATTGTCGCGCATTGGGCCGTGAGGGTTACCCGGCGCGGCTCCGCTGGAACGTCCCCGCACCCCTCAACTACGCTACGCAATCATTCGATTACGCACATATCGTTACTTCGCTTACGCACAGGCAGGTGGCACATGGCCTCTCACGCACGTCCCCGGCACCGGCGCCGCGTACCGCTTTCCGTCCTGCGTGTCGGGTTCGCGCTCTCGGTGGCCGGTACCGCCCTCGCGGCGGCCGGCGCGGCGACGGCGGGCGCGGCGGCCCCCGGGCACGGCGACAAGGTCGCGCGGACCCGCCAGGCGGTGACGGGAGCGCTGCTGCACTCCCTGGCGGGCGGCGTCGGCCCGGTCAAGAAGCTCAAGCTGGACCCGCTGTCCGGGACCCCGGCGGACCCGCTGAACAACAAGATCGGCACCCAGATCGCCGACTTCAAGCCGCTGACCACGGGCCTGGTCACGGACCCGATCACGGGCGGCGGCGCGCTGGAGGACCTGCCGCTGGCGGAAAAGGCCGTGGACCTGCTGCCCGGCTGAGGACGGCGCACGCGGGCGGAACGCACACCGCCCGCCCCCACGGACGGATGGGGCGGGCGGAAGTGTGCCGGCGCGAGCGCCGCGGACAGGGGGTCAGACCCCCATCGGGTGCCAGACCGTCTTGGTCTCCAGGAAGGCCAGCATCCGCTCCGTACCCGGGTCGGCGGTCCAGTCCGTGGCCCGCGGGCGCAGGACGCGCTTGAGGTTGTCGGCCGCGGCCGTCTCCAGCGCCTTGACCAGCTCCGCATCGGCGGCGGCGCCCGCCAGGTCGATGGCGTTGACGTCCTGGTGCGCGGCCAGCGGCCCGCCCAGCTCGTTGACGCGCCCGGACAGGACGTTGACCACACCGCCGGGCAGGTCGGAGGTGGCCAGCACCTCACCCAGCGACAGCGCGGGCAGCGGCGACTTCTCGCCGGTGACGACCACGACCGTGTTGCCCGTGACGATCGCCGGGGCGATCACCGAGACCAGGCCGAGGAACGACGACTCCTGCGGCGCCAGCACGGCGACCACACCGGTCGGCTCCGGCGACGACAGGTTGAAGTACGGCCCGGCGACCGGGTTCGCGGCGCCCGCGATCTGGGCGACCTTGTCGGACCAGCCCGCGTACCAGACCCAGCGGTCGATCGCCGCGTCCACCTGCGCCGCCGCCTTGGCCTTCGACAGGCCCTCGGCGTCGGCGACCTCCGCGGCGAACTGCTCGCGGCGGCCCTCCAGCATCTCCGCGACGCGGTAGAGGATCTGGCCGCGGTTGTACGCCGTGGCGCCGGACCAGCCGCCGAACGCCTTGCGGGCCGCGACCACCGCGTCCCGGGCGTCCTTGCGGGACGACAGGGGCGCGTTGGCGAGCCAGTTGCCCTTGGAGTCCGTCACCTCGTACACCCGCCCGCTCTCGGACCGGGGGAACTTGCCCCCGACGTACAGCTTGTAGGTCTTGAGAACGCTCAAGCGATCAGACATCGAGGTACGCCTCCAGACCGTGCCGGCCGCCCTCGCGGCCGAAGCCCGACTCCTTGTAGCCGCCGAACGGCGAGGCCGGGTCGAACTTGTTGAACGTGTTGGACCAGACGATGCCCGCCCGGAGCTTGTTCGCCATCCACAGGATGCGCGAGCCCTTCTCCGTCCAGACGCCCGCCGACAGCCCGTAGGGGGTGTTGTTGGCCTTGGCCACCGCCTCTTCCGGCGTACGGAAGGTGAGCACCGACAGCACCGGCCCGAAGATCTCCTCCTGGGCGATGCGGTGGGCCTGGGTGACGCCGGTGAACAGCGTCGGCGCGAACCAGTAGCCCGAGTCGGGCAGTTCGCAGGCCGGGGCCCAGCGCTCGGCGCCCTCGGACTCGCCCGCGTCGGCCAGCGCCTTGATGCGGGCCAGCTGCTCGGCCGAGTTGATCGCGCCGATGTCGGTGTTCTTGTCCAGCGGGTCGCCGACGCGCAGCGTGCTCATCCGGCGCTTGAGCGCGTCCAGCAGCTCGTCCTGCACGGACTCCTGCACCAGCAGGCGCGAGCCCGCGCAGCACACGTGGCCCTGGTTGAAGAAGATGCCGTTGACGATGCCCTCGACGGCCTGGTCGACCGGCGCGTCGTCGAAGACGATGTTCGCGGCCTTGCCGCCCAGCTCCAGGGTGAGCTTCTTGTCCGTACCGGCGACGGTACGGGCGATGGCCTTGCCGACCTCGGTCGAACCGGTGAAGGCGACCTTGTTCACGTCCGGGTGCGCGACCAGCTCGGCGCCGGTCGAGCCGTCGCCGGTCAGGATGTTGACGACACCCTTCGGCAGGCCCGCCTGGCGGCAGATGTCCGCGAAGAACAGCGCGGACAGCGGGGTGGTCTCGGCGGGCTTGAGGACGACGGTGTTGCCGCAGGCCAGCGCCGGGGCGATCTTCCACGCCAGCATCAGCAGCGGGAAGTTCCACGGGATGACCTGGCCGGCCACGCCCAGCGGCTTCGGGTCGGCGCCGTAGCCCGCGTGGCCGAGCTTGTCGGCCCAGCCCGCGTAGTAGAAGAAGTGCGCGGCGACCAGCGGCAGGTCCGAGTCGCGGGACTCGCGGATCGGCTTGCCGTTGTCCAGCGACTCCAGGACGGCCAGCTCGCGGGAGCGCTCCTGGATCAGGCGGGCGATACGGAAGAGGTACTTGGCGCGCTCGGCGCCGGGCAGCGCCGACCACTTCTCGAACGCCTTGCGGGCGGCCTTGACGGCGCGGTCCACGTCCTCGGCGGACGCCTGCGCGACCTCGGAGAGCACTTCCTCGTTCGCGGGCGAGACGGTCTTGAAGACCTTGCCGCCGGCCGCGTCGGCGAACTCGCCGTCGATGAACAGCCCGTACGACGGCGCGATGTCGACGACGGCGCGCGACTCGGGCGCCGGTGCGTATTCAAATGCTGAGCTCATCGGTTCAGTCCACCGTGACGTAGTCGGGGCCGGAGTAGCGGCCGGTGCCGAGCTTCTGGCGCTGCATCAGCAGGTCGTTGAGCAGGCTGGAGGCGCCGAAGCGGAACCAGTCCGCGGTCAGCCACTCCTCGCCCACCGTCTCGTTGACCATGACCAGGTACTTCAGCGCGTCCTTGGTCGTACGGATGCCGCCGGCCGGCTTCACACCGACCTGTACCCCGGTCGTGGCGTGGAAGTCGCGGACGGCCTCCAGCATCAGCAGGGTCACCGGCGGGGTGGCGTTGACCGCGACCTTGCCGGTCGAGGTCTTGATGAAGTCGGCGCCCGCCAGCATCGCGAGCCAGGAGACCCGGCGCACGTTGTCGTACGTCTGGAGCTCGCCGGTCTCGAAGATGACCTTCAGATGGGCGTACGAGCCGTCCTCGCGGCGGCACGTCTCCTTGACCTGCTTGATCTCCTCGAAGACGGACAGGTACCGGCCGGACAGGAACGCGCCCCGGTCGATCACCATGTCGATCTCGTCGGCACCGGCCGCGACCGCGTCACGGGTGTCGGCCAGTTTCACGGGCAGCGCGGCCCGCCCCGCCGGGAAGGCGGTGGCGACCGAGGCGACGTGGATGCCGGAGCCGGTCAGGGCCTCCTTGGCGGTCGCCACCATGTCGGGGTAGACGCAGATCGCGGCGACCTTGGGGGTGGTGCGGTCGAGGGGGTCGGGGTTGATCCCCTTGGCGCACAGGGCCCGGACCTTGCCCGGGGTGTCCGCTCCTTCGAGCGTCGTCAGGTCGATCATCGAGATGGCGAGATCGATGGCGTACGCCTTCGCCGTGGTCTTGATCGAGCGGGTGCCGAGGGTCGCGGCGCGGGCCTGGAGGCCGACCGCGTCGACGCCCGGGAGGCCGTGCAGGAAGCGGCGCAGCGCACCGTCGGAAGCGGTCACGTCCGCCATCGACGCCAGACGCCCCGCGGCTTCCTTGCCGTATGCGGGAACAGTGGTGGGCATGGTCACGAGGGGAGCATATCTACGCGCGTAGCTGCATGTCACCCCCCTGTGGACGACATCCGGTGCGGCGGCAGGGAGGAACCTGTTCCTTCCGGGCATCGGCGGTCGATGCCGGGCAGCCATAAGCCGACCGGTCAGAAGCCGAGCAGCCAGAATCCGAGCACCCGGACCGCGCGGACGAAGGCGGTTCCGCAGGGTGGGGTCGCGGCCGGGTCCGGGCAGCCGTGTGTAACAGGTGCGCCCGGGAGTGATGGACTTCTGTGGGGTGGCCGTTACACAACCACGGACGGCCTGTCACAGCCGTCCCCTACCTTTTTTCGTGCCGCACCGCACCGCAGCACCTTCCGGCTCCACCTGTATGAGGACGGCGGATGTGGTCTCGTCGCCGAACGACCGACCATTCAACGGGGGTCACCCATGACCGTACTGACCGCACGCCGCCGTACCCTGCGCACCGCCGTCGCGTCCGCCGCGCTGGGCGCCGCCCTGCTCGGCCCCGCCTCCGGCGCCTTCGCCGCCACGCCCGCGACCGCCGCGCCGGCCGCCGCCGCGAAGCCCGTCCCCGACGGCGCCGGCCGTTACGCGGGACAGCCGGTCTACATCGGCAAGGGCATGGTGGCGGTGCTGCGCAACGTGCCCTCGGAGGGCGGCCCCGAGGCGTGGATCCGTTACGTCGGCCCGCAGTGGAAGTCCGGCGACTGGTACATGGTCCGGGTGCTCGGCCTCCTCGACCGTGACCACCCGACCGCGCGGATCAAGGGCCTGCACCTGCGCCTGTCCGGCGTCTCGGGCGCGTCGCCGACGCTGCACGTCGGCGGCGGCAGCCGGGCGCGGACGTACCCGCTGCCGAAGTCCGGCGCGCCGTCCACCGGCGGCAAGGTGGCCGGCAAGGAGACCGGCGGCAGGACCGGCAAGCACGGTCAGGGCGGCAAGGCGGACGGCGGGCACGCCGCCGTACCGACCGCCCACAAGCCCGGCGGCACCGCTTCCGACCGCCGCAAGAGCTGCTCCGTCACCCGCCGCGTGGCCATCGGCGGCGGCACCCTCGCCGCCCTGACCAACAGCTCCAAGGGCCCCCGGGTGACCTTCGAGGACGGTCCGGGCAACGCCGTGCCGGGCGTCTTCCTCGACCGTGCGCACCCGACCCTGGCCCGCTTCGGCGCGAAGATCGTCAATCCGTACAGCGCCCGTCCCACGTTCCGCTTCAAGATGCAGGGCGGCAGCTACCCGCCCGGCTACGCCAACTTCCCCGCGCTGCCCAAGGGCTGCGCGCCGGCCGCCAAGCCCGGCAAGGACGGCGCCTCCGGTGGTACGCACGCCGTGAAGGCCACCGAGAACAAGGGCACGGCCGCCCCCACCGGCGCGCCGGCCGCCCCGGCCCACACCCAGACCAAGGCGCTGCCCAAGGGCGCCGTGGCCGCCGGTTACGACGCGCCGGAGGCGCCGGACACCACCCCGCTGTTCGCGGCGGGCGGCGCGTTCGCCGCGGCCGGTGCCGCGGGCGTCGTCTTCGCGGTGCGCCGTCGTCGGCAGTCCGAGGGCTCGTGGTGCTGAACGGGCGCCCCGCGGGGCGCCGGGCCGACCGCCTGCTGGCGGCGGCCTGCGTGCTTCTGCTGGCGGTCGGCGGCGCACTGCTCGCCCGCGGGTTCCTGGACGGCGGCGCCCCCTCCGCGGCGCCGGCCGTCCACGTCGCGAACACCAGCGCCCCCACCACGGCCCCGCGCGCCCCGGCTCCGGCCGCGCTGCCCGCCGCCAGGCCCGTACGCGTCCGCATCCCGGCCGCGGGCGTGGACACCGGCCCGGTCCTGGACCTGGGCCTGGCCCCGGACGGCACGGTCGAGGTGCCGTCCGTACGGCAGGCCGGCCGCATCGGCTGGTACGACAAGGGCGTCACCCCCGGCGAGACCGGCCCCGCCGTCCTCATAGGCCACTACGACACCGTCGACGGCCCGGCCGTGCTGAAGGACGTGGGCCGCATCCGCGTCGGGGACCGCATCCACGTCGACCGCGCGGACGGCCGTACCGCGGTCTTCGCCGTCCGCGCGCTCCAGCAGGTCGACAAGAAGGACTTCCCCACCCAGCGGGTCTACGGCGACACCGACCGGCCCGAGCTGCGCCTGGTGACCTGCGGCGGCGCGCTGGTCGGCGGCCACCGGCCGGACAACATCGTGGTCTACGCCGATCTGGTGGCGGCCTGAGCCGCGCCCGGGGCGGGGCGTACGAATGATGCCGTAACGCAATGACCGGCATCCGGACGCTCAGGCACAATCGGCAGCATGACGAGCCCGGAACAGTCCTCCCCGCAGCAGCACGCGGACCGCAGCTACCGCTCGCCCGCCGCCCTCGCCGGCGGCGTGCTGCTGCTCGCGCTCGCCGCCTGGCTGGGCGGCGACGCGCTGGTGCGCGGCGCGGCGCACACCAAGCTGCTGGCGGTGGCCGGGCTGCTGTTCGCGGTGCCGCTGGTGGCCGCCTTCACGCTGCGCCCGCTGGTGCGCGCGGGCGCGGACCGGCTGGTGGTGCGCAACCCGTTCCGTACGGTCACGCTGCCCTGGGCGGCGGTCGAGGATCTGCGGGCGTCGTTCTCCAGCGAGGTCTTCACGACGGACGGCTCGAAGTACCAGCTCTGGTCGATCCCCGTGTCGCTGCGGCAGCGCAAGAAGGCCAACCGGCAGGCGGCGCGCGCCGCCGGACGCCCGGACCACCACGACCCGCACCTGGGCCCGGCCCCGGCGGCGCCCCCGCCGCGCGCCACCGCCGACCGGGCCCTGGACGAACTGCGGGAGCTGCGCGAGCGCGGCGCCAAGCGGGAGAGCGCGCAGGGCGCGCCGGTGGTGAAGTGGGCGTACGAGGTGATCGCGCCGTGTGTGGTGGGCGCGGTGGCGCTGGCGGTGCTCATCGCGCTCTGACACGGTCATAGCGCGCCCCGGTACGTCAGCAGCATGTACGCGCCGAAGTAGGCCGATCCCAGGGCGGCGACCGACAGGCACAGCAGGGCGGTCCGGCGGCGGGTGCCGGCGAGGGCCAGCGCCAGGGGGAGCAGGAGCGGGAAGCCGGGCAGCAGGAAGCGGGCCCGGGGGAAGTAGACGCCGCCGCTGCCCAGGACGACCACCAGGAGCACGCCGCTGAAGACCAGGAGCGGCAGCGACCGGTGGTCGGACAGGCACAGCAGGAACAGCACCACCGACATGATCAGCACCAGCGACACCACCACCAGGTAGAGCTGCGGGTGTGACTGGTGGACGAGGGTGGCCCGCAGCGCGCGCAGCGTCTCCTTGCCGCCGTCCCACTCGTTGCGCCACTGCCGCTGGACCGCGAAGTAGCCGTCCGCGCGCCCCAGCCGTACGCCCACCCATCCGACGTAAGCGAGCCAGCCGAGCGGCGCCAGCACCGCGCCCAGGACGATCCGGCGCATCCGGTTGCGGTCCGGGTCCAAGGGCATGGGCGCGGAACCGGTACGGCGCAGGCGCCACAGGGCCACGGCGGCGCTGACGCAGACCGCCGCGACGAGCGCCACGCCGGTGGGCCGGGTGAGCCCGGCGAGGAGGCAGAGCGCTCCGGCCGTGACCCAGCGGTCGGTCAGCACGGCGTACAGCGACCACGCCACCAGCGCGGTGAACAGGGACTCCGTATAGCCCATCCACTGGACGGCGGCGACCGGCGTGGCACCCCACAGGACGGCCAGTACGGTGCCCACCCGACGCCCGTGCAGGTGCTCGCCCACCGCGTAGATCCCCCACGCGGCCAGCAGCGAACAGCCGACCGCGACCAGCAGCCCGATGGTCGCGCGGGAGCCCGGCGTCACGCCCGCGACGGCCTTGACGACCACCGGGTAGAGCGGGAAGAAGGCGAGGTTGCACGCGTCGAACCGGCTCGGGTCGAGGGAGGCCGCGTAACCGTGGTCGGCGATCCCCGTGTACCAGCGCGAATCCCACCGGTTGGCCAGCAGCGGCCACAGCCCGTGGCGCTGGAGGTGCGCCCACTTCATCAGCACGAGCGTGCCCAGCAGGCGTACGGCGGTGTAGCCGAGCAGCGCGGGCCCGGCGCGGTGCAGCAGGCCGCGCAGCGTGCGTCCGGGGGCGGGGCGGGGAGCGGGGTCCGGTGCCGGGGCGGTGCCGGCGGCCGTGTCGGTCGCGGTCGGGACCACTGCGGCAACTCCTGGAAGGGCTGGGCAGGTTGTTCGGACCAGACCAGCGTGTCCCGGAGCGCGGGCGGTGGCGGGGGCGCGCTGCGGCAGGTGCAGTACGACTGTCACCCGTACGGGAAAACGGTACGGCCGTCACCCGTACGGGAAAGCGCGGCGGGCCCCGGAACCTCCCGGTCCCGGGGCCCGCCGCGTGTACGCCGTCAGGTCAGATGCCCGCCGCGGCCGACAGGTCGGCCTTGATGGCGGCGAGCACCTCGTCGGCCTTGGCACGGGCCGCGGCCAGCCCCTGCGCGTCGGCGACCGGCACCACGACCTCCAGGTAGCACTTCAGCTTGGGCTCGGTACCGCTGGGCCGGACCACCACCCGGCCGCCCTCGACGCCGTCCTGCTCCGTCCCCGCGAGGTAGTAGCGCAGGCCGTCGGTGGGCGGCAGCGTGTCCGTCCCCTGCGAGAGGTCGTCGGAGGACGACACCGTCAGGCCCGCCAGCACGGCCGGCGGCTGCTCGCGCAGCCGGCGCATGGCGTCGGCGATCAGCGACAGGTCCTCGACGCGGACGGAGAGCTGGTCGGTGGCGTGCAGGCCGAACTCCAGCGCCAGGTCGTCCAGCAGGTCGGAGAGCGTACGGCCGGACTGCTTCAGCTCGGCGGCCAGCTCGGTGATCAGCAGGGCGGCGGTGATGCCGTCCTTGTCGCGGACGCCCTCGGGGTCGACGCAGTAGCCCAGCGCCTCCTCGTACGCGTACCGCAGACCGTCCACGCGGGCCAGCCACTTGAAGCCGGTCAGCGTCTCCTCGTACGGCAGGGCGGCCGCGGCGGCGATCCGCGACATCAGCGTGGACGACACGATCGTGGTGGCGAAGGTGCCGGACGCCTGCTTGCTGACCAGGTGCGCGGCCAGCAGCGCGCCGACCTCGTCCCCGCGCAGCATGCGCCAGCCGGCCTCGGTACCGGGGGCCGGTACGGCGACGGCGCAGCGGTCCGCGTCCGGGTCGTTGGCGATGACGATGTCCGGGCCGACCGAGCGCGCGGTCGCGAAGGACAGGTCCATCGCGCCCGGCTCCTCCGGGTTGGGGAAGGCCACGGTCGGGAAGTCCGGGTCCGGCTCGGCCTGCTCGGCGACCACGGTCGGCGCCGGGAACCCGGCCCGCGCGAAGGCGGCCACCAGCACGTCACGGCCGACGCCGTGCATCGGCGTGTAGACGACCTGCGTGTCGCGCGGCGAGCCCGGCGTCAGCACCGCGTCCGTACGGGCCAGGTACGCCTGGAGCACGTCCTCGCCCAGCACCTCCCAGCCCTCCTCGGGCCGCGGCACGTCGTTCAGCGACCGCACCGCCGCGATGCGCTCCGCGATCTGCCCGTCCGCGGGCGGCACGATCTGCGAGCCGTCGCCGAGGTAGACCTTGTAGCCGTTGTCGCGCGGCGGGTTGTGGCTGGCCGTCACCTCGACGCCAGCGACCGCGCCCAGGTGCCGTATGGCGAAGGCCAGGACGGGGGTCGGCAGCGGACGCGGCAGCACCGCGGCGCGCAGCCCGGCGCCCACCATCACGGCCGCGGTGTCCCGCGCGAAGTCGGCGCTCTTGTAGCGCGCGTCGTACCCGATGACGACCAGGCCCCCGGCCCGGCCCTGGTCCTTCAGGTACGCGGCCAGCCCGGCCGCCGCGCGGATGACGACGGCGCGGTTCATCCGCATCGGGCCCGCGCCCAGCTCGCCGCGCAGCCCGGCGGTGCCGAACTGGAGTGTGCCCGCGAACCGGGCCGCCAGCTCGTCCAGGTCCTCCGCGTCGATGAGCTTGCCCAGCTCTTCGCGGGTTTCGAGGTCGGGGTCCTCGGCCTGCCATGCCTTCGCCCGGCTGATCAGCTCCGCGGGATCGGTTGCCACGTGATGCTCCTGCCTCTGGTTGCGGTGGTGGGGGGAAGCGCTCGGCGCGTTAACGCTTACCCACTCCGCGCGATTGTTCGACCGGCGGGCGCACGGCCGCGCGCGCCGCGCCGGGCGGCCGGGGTGGCCCGGCCTTGCGCGTACGGAGCGCCGGGGGGCACCCGTACGGCGTACGGGGCGTCCGTGAACGCCCCGTACTCCTGCTTGCGTGTCGCTCGGACCGCCGTCGCGGCGCTCAGAGCTTGTCGAGCACCTGGGCGAGCAGGCTGCCCATGCGGGTCGCGGAGTCGCGGCCGGCCTGGAGCACCTCTTCGTGGTTCAGCGGCTCGCCGGTCATGCCCGCGGCGAGGTTCGTCACCAGGGACAGCCCGAGCACCTCGGCGCCGGCCTCACGGGCGGCGATCGCCTCCAGGACGGTGGACATGCCGACCAGGTCGGCGCCCATCGTGCGGAGCATCTTGATCTCGGCCGGGGTCTCGTAGTGCGGGCCGGGGAGCTGGGCGTAGACACCCTCCTCCAGCGTCGCGTCGACCTCCTTGCACAGCTCGCGCAGCCGCGGCGAGTACAGGTCGGTCAGGTCGACGAAGCGGGCGCCGACGATCGGGGAGGTGGCGGTCAGGTTCAGGTGGTCGCTGATCAGGACCGGCTGGCCGGGGCGCATGCCGTCGCGCAGGCCGCCGCACCCGTTGGTGAGCACCACGGTCTTGCAGCCGGCCGCGGCGGCGGTGCGGATGCCGTGCACGACGGGGGCCACACCGCGGCCCTCGTAGTAGTGGGTACGGCCGAGGAAGACCAGGGCCCGCTTCTCGCCGATCTTGTACGAGCGGAACTTGCCGCCGTGGCCCGCGACGGCCGGTGCCGGGAAGCCGGGCAGCTCGGTGACCGGGAACTCGTGCTCGGGGGTGCCCAGGGCCTCGGCCGCCGGCGCCCAGCCGGAGCCCATCACCAGGGCGACGTCGTGGGTCTCGGCGCCGGTCAGCTCACGGAGGCGGGCGGCGGCGTCGGCGGCGGCGCCCTGCGGGTCGCGCGCGATGTCCGGGGTAACAGATGCGTTCACGCGGACGAGGGTAGCCGGTAATTGCCTACGCGCGTAGATGTCCCGGCCGACGGCATCCGGGGGATCTGTTCGTAGATCTCTACGAAGGGCCTCAGCAGGGCCGCTTCCGCAGCTCCATCACATAGTCGTGCGGCGCCCCCGCCGACTCCGCCGCGTCCGCGATCTCGCCGAGGTAGCGGGCGGAGGGCAGGCCGCCCTCATAGCCGTTGAGGACGTACAGCCAGGCGGCGTCGTCGCCGTCGAGGGTGTGCACCCGTACCCGCATCCGGCGGTAGATGTCCATGCCCACGCCCTCCCAGCGGTCCATGGACTCCTCGTCCATGGGCGCGATGTCGTAGAGGGCGACGAACACCTGCGAGCGGGGGGCCTCGACGATCGTCGGAAGCGCTCCCTCCCACCCCATCTGCTCTCCGCCGAACGTCAGCCGCCAGCCGTTGAGCCAGCCCGTGCCGCGCAGCGGCGAGTGCGGGGCGCGGCGGGTCATCAGCCGCGCGTCGAGGTTGCCGGCGTACGCGGCGTAGAGCGACATGGTTCCGAGGGTACGGGAGGTCAGGGGGTGCGCTCGTGGTACTCGGGGTTCGAACGGCGGCCCCCGGGGGGTAACCCGGCGCGGGCGTACGGGACAATGGAGTACGTGACTCGGATCGTGATCATCGGTGGCGGACCCGGCGGATACGAGGCGGCCCTGGTGGGCGCCTCTCTCGGCGCGGAGGTGACCGTCGTCGACTGCGACGGACTGGGCGGGGCGTCGGTGCTGACCGACTGCGTCCCGTCCAAGACCCTCATCGCGACGGCCGAGGTGATGACCACGTTCGACTCGTCGTACGACGAGCTGGGCATCATCGTCGAGGACGACACCCCGCCGGTCGACCGCCCCGCGCGCGTCGTCGGTGTGGATCTCGGCAAGGTCAACCGGCGGGTCAAGCGCCTGGCGCTCGCCCAGTCGCATGACATCACCGCCTCCGTCACCCGGGCGGGTGGCCGTGTGCTGCGCGGCCGCGGCCGGCTGGAGCCGGGCCAGTCGCCGGACGGCTCGCGCACGGTCACCGTCACCGCGGCGGACGGCACGGAGGAGACGCTCACCGCGGACGCCGTGCTGATCGCGACCGGCGCCCACCCGCGCGAGATCCCGGACGCGCAGCCGGACGGCGAGCGCATCCTGAACTGGACGCAGGTCTACGACCTCGACGAGCTGCCGGAAGAGCTGATCGTGGTCGGCTCCGGCGTCACCGGCGCCGAGTTCGCCGGCGCCTACCAGGCGCTCGGCTCCCGCGTCACCCTCGTCTCCTCCCGCGACCGGGTGCTCCCGGGCGAGGACCCGGACGCCGCCGCCGTCCTGGAGGACGTCTTCCGCCGCCGCGGCATGAACGTGATGGCGCGCTCGCGGGCCGCCTCCGCCAAGAGGGTGGGCGACCGGGTCGAGGTCACCCTCGCGGACGGCCGGACGATCACCGGCTCGCACTGCCTGATGGCGGTCGGCTCCATCCCGAACACCGCGGGCATCGGGCTCGAAGAGGCCGGCGTACGCCTGAAGGAGTCCGGCCACATCTGGACGGACAAGGTCTCGCGCACCTCCGCCCCCGGCGTCTACGCGGCGGGCGACTGCACCGGCGTCCTCGCGCTGGCCTCCGTGGCCGCGATGCAGGGCCGGATCGCGATGTACCACTTCCTCGGCGACGCGGTGACCCCGCTCAACCTCAAGGCCGTCTCCGCGAACGTCTTCACCGACCCGGAGATCGCCACCGTCGGCTACAGCCAGGCGGACGTGGACGCGGGCCGCATCGACGCCCGCGTCGTCAAGCTGCCGCTGCTGCGCAACCCGCGCGCGAAGATGCAGGGCATCCGCGACGGCTTCGTGAAGCTGTTCTGCCGCCCCGGCACGGGCATCGTCGTCGGCGGTGTGGTGGTCTCGCCGCGCGCCAGCGAGCTGATCCACCCGATATCGATCGCGGTGGACAACAACCTGACGGTGGAGCAGATCGCCAGCGCGTTCACCGTCTACCCGTCGCTGTCCGGCTCGATCGCCGAGGTCGCGCGGCAGCTGCACACGCGCAAGATGTCCAGCGAGTAGCGCGCCCGGCGGCCCCGGGCCGTGCCGGCGGGCCGCCGAAAAGAACCGAACAGATCGCGGCCAACGGGATGAACGGGCCGGGGCCCGTCCGGTCGCGCGGGCGTGGGGGAGGCCCCCGGAAGCCCGGCGGGCGGGCCGTCCGCGCGCGTGTTCCCCCTGCCTGCCGACGGCGGGAGGCCCCGGCGAGAGCCGCTTCATGGCACCCTGGTGTCACTGCGTGACCGGCCACCGGCATATACCACGTGCGAGGGTCGGGAACGAACAACTTCCGTTAATTGGTGCAACCTGCTGAAAGCAGACGGTCGTTGGCGTTACTGTCAGTTTCGTGTTCGCTGCAGAACGTCGCCAACTGATCCTCGAAATGGTGCGGGCGAACGGAGCGGTGTCGCTCCGTGAGCTCGCCCGCGTCGTCCAGACCTCCGAAGTAACCGTACGGCGGGACGTGCGGGCGCTGGAGGCAGAAGGACTGCTCGACCGCCGGCACGGCGGTGCGGTCTTGCCGGGCGGATTCGCCCGGGAGTCCGGCTTCCCACAGAAATCCCATCTAGCGACCGCGGAGAAGACGGCCATCGCCGATCTCGCCGCCGGCTTCGTCGAAGAAGGCGAGGCCATCGTGGTCGGCGCCGGCACCACCACGCAGGAGCTGGCCCGCCGGCTCGCGCGGGTGCCCGGTCTGACCGTGGTCACCAACTCCCTCCTGGTCGCCCAGGCGTTGGCGCACGCCAACCGGGTCGAGGTCGTGATGACCGGCGGCACCCTGCGCGGCTCGAACTACGCGCTGGTCGGCAGCGGGGCCGAACAGTCGCTCCAGGGGCTGCGGGTCTCCCGCGCCTTCCTCTCGGGCAGCGGCCTGACCGCCGAGCGCGGCCTGTCCACGTCCAACATGCTCTCCGCGAGCGTGGACCGGGCGCTGGTGCAGGCGGCGGCCGAGGTCGTGGTCCTCGCCGACCACACCAAGCTCGGTACGGACACCATGTTCCAGACGGTGCCCACCGACGTGATCACCCGGCTGGTGACCGACGAGCCGCCGGGCCACGACGACCGTGCCGCGACCGAGCTCCAGGCGCTGGCCGACCAGGGCGTGCAGATCTCGGTGGCGGGCGGGCCGGGCGCCGGCGCGGGAGCCGGCCAGCCGGCATCGGAGGTGGTGGCGGCCGACCGCCGCGGTCCACGCCGGGACGTACCGCTGCCCGGCCAGCGGAGCAACCTCTCTCCGGGCGGCGGTGGTTCCGGGCCGCAACTGCGGACGGCCGCGCCGCTGGCCGAGCCGCCCGGCGGCCGGGTCGCCGACCTGGCGCCCCGACGCCGCTGAAGAGGTGCCGGCACGCGCGTACGGCCGTGCCGGCACCGCCCGACGACGGGCGGCCGGAGGACACCGTCCGGCCCGCTCACCTCTTCTCGGGCCCGCTCACCTCTTCTCGGGCTCGCTCATCCCTTCTCGGGCCGCAGCCCCGTCAGCGTCAGCGTGAGCAGCCGGTCGGCCAGACCGGGGTCGTCCGGTGACTCCTCCACGGCCAGCGCGATGCCGTTGGTGAGCTGCATCAGATCGCTGATGTTCACGTCGGTCCGTACGGCGCCCGCCTCCTGCGCGCGGCTGAGCAGTTCGCCGCCCGCCTCGCGCATCGGGACGCTGCACCGCGACAGCCCGGAGCTGGCGTCGCCCGGCGCAGCCATCAGCGCCCGGGACAGCCCGCGGTAGGTGCTCGCGTGCGCGATGATCGCGCGCAGCCACTCGACCAGCGCCGCGCACGGGTGCGGCGCGTCGCTCAGCTCCTTGGCGTGCGCCAGCAGCGCGTCCACCTCGCCCTGGAACACGGCGCCCATCAGGGCCGTCCGGTTGGGGAAGTGCCGGTAGAGGGTGCCGATCCCGACGCCCGCGCGCCGTGCGATGTCCTCCAGCGAGGTGTCCGTCCCGTGCTCCGTGAAGGCCGTACGGGCCACCGCCAGCAGCCGCTCGTAGTTGCGGCGCGCGTCGGCGCGCATGGGTCGTACGGATTCCTGCCCTGCCGTCTCGGTCACCATCGCCGTCCTCGCCGTCCTCCCTGAGCGCGGCCCTCCACCGGACCGGTGTCCCCAGGATGCCACTGCCCCCACGGCGGGGGCCTTCGGACCGGTGCCGCGCCCCGCCGCCGGGCCGCGTCCGCCGCGCGGGGTGGACGGGAGACGGCCCGCAGGTGACGGGGAGGGAAGGGGGCGTGGGCGCCTTGGGGAACAAGTGCGCACGGCGGCAACGACGTGCCCCCAGGAGGCATCAAACCTGGCGCAATGGGCTCTACGGAGACCGTCGGAACGCGTGCGGGAACACCTGGGGAAGCAATGGAACTGACCAGCCGATCGCTGCTGTACACCATGATCGCGGTCGCCGTGGTGTGCGTGGGACTCACGCTCTGGCAGTGGCCGCGCTTCGCCAAGAAGGGGCCGCTGGCCTGGCTGGGCCGCATCGGCTCCATCCTGGCCACGCAGCTGTCCATCGTCGCCGCGCTCGGCCTCGTCGTGAACGCCAACTTCCAGTTCTACGGTTCCTGGCACGAACTCCTCGGTCTGTACGACGACGCCCCCGGCGCGGTCGCCAAGTGGGGCGACGGGGAGGCGGGCCCGGCCGGCGACCCGTCGAAGGGCCTTGTGCAGCCCGCCGGGGCCGAGGGCCTGGACAAGGTGCACGGCCTGCCCAAGGGGGCGCCCGACAAGGCCGGCAAGGTGGAGTCCGTACGGATCGTGGGCAAGACCACCAAGGCCGTGGACCCGGCGTACGTCTACCTGCCGCCGCAGTACTTCCAGAAGCAGTACGAGCGCCAGCGCTTCCCCGTCATCGTCGCGATCAGCGGCTACCCGGGCGGCCACTACCTGCTGGCCCAGCACCTGCGGGTGACGCAGACCGCCGGCGACCTGATCGCCAAGGGCAAGATGCAGCCCACCATCATCGTCATGCTGCGGCCCACGATCGCGCCGCCGCGCGACACCCAGTGCGTGGACGTGCCGGGCGGCCCGCAAGCGGAGACGTTCTTCGCGAGCGATCTGCCCACCGCGCTCAAGGAGCACTACCGGGTCGGCCACGACCCGGGCGGCTGGGGCGTGCTCGGCTACTCGTCCGGCGG
Source organism: Streptomyces albofaciens JCM 4342 (assembly GCF_008634025.1). NCBI lineage: Bacteria > Bacillati > Actinomycetota > Actinomycetes > Kitasatosporales > Streptomycetaceae > Streptomyces > Streptomyces albofaciens. The sequence continues at coordinate 3,473,072 of NZ_PDCM01000002.1, read as the reverse complement.
CAGCTGCGCCCTCCAGCTGACCATGCGGCACCCCCGTACGTACACCTCGGCGGCGGCCCTCTCGCCCGACTACAAGGTCACCAGCGACCCCACCACCGGCAACCTCTTCGGGGACGACAAGGACCGCGCCAAGCGCAAGCGGGAGCACGACCTGATGTGGCGGCTGGCGCACCTGCCCGCGCCGCAGGTGTCGGTGCTGATCGGCACCAGCCGGGAGGGCGAGAAGAACTACCCGGCGGCCAAGGAGTTCCTGAACGCGGTCAAGCCGCCGATGAAGGCCGAGTCGATCATCCTTGACCAGGGCAGCCACAACTTCGCCACCTGGCGGCGCGAACTGCCCGCCGCGCTCCAGTGGATGAGCAGGCAGCTGACGTTCCCGCAGGACGTGGTGGGCACTTCGTGACCAGGCTCCGGCCCGGCGGGGCGTGCCCCGCCGGGCGGGAACGGCGTTACGCGGCGCCCGCCGCGCCGAAGACGGCCGCGTGCTCGGCGGCCCACTCGGCGAACGTACGGGCCGGGCGGCCGGTGACCCTCTCGACGGTGTCGACGACCGTACGGCCCACCGCCGGCGTGTTCCCGTACACCTCCAGCAGGAAGCCGATCACCTCCTCCGGGTGACCCGCGGCCCGCCATTGTGCGATCGCCTGCTCCCGGGTGAGTTCGACCAGGGATATCTCCCGGCCGCGGGCGGCGGCGAGGGCGGCCACCTTGTCGCCGACGGTCAGCGCCTCCGGGCCGGTGATCACGTACTCCCGGCCCGCGTGGCCCTCCTCGGTGAGGGCGACCGCGGCGACGGCGCCGATGTCGCCCTCGTGGACCATGGCGCTCAGCCGGTCGGCGAACGGCTCGCGGACCTCGTCCGCCGCCACGACGCCCGGCGCCCACTCCAGGGCGTTGGACATGAACTCGACCGGCATCAGGACGGTCCAGTCCACGCCGTCGTCGGCGCGGACCGCGTCCTCCAGCGGGGAGGGGCCGCCGCCGTGCAGCACGGTGACGCGGCGTACGCCGGCCGCGCGGGCCAGTTCCAGAATGCGCGGGCCGGTCTCCAGCGGGGTGAAGCCGGCCCCGCTGAAGGTGATCAGATGCAGCCCGGTGACCCCCTCCAGGGCGGGCACGAGGCTGTCGGGCTCGGTCAGGTCGCCCTGGACGGCCTCGACGCCCGCCGGGAAGTCCGCCTTGGCGGGATCCCGGGTGAGGGCGCGGACCGCGTGGCCGCGGGCGAGCAGTTCGGCGACGACCTGACGGCCGACGGTTCCGGTGGCACCGGTGACGAGGACCTTCTGCGTTTCCGTCATGGCAGGACCATAGGAAGCCTTGCGGACGACTTCGGTCCTCGATGGCGGACGCGCGGCACCGCTTCCGGGCGCGAGGTTTCCTGGTGCGAAAAAGCGCGGGGTCCGTGGTACTCACGCACCACGGACCCCGCGCGGACGGCGGGCAGGGACGTACGCAGGCCGTACGGAAGACCGTACGCAGGTCCCGTACGCAGGACCGCACGCAAACCTCCGTACGCAGAGCCCTACGGAGAAACCGCAGGCCCCTACGCCCCTGCCCGACCTCAGTCCTTGATCTCGCAGATGACCGCGCCGGACGAGAGGGAGGCGCCGACCTCGGCGGTCAGGCCCTTGATCGTGCCGGAGCGGTGGGCGTTCAGCGGCTGCTCCATCTTCATCGCCTCCAGGACGACGACCAGGTCACCCTCGGCGACCTCCTGGCCCTCCTCGACGGCGACCTTGACGATGGTGCCCTGCATCGGCGAGGCGAGGGTGTCGCCGGAAGCCGCGGAACCGGACTTCTTGGCCGCCTTGCGCTTGGGCTTGGCGCCCCCGGCGACCGCGGCGCGGGCCAGCGGCATGCCGAGCGAGGACGGCAGCGAGACCTCCAGGCGCTTGCCGCCGACCTCGACGACGACCGTCTCGCGGGTGTCCGCCTCGGCCTCGTCCGTGCCGGGCGCGGCGAACGGCTTGATCTCGTTGACGAACTCGGTCTCGATCCAGCGGGTGTGCACCTGGAACGGCTCGGCGGAGCCGGTCAGCTCGGGCGCGAACGCCGGGTCCTTGACGACCGTGCGGTGGAACGGGATGGCGGTGGCCATGCCCTCGACGGTGAACTCGTCGAGCGCGCGGGCGGCGCGCTGCAGCGCCTGCTCACGGGTGGCGCCGGTGACGATCAGCTTGGCGAGCAGCGAGTCCCAGGCCGGGCCGATGACCGAGCCGGACTCCACGCCCGCGTCCAGGCGCACGCCGGGACCGGCCGGGGCCTCGAACCTGGTGACCGTGCCGGGGGCCGGGAGGAAGTTGCGGCCCGGGTCCTCGCCGTTGATGCGGAACTCGAAGCTGTGGCCGCGCACCGGCGGGTCGTCGTAGCCCAGCTCCTCGCCGTCGGCGATGCGGAACATCTCGCGCACCAGGTCCAGGCCGGTGACCTCCTCGGTGACCGGGTGCTCGACCTGGAGGCGGGTGTTGACCTCCAGGAAGGAGATCGTGCCGTCCTGGCCCACCAGGAACTCGCAGGTGCCCGCGCCCTCGTAGCCGGCCTCCTTGAGGATGGCCTTGGACGCGCGGTACAGCTCGGCGTTCTGCTCGTCGCTCAGGAACGGCGCGGGCGCCTCCTCGACCAGCTTCTGGTGGCGGCGCTGGAGCGAGCAGTCACGGGTGGAGACGACGACCACGTTGCCGTGCTTGTCGGCCAGGCACTGGGTCTCCACGTGGCGCGGGCGGTCCAGGTAGCGCTCGACGAAGCACTCGCCGCGCCCGAAGGCCGCGACGGCCTCGCGTACGGCGGAGTCGTACAGCTCCGGGACCTCTTCCAGCGTGCGGGCCACCTTCAGGCCGCGCCCGCCGCCGCCGAACGCCGCCTTGATGGCGATCGGCAGGCCGTGCTGCTCGGCGAAGGCCACCACCTCGTCCGCCCCGGAGACCGGATCGGGGGTGCCGGCGACCAGCGGCGCACCGGCGCGCTGCGCGATGTGACGGGCCGCCACCTTGTCGCCGAGGTCGCGGATGGCCTGCGGCGGGGGGCCGATCCAGGTCAGACCGGCGTCGAGGACGGCCTGCGCGAACTCGGCGTTCTCGGAGAGGAAGCCGTAACCGGGGTGGATGGCGTCGGCGCCCGAATCGGCGGCGGCCGCAAGGACCTTGGCGATGTCGAGGTAGCTGGTGGCAGGAGTGTCACCGCCCAGGGCGTAGGCCTCGTCTGCCGCGCGGACATGCAGGGCGTCCCGGTCAGGGTCGGCGTAGACGGCTACGCTCCCGATTCCGGCATCCCGGCATGCACGGGCTACGCGGACAGCGATTTCGCCTCGGTTGGCGATGAGCACCTTGCGCACGATCGGTTCCTCCTTGGCGCTTCGCCGCAACAAATTAGGACGTCGCGAGTTTAGGGACTGGCGACACCGCGTGCCGACCCGTTCCCGGTAGTGAGCTTGCCCACACGGAGCGTGTGCCCGGTGCGGGTCCGGGGCCGAAGTCCCCCGGTATCCCAGGGTAAGGCCCGTATTCCCGGGCCGGTGCGGTGATCAAAATGTGGGCAAGGTCTCGCCCGGCCGTCCGCCGACGGAACCCCGTTTCTTTGTGGAGTCCCTACGAATGGGCGAAGGAAACTTTGCCCGCGTCTGCGTCCGGCGGCGCGTCCGCTTCCGCTCCCCGGCTCTTACCCGCCCCCGGCCTCTTGAAGAGCGGGGGGTACCCAGGAGTAACGTGCGCGATGGTCTTTCGTACTCGCGGTAACAGTGCAACGGCTGGGAAGTGGGTGGACGGGGTGGCGGCACGCGGACCGGTGGCGTGGGTGGCGGCGGTGGTACTCGTCCTGGAAGCGCTCGGCGTCCTCTTCCTCGACTACGTCCTGAGCGTCGTCGTGGACGAGCAGCACATGTCCATGGCGGGCATGGACCCCGCCGCGATGTCCGCCGGCGCCTGGGTGCTCGGCGCCGTCTTCGCCCTCTACCTGGTCTGCTGCGCCGCCCTCCTGGCCCGCACCGCGCTCCGCGACCGCCCGCCGGGAACGTTCGGCCGCATCGCGCTCATCACCTGCGCGGTCGTGCACGCCGTCCTCGGGGCGTTCGCGGTCGGCCTGGTCGGCTGGACGGCGTTCGCGCTGCTGATGGCCGTCCTCGCGCTGCTGGTGCTGACGCTCGTGGCGTACGGCGGGACCGGCGAGGGGGTCAGGACCGGGAGCGGCGTACCGGCTACCGCTCCGACTCCCCCCACGCGCTGACCGCGACCTCGTCCCCCACCGACACCTTGCCCGGCCGCAGCACGGCGAACTTGGCGCCGAACACCACACCGCCACCGGCCGCGCGCCGGTACCCGGCCAGCGTCCGCAGCGGCTCGGGGCCGGTCCGCGCGCCGGAGGACTGCTCGACGGTGGTGACCGCGCACCGTACGGCGAGCTTGGCGTACCCCAACTCGGCGTCCCCCAGCCGTACCTGACGCACCCGGTCCTCGCTGTGCGGCTCGTCCCACCCGTCGACCACGACGTTCGGCCGGAACCGGTCCATCGGCAGCGCCGCCGCCCCCTGCTCCGCGAGCCGCGCGTGCAGCAGCTCCAGCGACGAGCGGGACACGATGTGCACCGCGCAACTGTCGGCGTACCCGGACGTCCCGGGCGTCAGCCCGTCCGTGACCCGCCCGTGGTCCTCCGGCACCCGCACCAGCCGACTCGGCGCACCGAGCACCTCGCTCAGCCAGCCGGCGACGGCGTCCCCCTGATCGATGCCCCGGTAGGGCGTCTTGAACATCTCCACGTCCCGGGGAGCGGACGAAGCGTCCACCTCCACGAACAGCTCCTCGATCCCCGGCGCGCGGAGCGCCATACGGGTGCCGTCCGGGCTGATGTCAGGTCGGATCACCGCCAGCAGGGGATCGCGGCGCTGACTCCGGAACACACCGTCCGCGCCGGTCACCATGAAGCTGCGATCGTGCGCGAGCCCGGCGGGCGTCAGCTCCGCGGTGCCGGCGGAGACTCCGGCGCATCCCTTGATGGGGTAGTACGTCAGTTCTGCCACCGTGGCGTTACCGGCCATGTGTTTCCCCCGCTCCTCCACGCAATGCCGCTACCAACCTAGCGCCGCCGCCCTCACCCCAACCCCGCCACCTCCCGCCGCAGCGCCTCGGTCAGCGGGCCGCGCAGGCGGGCGAAGTCCGCCACCGGGAGGGCGGCCGAGACGGCGGTGAGCGCGGTGGGCGGGGTGCCGGGGCCGCCGGGGCGTATCGGGACCGGGACGGCGATGCACGCCATGCCGGATACCGACTCCTCGCGTTCCACGGCCACGCCGTTCCGGCGGACGCGGCGGAGTTCGCGTTCCAGGCGGTCGGGGGCGGTGATGGTGTGCGGGGTGCGGGGTGGCAGGCCGCTGGTGGTCAGGTACTGGCGCCGGGTGGCGGCCGGGAGGGCGGCCAGCAGGGCGCGGCCGTGTGCCGTGGCGTGTGCGGCGGTGTCCTGGCCGACGGAGAAGGCGGAGTCCGGGCCGGCGGCGCCGTCCAGCACGGCGATCCCGCCGTCCCGGTACGTGCTGAAGAAGACGTCCGCGCCGGACGACCGGCGCAGCCGCAGCAGCACCTCGTGCACCCGCTCGTCGATCCGCAACTGCCGCTGGAACGCGTGGTGCAGGGCCGGTACGCGGTAGCCGAGGGTGTACCCGGCGGGCGTACGGGCCAGGTGACCGCGTTCGGTCAGCGAGCCGAGGAGGTCGTAGACCGTGGACAGGCCGCAGTCCAGCTGCCGGGCCAGCACCTTGGCCGGGACCGGCTCCGCCGCCTCGGCGACCGCGTCGAGCAGGTCCAGGGCACGGTCGACGGACTGCGGCATCGGGGGCTTCCTCCGGTGGTACGGGGCGGTCGGGGGCTGCGTGCGCGGACGGCGGACGGGCGGTTGGTCGGTGTACGCGTACGGCCTTCCAGGCTTGCACAGCATTTCGGCCGGCCGGGCCGGGTGCACGGGCGGGCCCCGCCGGTAGTGGTGACGGTCGTCACCGCTCGGGGGAATCCGGAATGTCCGGCTCCGCGACGCTGTTGCTGTGCGCAGGGCCACCACTTTTCCGATGCCGCGACGTCAACGCGATCTCGGAACCTAGCTCAACAGGAGTCATCTCGATGCAGTGCTTCGACTGTGCGGAACTCGGCAGCGCCACCGCCGCGCTGGCCGTCTGCGCGGAGTGCGGTGCGGCGGCGTGCGCCGCGCACGCCGCCGTGGTCCCGCGCACGGTCCACCGGACGGCGGGCCTGGGCCGCAGCACGTCCCACACGGCGGGTCGCCGCCTGCTCTGCACGCACTGCCGGCACGCGGCCACGGCGGCGGCGTAGCGCACGGAGCCCGCGGAGGTCAGGGCGCCACCAGGCGCACGATCTCGCGCGGGCGCACCTCCCGCTCGTCGAAGGCGAGGTCCAGTCCGGGCGCCGCCTGCACGGCGGCGAGCGACGCGCGGGACGCCTCCTCGGACTCCCACTGCACGATCGAGACCACCGCGTCGCCGTCCGCCGTCAGCCAGTAGTCCGCCGACAGGCAGCCGGGCGTACGGCGGAACTCCTCGGCGGTGCGGTGGACGCGGGAGACGAACTCGTCGCGGTGCGTGGCGTGCGGGTAGTGGTGTGCCACCATGCCGACCTTCATGATGCTTCCCTTCGTATGGTCCGACGGTGTGCCGTGCGGCCCGGGTCCGGGTGCTCCCCGGGGTCGTACGTGAGGCCGAGCGCGCCGGCGGCGGCCCTGGCCACGAGTGGTGCGTCGTGCGGGGCGTGCCCCGACAGGGCGATCGACGTGCCCTCGATCGCGCCGATGTAGGCGAGCGCGAGGGTCCCGGCGGGCGGGCCGTCCGGGCCGTCCGGGACCGCTCCCGCCTCGCGCGCCGCCTCGATCAGGGCGGTGCAGCGGTCGAGCAGATCGCGGTAGCCCTGTTCGACCGCGCGCCCGACCGGGTGGTCCTGTCCGGCGAACTCCAGCCGTAGCGCCATCGCCACGCGGGCGATGTCGCGACGGCAGTAGACGGCGTGCCCGCGCGCCAGTGTCAGCAGCGCCGCGACCGGGTCGGGTGCCCGCTCGACGAGCACGCCGACCTCCTGCCACCAGGTGTCCAGCACCCATTCGGTCACGGCCAGGGCCAGGTCCTGCTTGCCGGTGAACTGGTGGTAGAGCGCGCCGCGGGTGTACCCGACGTCCTGGGCGACCTGTTCGAGCCTGAGGTTGCCGTAGCCGTACCGGGACAGGCCCCGGGCGGCCGATTCGAGCAGCGCGGCACGCGTGCGCGCCCGCCGGTCGGCCTGCGTGGCACGGGGCTGCCGCGCCGCACCCCGCCCGCCGGGACGGTCCGGCCCGTCGTCCGTCCCGGCGCTCTTACGTACATGCATGTATGTATGTTAAAGCTGCCGTGTGTCAGGCCGCAACGGTCGCTTCGCCGGTCTGTCGAGCCGACGGTTCGGTTTCCGCCGGGCGTGCCCCCCCGGCCCATCACCGTCCGTCACCCGAACCGGAGACCGCTCCGCATGCGACGGCGGCGTCCCGGGGCCACCATGCGAAGAGTGCCCCGTGCTCGCTCCGTGAGGAGGTAGGGATGCTGCCGGTCGCCGATCTGCTGGCCGACTGTCTGCGGGACGCCCGTGCCACCTCGCTCGGCACGGTGCCGATCGGGCCGGACGACCCCGGATACGCCGATGCCCGGCGCGCGTTCCTCGCCGCCGGACTGGCCACACTCCGTGACGATGGGCCGGGTGCGGACTGGGTGCAGGTGAGCCTGGACACGGGCGCGAGGGCGCCGTACGGCCTGTACGGCCATCTCGCGCGGACCGCCCGCGAGCTCCTCGCCGCGGGCGCGGCCCGCAACTTCTTCTTCATGCACAAGCCGCCGGGCCTGCGCCTGCGCTTCCAGGCGCCCGCACGGGACGCGCGCGACGCGTTGCGCGCGGAACTGCTGGGCCGCTTCGCCACCGACGCCGGACCCGGTGTCCCCGGTGTGCCCGGTGTGCCCGGCGTGACGCTGTCCCGTCCGCCGGTCTGCGGGGTCTACGAGCCGGAGACGTACCTGTTCGGCGGGGCACGCGCGATGCCGTGGGTGCACGCGCTGTTCACCGCGGACTCGCTCGCCTGGCTCGATCATCACGCGGCAGCGGGCACCTCCGGAGCGGCGGACTGGCGGGTCTCGCTGACGCTGCTGCGCGACCTGCTCGACGGGCTGGGCATCGTCGGCTGGGAGCACCGCGGGGTGTGGGAGTCCGTACGGGACGACACCGGGCGGCGGCTCGGCGACGGCCCCGACGCGGCGGCCACGCGGCGCGCCGCCGAGGGCATCCGCGCGTTCTGGCGGCGCGGCCGCGACGAGCTGACGGACGGGCTGCCCGCGCCGGAGCGCGCCGCCCTGGAAGCCCACCGGGACGCGGTCGGCGCGGCGGCGCGGCAGTGGCGTACCGGGTACTTCGAGTCCGGCGACGCGACGGGGACCGGGCCGCGCCGGGCCGCCGCGTACTGCGTGATCTTCCACTGGAACCGCGGCCGGCTCTCCCTGGCGCGGCAGTCCCTGCTGACGGCGGCCCTGGCGGCGCCCGAGATGAGCCGGGCGCCCGGGACCCGTTCCCGCGCGGTGGCGGCGGTGACCAGCGGTGGATGACGCGAACACGCGCGGCCCCGACGGCCCCGCCCCCACCGTCCCCACCGCCCTCCTGCGCACCGCCGGCCTGCCCGCCGAGTTCTGGACCCGCGCGGGGAACCCGCAGCTCTTCGACCGCGTCGGCGAGTACGACCGCGCCCGGCGGCAGCAGGCCGACCGCGCCCGCGCCCTCGCCGAACAGCTGGGCACCACTGTGGTCCCGCACCCCGGACTCGCCGACACCGACCGCGGGGCCGTCCTGTCCCTGCGCCGCCGCCTGCACGGCGGCGCGGCCCCCGGCGAAGCGGACTGCGCATACCTGAAATCCCTGGCCACCGTCCCGGAGAGCCTGGTGCACGAGGCCGTCGCGGTGCACCGGATCGACGTACGGCTGTCCCGTACGCGCCGGGAACTGGAACGCGCGGTGGCGGACGAAGCGGAGCGTGTGGGCGCGCTTGGCTGGTCGCTGGCCTGCGCGAGCCCGGTCATGCGGGCCTTCCTGGACGAAGCGGCACCGGACCTGGTGCCGACCGTCGAGCGGCGGCTGGCGCACGGCGAGCCCTGGAGCGGCAAGCGCTTGCGCAAGAGCGCCGCGTATCTGTGGCGGGCGCTCGGCCGGGCCGCGGTGAAGACCACGCCGCGCGGCTGGGTGGGCCAGGTCGCGCCGGTCCCGCTCGAAGCCCTTCCGCGGTCCGGCCGTACGGCGGCCACGGAGGAGCCGCCGTTGCTCGCGCCCGGCACGGCCCTGGGCCCCATGGCCTCCGAGACGGCGGAGAACGTGCACGTGGCGCGGACCCGGCTGACCGCCGTGGACCTGACGACGGCGGACCCCGCGACCCCGCTCGCCCCCGCGCCGCTGCACTTCCGCGCGGACGGCGCCGTACGGTGCTGGGTGATCGATCCGGCCGTACGGGACCGGCTGCGCCGGGTCGAACTGCGCCGCACCCGGCCGCTGGACGCCGTACTGACACTGCTGGCGGAAGGGCCCCGCCCGCTGGGGGAGATCGAGGCGGCGCTGCTGGGAACCACGGGCACCACGGGCGGCGGGCCAGGCATGGGGCCGGGTGCCGGGCCCGGCACCGGTTCCGCCTCCGCCCCCGGTTCCGCCCCCGGCTCGGGACCCGGTACGCCGTACGACGACACCCGCCGCGTCCTGCGCGGCTTCCTAGCCCACCTGCACGGCCTCGGCGTCCTCCAGGTCTGCGCCGCCCCGCGCCGTCGGCGCAGCGCGTGGACCCCGGCGGTGGCCGTCCGCGAACGGGACCGGCTGCCGTGCACGGAGCCGCTGGGTGACGCGGACTTCGTGGACTCGTACCGCATGGCCGAGGGGGCGGGCTCAGGGGCGGCCTCGGTGCCCGTGGCGGCCGCCGACGCCGTACGCGATGCCCTGCGCACCGCCGCCCGCCTGGCCGCGCTGCGCGAGGCCGACCGTCATCCCGAGGCCCAACACGCCGCCCCTGCACGCCGGTTGCCGGACGAATTGCGTGACCTGGACGAGCGGCCACGTCCCCTCAGCGATCTCCTGGCCGGGCACTGGACCGGCACCGGGCCACTACCGGAGGACGGCAGGCCCACCGCCCCCGAGCTCCACCGCTACGAAGGCTGGCACCCGGCCCGTACCGCGCACTCCGGATACGCCCGCCTGCTCGCCCACCTCGCCACCCGTGGCGACGCGCGGCCGGTGGACCTCACCGACGCGTTGCTCGACACCTTCGGCGCGCCCCCGGGCAGTGCCGTCCTGCCGCCCTGGCCCGTCGACTGCCTGCTGCGGCCCCTCGCCGGTCCCGGACCGTCGGCCGTCCTGGAGACGGTCTCACCCGCCGGCATGCTGGACGCCCGGTTCGCCGACGCACTGGACGCCCTGCACGCCGGGCACGGGGGCTACGGCAACGCCGAGCGCCACCGTGCCTTCCTCGCCGCCGTGGAGCGGGAGGCGGACGTACGGTTCGTGGAAGTGCTGGTGCTGCCGCTGGCCGAGCGGGCGGCCAACGCCGTACGCCGTCCCCTGGTCACCAGCTGGTGGACCGGCGACCCCGACCCCGCGCCGTACTACGGAACCGCCCCGGACCCCGGCACGGCCCGCTACCTGCCCCTCGACCGCATCACGCTGCGCCGCGACGGCCCCCGGGTGATCGCGGAGGCGGACGGCCGGCGCATCCTGCCGGTCCACCACGGGACGCGCAGCGCCCTGCCGCCGTACGACGTGCTGCTGCGGCTGCTGATGGCCGCGGGCCACCCCGCGACGGCGTACCTCGTCCAGCTCGACGGGCTGGCGGGCGCGTTCCCGCGCGCCGAGCGGCTGCCCAGGCTGACGGTCGGCGGACGGCTGGTCGTCTCCCCGGCCGTCTGGCGGCTGCCGCGTACGGCCCTGTGGCGCGCCGGCGACACCGACCTGGCCAAGGCGCGCACCCTCGCGGCCCTGCGCCGCTCGGCCGGTCTGCCCCGGTACGCGTTCCTGCGGTACGGCGCGGGCGCCAAGCCCGTACCGGCCGACCTCGCGGCACTGCCCACGCTGCGCGTCGTCGACCGGCTGCTCGCCCGGGGAAGCGCGCCGGAGGGCGGCGGCGAACTGCTGGTCGAGGAGATGCTGCCCGCGCCGGACGGCCTGGTGCTGCGCGACCGCGCGCACCGGGGCGGCGACCGGGGCCGCGAGGGCGCGTACGTCGCCGCCCAGCTGCTCATGAGATTTCCGCACGACCGCGCGATCGGCGATCTCGCGGCGTCCGCGGCCGCCGCCCTGTGCGGCGGGACCCACCTCCCCGGAACGCTCGCCCCCAACGGGCGCGCCGCCGGGGCGGACCCCATCCATTGAGAGAAGGGAACATCGTCATGTCGGACACCATGGAACGCACCGAACTGACCGACCTGGACGAGCTGATCGGTGACCTGGAGACCCGGATCACCGAGACCGACCTGCCGGAGACGGAAGCGGACTCCGGCCACTGCAGTGGTGTGTGCACGGTGCTCGTCTGCACCATCGCCGTCTGTTGACCGGCACCGTCAAGGCCGTCCCTCCGGCTTCGGCCGGGCGGGCGGCCGCACCGGCGCTCCGCACCCTCGCCGTGGAGCTTCTGGAGGCCTGGGCCAGCCGTCAGGCATCCGGTGAGCAGGACGGGACCGCTCCTTGCGACCCGGGTGTCCCCGCGCTGGCCGTGCTCGTCGCGGACACCGGCACGCCCGCCGAGGCCGCCGCCGCGGGCGGCGCGGTGGCCGTGTGGGCCCGGGGCGTCGGCCGCGGCCAGGGCCGCCCGGGCCTGCACGACGGCGGCCTGGCGGGCACCCTCGCCGGACTCCGTCTCGGGGCCCGGCTCCACCCCCAGCTGCACCGGTTGGCCGACCGGCTGCGTGACCACCTGATCGCTGTCGCGAAGGCCCGGCCGTGGCGGCCCGAGGGCGTTCGGTTCCCGGATTACGACCTGATCGTCGGGCCGTCGGGGACGCTGCTCTCCCTGTGTGTCGGCGCGGACCCGGGCGAGGACCAACTCGCGCCTTGTCTGAGCCACTTGAGATCGCTCTGCGACGCCGGGGAGCTGCCCCGGCTGCACACCGACGGCTACGCCGGACACCCCCGCCTGAACTGGATGCAGGGCCGCGTCAACACCGGCATGGGCCACGGCGTCGCCGGTCTGGTCACCGCGCTCACCGCCGCGGTCCGGCACACCGGGTCCAACCGGGCGACCCGGCGCGCGCTGCGCAACGCCACGCACTGGCTCGCCCGCCAGTCCTTCGACGACGCCCGCTCCATCCGCAGCTGGGACGGCGCCGGGCCCGACGGGCCGCCGCCCGGCGGCGCCCGCGCCCGCCAGGCGTGGTGCTACGGCAACCCCGGCGTCACCTGGGCGCTGTGGAACGCCGCGGACGCCCTGGACGACGCCGCGGGGGCGGCGTGGGCCGCGCGGGCCTTCACCGGCCTCGCCGAGCGGTACGACACGGACTTCCACCTCTTCGGCGACCACCCCGCGGACCTGCTCGCCTGCTGTCACGGCGCCGCGGGCGTCCTGGCCGTCGCGGACGCCTTCCACCACCACGCGCGGCTGCCCGCCGCGACGGCCCTGCGCGCACGGCTGGCCCGCCACCTCCTGGACCGGCTGCCCGATGTCCGGGCGCTGGGGGAGGAGCGGATGGGGCTGCTGGGCGGGGCGACCGGTCCGCTGTGCGCGCTGCTGAGCGTGGCCGTACCGGAGGCGGACCGGCTGTGGCAGCCGTGCTTCGGCCTCCGCTGAAGGCTCCCTCTAGGCCCAAAGATCGGTGATCGCCACGTCCAGCTCCGCCAGCAGCCGCCGCAGCAGCGGCAGGGACAGGCCGATGACGTTGCCGGGGTCACCGTCGATGCCGTCGATGAACGGCGCCGACCGGCCGTCCAGGGTGAAGGCGCCCGCCACGTACAGCGGTTCGCCGGAGGCGACGTACGCGGCGATCTCGGCGTCGCTCGGCTCGCCGAAGCGGACGGTGGTGGAGGCGGTGGCCGACACCCGGCGGTCCCCGGCGGCCGTGTCGATCACGCAGTGGCCGGTCCGCAGGACGCCGGACCGGCCGCGCATCGACTTCCAGCGGGCGGTCGCGTCCTCGGCGTCGGCGGGCTTGCCGAGCGCCCGCCCGTCCAGTTCCAGGACCGAGTCGCAGCCGATGACCAGCGCGCCGGCGGCCTCCGGGCGCGCGGCCACCGCGTCCGCCTTCGCCTCGGCGAGCACCCGGGCCAGCTCGGCCGGGCTGTCGGCGGTGATCGCGTCCTCGTCCACGCCGCTGACGACGACCTCGGGCGCGAGCCCGGCCTGGCGCAGCAGGCCGAGCCGGGCGGGGGACTGGGAGGCGAGAACGAGACGGCGGGCGGCGGCGCCGGGCTGAACGGTCATGACCTCCATCGTACGGAGCGGGGCGGACGCCGTACGGCGCCCGCCCCCTCCCTGCCGGTCCGGCGGCTCGCTCACTTGCCGAGCACGGCCTCCATGACCTTCTTCGCGATCGGGCCGCCCAGCTTGCCGCCGGCGATCTCCGAGCGCGGGATGTCCATGTCCGAGGGGTCGACGAAGACCGCGACCGCGACCGGCGAGCCGTTGCCCTGCTTGGCGTACGAGACGAACCAGGCGTACGGGCGCTCGTCGCGGACGTTCGCGCCGTGCTGGGCGGTACCGGTCTTGGCACCGACCTTGACGCCGTCGATCAGCGCCTTCTTCGCCGTGCCGTTCTCCGCGGTGTTCTCCATCATCTCCTGCACCTTCTTCGCGGTGCTCTCGGAGACGGCCTGGTTCAGCTCCTTGGGCTCGAACTTCTCGATCGTCGACAGGTCCGGGCCGCGCGTCTCCTCGACCAGGTACGGCTGCATGACCTTGCCGTTGTTGGCGAGCCCGGCGACGACCATGGCCATCTGGAGCGGGGTGGCGGTCAGGCTGCCCTGGCCCATGCCGGTCAGCGCGGTCTGCGGCTTGTCCAGCTTCTCGGGATAGCCGCTGGTGGCCGTGCGGACCGGGGTGAAGAGCTTCTGGTTGAAGCCGAACTTCTCCGCCGTCTCGCGCATCTTGTCCTTGCCGAGCCGGTTCGCCGCCTCCAGGTAGGTGTTGTTGCAGGACCACTGCATGCCGACCTTGAGGGATGCGTTCTCGCACGGCGCGGTGGCGATGTCGTTGCCGACCTTGGTGGCCGTCTGCGGCAGCGTGTACGGCACCGGGGCCTGCACCGGGGTGTCGATGTCCGGGACGACGCCGTGCTCCAGGGCCGCGGCGGCGGTGAGGATCTTGAACGTGGAGCCGGGCGGGTAGATCTCCAGGGACGCCCGGTTGTTCATCGGCTTGGACTTGTCCTTGATGAGGGACGTGTACTTGTCGCCCTCCTTGAAGGAACTGCCCGCGAAGACCGACGGGTCGTAGGACGGCGTGCTCGCCATCGCCAGGATCTTGCCGGTGCCCGGCTCCAGCGCGACCACCGCGCCCTTGGCGTCGAGGTCGGTCAGGCTCTTGTACGCGGCCCGCTGCGCCTTCTCGTTGATCGTCGTCAGCACGTCGCCGCCGCGCGGCTTCTCACCCGTCAGCACGTCCTTGGCGCGCTTGAGGAAGAGCCGGTCGTCCTTGCCGCTGAGGATGTCCTTGTAGACGCCCTCCAGGAACGTGGTGCCCTGGGACTGCGAGGCATAGCCGGTGATCGGCGCGTACATCGGGCCGTCCTTGTAGACCCGCTTGTACTTGAAGTCGCCGGCCGTCTCGACGGACCCGGTGATGGGCTTGCCGCCGACGATGATGTTGCCGCGCGGATAGGAGAACGCCTCGATCTTCACCCGGCGGTTGTTCTCGTCGTTCGCCAGCGAGTCCGCCTGGACGAACTGCACCCAGGTGGCGTGCACCAGCAGCGCCAGCACCAGCACCCCGCAGAAGACGGCTATGTGTCTCAGCGGCCTGTTCATCGCTCTCCACTCCCCTTGCCGTACGGCCCGGTGCCGCGCGGGCCGCGCCGTACAGGCGCCCGAATTGCGGCCTTCAGAGGTAAAGGATGTCCCAAGTGGGGGTGGCGGTTGCAGTCGGGGTGTGTGAGCCGGTCCTCTTCGTCCGTTTCCGGGCGGCGGCCGGGGCCCACGGGAGCGCCGGGCGCTCAGGCCCCGCCGACCAGCATGACCATCAGCACCACCGCGGCCACGGCCAGCACGATGCCCACCCGGTGGAGCATCGCCTGTACCTGGCGCAGCTCCTCGGGAGGCTCGTCGGGCGGATCGGACCACAGCATCCTTCGATCCTGCGCCGGGAACGCCGACGACGCCTGAGTACGCGTACTCAAGCGCCGTCGGGTATGGGGACTACGGCGGCCTCAGCGCGGCCAGTAGCTCGTGCGCCACGCCCGCGGCCCCGGGTGCGGCAGCCGGCGGCGCGGGATCGTGGACGCCGGGTCGGCCCATTCGTCCGTACGCTCCGGGCCTGGCGCGGCGGACGCGGCGGCAGCGGCGGCGGCCGCCGCGCGGGTGCGGACCACCGCCAGTGCGGCGGCCAGCTCCTCGGGTGTGGGGTTGCCCCGGACGACCTTGATCATGGTCAACCGACCTCCTGGAGGGGTTGCGGCGAACGGCGGACAGTGCCGGTGACGGGCACGGGCTGCCCTACAGCGGGATGTTGCCGTGCTTCTTCGGGGGCAGCGACTCGCGCTTGTTGCGCAGCGTGCGCAGCCCGCGCACGATGTGCCGGCGGGTCTCCGACGGCATGATCACCGCGTCCACGTAGCCGCGCTCGGCCGCCACGTACGGGTTGAGCAGCGCGTCCTCGTACTCCTGGATCAGCTCCTGGCGGCGGGCGTCCTGCGCGGCCGGGTCCTCGATCGCGGCGAGCGTGCGGCGGTGCAGGATGTTGACCGCGCCCTGCGCGCCCATCACCGCGATCTGCGCGGTCGGCCAGGCCAGGTTCAGGTCGGCGCCCAGGTGCTTGGAGCCCATGACGTCGTACGCGCCGCCGAACGCCTTGCGGGTGATCACCGTGATCAGCGGAACCGTCGCCTCCGCGTACGCGTAGATCAGCTTGGCGCCGCGCCGGATGATGCCGTCCCATTCCTGGTCCGTACCCGGCAGGAAGCCCGGTACGTCCACGAACGTCAGCACGGGGACGTTGAACGCGTCGCAGGTGCGCACGAACCGCGCCGCCTTCTCGCTCGCGTTGATGTCCAGCGTGCCCGCGAACTGCATCGGCTGGTTGGCGACGATGCCGACCGCGTGGCCCTCCACCCGCCCGAAGCCGGTGACCATGTTGGGCGCGAAGAGCGCCTGCGTCTCCAGGAACTCGCCGTCGTCGAGGACGTGCTCGATGGCGGTGTGCATGTCGTACGGCTGGTTCGCCGAGTCCGGGATCAGCGTGTCCAGCTCGCGGTCGTAGTCCGAGGTCTCCAGGTCCGCCTCCTCGGGGAAGGCGGGCGGCTCGGAGAGGTTGTTGGACGGCAGGTAGGACAGCAGCGCCTTGACGTACTCGATGGCGTCCTTCTCGTCGCCCGCCATGTGGTGCGCGACGCCCGAGGTGGTGTTGTGCGTCCGGGCGCCGCCCAGCTCCTCGAAGCCCACGTCCTCGCCGGTGACGGTCTTGATGACGTCGGGCCCGGTGATGAACATGTGCGAGGTCTGGTCGACCATGACCGTGAAGTCGGTGATGGCGGGGGAGTACACCGCGCCGCCCGCGCACGGGCCGACGATCAGCGAGATCTGCGGCACCACGCCGGAGGCGTGCACATTGCGGCGGAAGATCTCCGCGAACAGGCCGAGCGCCGCCACGCCCTCCTGGATACGGGCGCCGCCGCCGTCGTTGATGCCGATGACGGGGCAGCCGTTCTTCAGGGCGAAGTCCATCACCTTGACGATCTTCTCGCCGTAGACCTCGCCCAGCGAACCGCCGAAGATGGTGAAGTCCTGCGAGTAGACGCAGACCGTACGGCCGTCGACGGTGCCGTAGCCGGTCACCACACCATCGCCGTACGGCCGGTTCTTCTCCAGGCCGAAGTTGGTCGAGCGGTGCCGCGCGAACTCGTCCAGCTCGACGAACGAGCCCTCGTCGAGCAGCAGCTCCACGCGCTCACGCGCCGTCAGCTTGCCCTTGGCGTGCTGCTTTTCCACGGCCCGCGCGGACCCGGCGTGGGTGGCCTCCTCGATCCTGCGCTGAAGATCGGCCAGCTTGCCCGCGGTCGTGGTGATGTGTGCTTCCGGCTCGGACATCGGGATGCGGCTCCTGCTCGTCCTGGACTGGTGCTCGTACGAAGGTGGTACGGGGGTTGAACGGGGATGGCTACCGATTCGTAGCGTATCGGCGGGACTGCTCAGCGGCACTGCGTCGTTGACCACACCTAGGCTGGGGCCATGACGCCTCAACCACCGGAAAACCAGGACAAAGACCATTCGGGGCCCGGCGCCGGGGGGCGCTGGTCCGACCTGGAGCGCCCGCCGCTGAACCCCATGGCGCTGCGCCGCGCGCTGCTGCGGCCCGGCGCGCTGTGGACCGACCTCGATGTGGTGCCCGCCACCGGCTCGACCAACACCGACCTCACCGCGCGGGCCGCGGCCGGACTGCCCGAGGGAACCGTCCTCGTCGCCGAGGAGCAGTCCGCCGCGCGCGGGCGGCTGGACCGCCGGTGGTCCGCGCCGCCGCGCTCCGGCCTCTTCTTCTCCTTCTACCTGACGCCGAAGGTGCCCGTGGAGCGCTGGGGCTGGCTGCCGCTGCTCGCCGGGGTGGCGACCGCCAGCGCGGTGGCCCGCACCGCCGGGGTGGACACCGCCCTGAAGTGGCCCAACGACCTGCTGGTCACGGTCGGTGACGAGGAGCGCAAGGCCGGCGGCATCCTCGCGGAGCGCGCCGGGGACGGCGTCGTGATCGGCATCGGCCTCAACGTCACGCTGCGCGCGGATGAGCTGCCCGTGCCCGGCGCCGGTTCGCTGGCCCTGGCCGGTGCCAAGGTCACCGACCGTGACCCGGTGCTGCGGGCGGTGCTGCGGTCGGTCGAGGACTGGTACGGGCAGTGGACCGCGGCCGACGGCGACGCGGCGGCCTGCCGCCTCCAGGACGCGTACGCCGCCGGGTGTGCCACGCTCGGCCGGACCGTACGGGCCCAGCTGCCCGGCGACCGGGAGCTGCGCGGCGAGGCGGTGGCCATCGACGGGGACGGGCGGCTGGTGCTGGCGACGGAGGAGGGGATGCAGCAGCCGGTCGACGCGGGCGACATCGTCCACCTGCGGCCGGCGGGGCAGGAGTGACGGGCCGGGGGGTCGGTGGGGCCGATGAGGTCGATGGGAACGAAGGGGGATGGCGGGCCGGGAAGGGGCCGCACGGGCCGACGGGAGCCCTGATCGGGCCCGCGTATCCGGTTGCGTCCATATAGCGGTCAAGAACGATCAGATCCTGGTCAAGAAACCTCGGGAGCAATCGCACTTATGTGCCGTTGGGGGCGAAAGCAACGAGGTGGGAGAGTGAGCCAGAGCACACCTGCCGTATCGTTGAGGCGGTCCGCCGTGCAGCGGACGACGAGCGAGCAGTGATCGGAAGGGCAGTGCGCAGGGAACGGACAGGGAGCGGGCGGTGACCGCCGACGACTCGGGCGCCGGCCCGCGCGAAGCGGACATCGCCCCTCGTGAGACGGGGGCTGCTCGCAGTGAGGGGGACCCGGCGCGGACGGACGGCGGCGCGTCCGCCGACGCCGCCGCCACGCGTACCGGCGGCCGTACGGCGGGCGCCGGGGCCGCGGACGGCGCGGTGAACGGCGTGGCACGGGCCGACGGCGCGGGCGACGCCGGTGACGACGACACCATCGCCATCCGCCTGGAACAGCTCATCCTCGGCGCCGAACGCCGCTACACCCCCTTCCAGGCCGCCCGCAGCGCCGGTGTCTCCATGGAGCTGGCCTCCCGCTTCTGGCGCGCCATGGGCTTCGCCGACATCGGCCAGGTCAAAGCGCTGACCGAGGCCGACGTACTGGCGCTGCGGCGGCTGGCGGGCCTGGTGGAGGCCGGTCTGCTCAGCGAGGCGATGGCGGTCCAGGTGGCCCGCTCCACCGGGCAGACCACGGCCCGGCTCGCCGACTGGCAGATCGACTCCTTCCTGGAGGGCCTGACCGAGCCGGCGGACTCCGGCATGACCCGTACGGAGATCACCTACCCGCTCGTCGAACTGCTCCTGCCCGAGCTGGAGGAGTTCCTGGTCTACGTCTGGCGCCGCCAGCTCGCCGCCGCGACCGGCCGCGTCGTCCAGGCCCAGGACGACGCGGAGATGGTCGACCGGCGGCTCGCGGTGGGCTTCGCCGACCTCGTCGGCTTCACCCGGCTGACCCGCCGCCTGGAGGAGGAGGAACTGGGCGAACTGGTCGAGGCGTTCGAGACCACCGCCGCCGACCTGGTCGCCGCGCACGGCGGCCGGCTCATCAAGACGCTCGGCGACGAGGTCCTGTTCGCGGCCGACGACGCGGGCACCGCGGCCGAGATCGGCCTGCGCCTCATCGAGACCATGGCCAACGACGAGACGATGCCGGAGCTGCGCGTCGGCATCGCGTTCGGCACGGTCACGACGCGGATGGGCGACGTCTTCGGCACGACCGTGAACCTGGCCAGCCGTCTCACGTCGATAGCGCCCAGGGACACGGTGCTGGTCGACGAGGCGTTCGCGGAGGAGCTGGGGCGTACGGGCGAGGCGCCGGTCTCCGAGGCCGACGCGAAGGCCGCCGCCGAGGCCGCGGAGGGCGGCGCGGGGCCGCTGCCGGAGTACCGCTTCGCGCTCCGGCCGATGTGGCAGCGGCCGGTGCGCGGCCTGGGCGTCGTGGAGCCGTGGCTGCTGGGCCGGCGTACGTGATCGCCCGGCGCCGGTGGACATCCGGCGCCCGCGACCGGCGTCCGGCGCGGCCGGGCCGTGGGCCGTGCCGCTCCGCGCCCGGCTGAACCGTGCGCCGTGGCCGCTCCGCGCCCGGCTGCCTCTTGCGCCCCCTGGTTAGAGTGACGGAACGATCGTTAACCAGGGAGGGTTCCGCATGGACACGCAACGCTTCGGGGACTTCGTCGGCGTACACCGGCACGGGCACGTGGCCGAACTGCGGCTGGACCGGCCCAAGGCGATGAACGCGGTGTCCACGGCCATGGCGGACGCCATCACGGCCGCCTGCGACGCCCTCGCGGCCGACCGCGAGGTCCGCGCCACCGTGCTGACCTCCACCCACGAGCGGGCGTTCTGCGTGGGCGCCGACCTGAAGGAGCGCAATTCCTTCAGCGACGCCGACCTGATGCGGCAGCGCCCGCGCGCCCGGGCCGCCTACACCGGCGTCCTGGAACTGCCGATGCCCACCGTCGCCGCCGTCCACGGCTTCGCGCTCGGCGGCGGCTACGAGCTGGCGCTCGCCTGCGACCTGATCGTGGCGGACCGTACGGCCGTGGTCGGCCTGCCGGAGGTGTCGGTGGGCGTGATCCCGGGCGGCGGCGGTACGCAGCTGCTGCCGCGGCGCGTCGGCGCGGCCCGCGCGGCGGAGCTGATCTTCACGGGGCGGCGGGTGGAGGCGGCCGAGGCTCATGAGCTGGGCCTGGTGGACCAGCTGGTCGACGAGGGCCGGGACACCGAAGAGGCCCTGGCCCTGGCCGGACGCATCGCACGCAACTCCCCGGTCGGCCTCCGCGCCGCCAAACGCGCCCTGCGCCTGGGCCACGGCCTCGATCTGAGGACCGGCCTGGACCTGGAGGACGGCGCCTGGCGCAGTGTGGCGTTCTCCGGCGACCGGGCGGAAGGCGTGGCCGCCTTCAACGAGAAGCGGCGGCCGGAGTGGCCCGGGGAGTGAGCGCCGCCGCCGCGCGTGCCGGGTGAGCCCGGCCCGTCCGACGGCGTCGTGACCCACCGTGTCCGCCCGGAGAAGGCGAACGGTCCCGAACGTTCCTACGCTGTAGTGATACGAAGCGCGCACGGTGACGGAATGTGAGGTCCGGTGACGGACGACGGTGACGACAGGCTCCCGGCCGTGGCGGCGCTGGCGCAGGCCATGGCGGACAGCCACACGCCGCGCGAGTCGGTGCTCGCCGCCGCGGAGGGGGTGCGGGCGGCCCTGGGGGGCTCCTTCGCGGCGATCTCCGCCTGGGAACGTGAGCTGGGCCGGCTGAAAGTGCTGGTCAACGCCGGTGAACTGGCCGAGGGCGAGGAGGAGTTCCCCCGGGACGAGGCGTATCCGGTGCACGAGTTCCCGGAGATCGTCGGATTCCTGCACGAGCAGTGGGCCGCGGGCGGCCGGCCCGGCGCGTGGGTCGAGACCGCCGACGGCCCGGTCCGGGAGGGGCCGTACAACCACCAGCGGGTGGCCGCGCTGCGCCGTCGCGGCCGGGGCTGCTGCGTGGTCGCGCCGATCGTGCTGCACGGGCGCGCGTGGGGCGAGCTGTACGTGGCCCGCCCGGTCGGGGAGCCGGTCTTCACACCGGCGGACGCGGACTTCGCCACCGTACTGGCCGCGGTGACCGCCGCCGGGATCGCGCAGGCGGAGCGGCTGGCGGAGGCGCGCCGGCTGGCGTTCACGGACGCC
Source organism: Streptomyces albofaciens JCM 4342 (assembly GCF_008634025.1). Classification (NCBI taxonomy): domain Bacteria; kingdom Bacillati; phylum Actinomycetota; class Actinomycetes; order Kitasatosporales; family Streptomycetaceae; genus Streptomyces; species Streptomyces albofaciens. The sequence continues at coordinate 3,451,510 of NZ_PDCM01000002.1, read as the reverse complement.
CTGACCGGCCTGGCCAACCGCCGCGCGGTCGACAAGCGGCTCGACGAGGCGCTGGAGCGGCACCGCCGGGACGGCGCGGTGGTGAGCCTGGTGGTGTGCGATCTGAACGGGCTGAAGCGGGTCAACGACTCCTGCGGGCACGCCGTCGGCGACCGGCTGCTGGAACGTTTCGGCTCGGTGCTCTCCCTGTGCGGCGCCATACTCCCGGACGCCCTCGCCGCCCGGCTCGGCGGCGACGAGTTCTGCCTGCTCACGGTGGGCCCGTCGGCCGACGAGGTGGCCAAGGTGGCCGCCGAGCTGTGCGACCGCGCCGCGGAGCTGGAGCTGGGCGAGGGCGTCGCGGTCGGCGTCGCCTCGACCGGCGACCCGATCGGCCCGGTGCGCTCCGCCCGGCGCCTGTTCCGGCTGGCCGACGCCGCCCAGTACCGGGCCAAGGGCGCCGGCTCGCGCCGCCCGGTCGTGGCGGGCCGGGACGGCGGTACGGACGACCCGGTGGTACGCCTGGCCGACGCCCCGGAGCGCGCCTCGACGACGGAACGGCGCCGGTTCCGGAGGTGAGACGCCCGTACGGTGGCCGGAGCTCCGGCCGGTGACGGGGTCGGGCGGCGGGCATTGCCGGGGCCGCTGCGAACCCAGTGGTGACATCCAGGGATTCAGCTTCTAGGGTGCCTGAATATGGATATGCACACTGTGGTGCTGGGGACGTCCGGCACGACCGCACAGGACGTCATCGCCGTCGCCCGCGGCGCCGCCCGTATCGAGCTGTCCGAGGAGGCCACGGCCGCCGTCGCCGCCGCCCGCGCGGTCATCGACGACCTCGCCGCCAAGCCGGACCCGGTCTACGGCGTCTCCACGGGCTTCGGCGCCCTCGCCGTCCGCCACATCAGCCCGGACCTGCGGGCCCAGCTCCAGCGCAACATCGTGCGCTCGCACGCCGCCGGCATGGGGCCGCGGGTGGAGCGCGAGGTGGTGCGCGCGCTGATGTTCCTGCGCCTGAAGACCCTGGCCTCCGGGCACACCGGCGTGCGGCCGCTGGTCGTCGCCACCATGGCCGAGATCCTCAACGCCGGGATCACCCCGGTCGTCCACGAGTACGGCTCGCTCGGCTGCTCCGGCGACCTCGCGCCGCTGTCGCACTGCGCGCTGACGCTCATGGGCGAGGGCGAGGCGGAGGGCCCGGACGGCGTCGTACGGCCGGCCGGCGAGCTGCTCGCCGAGCACGGCATCGCGCCGGTCGAGCTGCGCGAGAAGGAGGGCCTGGCCCTCCTGAACGGCACCGACGGCATGCTCGGCATGCTGATCATGGCCTGTGCCGACTTGGCCCGCCTGTTCACCACCGCCGACATCACCGCCGCGCTCTCCCTGGAGGCGCTGCTCGGTACGGACAAGGTGCTCGCGCCCGAACTGCACGCCATCCGCCCGCACCCCGGGCAGGCCGCCTCGGCCGCCAACATGCTCAAGGTACTGGCCGGTTCGGGACTCACCGGCCACCACCAGGACGACGCGCCGCGCGTCCAGGACGCCTACTCCGTCCGCTGCGCCCCGCAGGTCGCGGGCGCCGGCCGGGACACCCTCGACCACGCCCGCCTGGTCGCGAGCCGCGAACTGGCCGCCGCCGTGGACAACCCGGTGGTCCTGGAGGACGGCCGGGTCGAGTCGAACGGCAACTTCCACGGCGCGCCGGTCGCCTACGTCCTGGACTTCCTCGCCGTCGCCGCCGCCGACCTCGGCTCGATCGCCGAACGCCGTACGGACCGGCTGCTGGACAAGAACCGCTCGCACGGCCTGCCCGCGTTCCTGGCCGCCGACCCGGGCGTCGACTCCGGCCTGATGATCGCCCAGTACACCCAGGCCGCGCTGGTCAGCGAGCTGAAGCGGCTGGCGGCGCCCGCTTCGGTGGACTCCATCCCGTCCTCCGCCATGCAGGAGGACCACGTCTCCATGGGCTGGTCGGCGGCGCGCAAGCTGCGTACGGCCGTGGACAACCTGACCCGGGTGCTCGCCGTCGAGCTGTACGCGGCGACCCGGGCGGTGGAGATGCGCGACGGCCTGACCCCGGCGCCCGCCACCCGCGCGGTGCTGGACGCCGTACGCGCCGCGGGGGTCCAGGGACCGGGGGAGGACCGTTTCCTCGCACCGGACCTGGAGGCGGCGTACGACTTCGTGCGCAGCGGCCGGCTGGTGGAGACGGTGGAGCAGGTCACCGGCGAACTGGCCTGACGGGCCGGAGCGGACGGACGGCGGGTCCGGCGGGGCGGGGCGGCCCGCTGCGCCGGACCGGCGCGCGGTCCGGTCCGCCCGGCCCGGTCCGCGCGCGGTTCGGCACTTCTTTGCCAGGTCCCCGTCAGGTTTCTGTCGGCACTCTTCGCAGGCGGGATCCGTACGGACGCCCCTGGCCCCGGCTGGGAGCCCGCTCAGATCCCGCTGCCGCGCGTACGGCGCACGGAGAAGCCGACCAGGCCGGCGCCGATGCCGAGGAAGGCCGCGCCGCCGATGACGTACGGCGTGGTGTCGAAGGCGCCGGTGTCCGCGAGCAGCGCGTCCGGCTCCCGCTGCGCGCTCTGCGGCGTCTGGCCGGCGGACTGCGGCTGGGTGGCCGGGTCCTGTTGGGCCGAGCGGGGGGCGTGCGTCGTCCGTTCGCCGTGTTCGACGGTGGCGTTCGCGGACGGGACGAACCACAGGGCGAGCAGTACCGATCCCGCGGCTGCGGCGGTCAGCAGTGGTCGACGTGCGGTCACGGGCACGGAAACGATCCCCCTTGTGGGCTCGGTAAATTGACCGTTGACAACAGATGTTAGTGACAGCCGCGGGTCGTGGGGAAGTCAGGACCGGCTGGTGCTTACGCTCCCAGACATGAGCAATGACGAGACATCACGGTTTGTCCGGCTCCATGTCGAACTGGTCATGGAGGTCGCGGACTCGGACCGGCTGACCGGCGCCGCACTCGACCACATCGACGCCGACCCGTCCCTGCCCACCGAGGAGCGCGGTCATGCGCGCGAAACGGTGCGGAGCGATCCGGCGGAGGCCCTGGCGTACCTCGTGGACCCCATCGACCTGGTCGAGGACGTGCCCGGGGTGGAGCTGACCCAGGCGTCGTGGAGCAGCGAGGAGATCGACTACGACGCGGACGCGGAGTGGGTCCTCGGGGACGACGCGGAGGACGAGGACTACCCGGAGGACGACGAGCCCGAGGGCGCGGAGACCGCGGACGGGGTGCGGGTCCGCTTCTGAGCGGGCCGCGCACGCCGGAGGGCTCGTCGCCGACGACGCGCGCCTGCCCGCCGGCATCCCGCACGCCGCCCGCACTCCCCTCACACACCCCCATCACGCCCCCAGGCCCCCATCGCGCACCCCCGGACGACGCCCCGCCGCGTCCGGGGGTTGCGTGTCATTTGCCACAGCTGTCCTACGTATGGAACGGACGAAACGGAACAGACGTTCCTGAGGTGTCGCCCGGCAGTCCGCGGTGCGGCGCCCGGCTCGGGGGTTTCCGGGTTCGGCAGCAAGGCAATGGAGAGTCGTGTGATGAAGGACAGCAAGCGTCGCAAGGGCCTGATAGCCACTGCAGCGCTGCTCGGGGGTGTGCTGACCCTCGGAGCGTGCGGTGGTGGCGACGGCGGTGACGATGGCGGCCACGACAACACCAAGAAGGTCGACGAGGCGGCGGCGAAGGACGCCTCCGAAGCCAAGATCAAGATATCGCCGGAGAACGGCGCGGCCGACGCGGGCATCAACAGCGATGCCAAGGTCAGCGTCACCGGCGGCAAGCTGACCGACGTCCGGATGACCGCGGGTGAGGACAAGAAGCCCGTCGAGGGCACGCTCGCCGCCGACGGCTCCTCCTGGAAGCCGAAGAAGCAGCTGGAGCGCTCGACCAAGTACACGATCACCGCGCACGCCGCCGACTCCAAGGGCCGCAAGGCGGTCGAGCACTCGACCTTCACCACGGTCTCCCCGAAGAACAGCTTCATAGGCAACTACACGCCGGAGGACGGTTCCACCGTCGGCGTCGGCATGCCCGTGTCGGTCAACTTCGACAAGCCGGTGAAGAACAAGAAGGACGTCCAGGCCGCGATCAAGGTGGCGTCCACCAGCAACCAGGAGATCGTCGGCCACTGGTTCGGCGACCAGCGCCTGGACTTCCGCCCCAAGGACTACTGGAAGCCGAACTCCAAGGTCAGCGTGGACATGAAGCTGGACGGCGTCGAGGCCGCGCCCGGCGTCAAGGGCGTCCAGAACAAGAAGGTGAACTTCCAGATCGGCCGCTCCCAGGTCAGCACGGTCGACGCCAAGACCCACCAGATGACGGTCGTGCGCGACGGCAAGACCATCCGTACGATCCCGATCTCCGCGGGCAGCAAGGACCACCCGACGTACAACGGCAAGATGGTCGTCTCGGAGAAGTACCAGCAGACCCGGATGGACGGCTCCACGGTCGGCTTCACGAACAACGACGGCAAGGGCGAGTACGACATCCCCGACGTGCCGCACGCCATGCGCCTGTCCAGCTCCGGCACGTTCCTGCACGGCAACTACTGGGGCAAGGGCATCTTCGGCAACGCCAACACCAGCCACGGCTGCATCGGCCTGGAGGACGTGAAGGGCGCCGGGGACCCGGGCACCGACGGCGCCTGGTTCTACCAGAACTCGCTGATCGGCGACGTCGTCCAGATGGTCAACTCCCCCGACAAGACCATCAAGCCGGACAACGGCCTCAACGGCTGGAACATGGACTGGAACGAGTGGGTCGCGGGCAGCGCCGTGAAGTAGCACGCCTTCGCCCCTCCGGGAGCGGGCCCCCGCCGGTGCTTGGGCGGGGGCCCGTCCTCCGTATCGTGACCATGTGAGCAAGCGCAAGGACGGACAGCGGCAGCAGGACCGGGCCGCGGCCCGTGAACTGGTCGGCACGGTGCTCGGCAGCGTCCGGTACGCCGACGACGGGCCGCCCGCCGAAGACGCCCTGGAGGCCGGTGCCTCGATGCTGGCGGCCGCCCCCGCGGGCCCGCAGGCCGTCGGCGCCGCGCTGCTGGCGGCGGCGGAGGACGCCGTACACCGCTGCTGGCAGGGCGGCTGGCAGCCCGCCGACCTGGAACGGATCGTACGGAGGGAGACGGGCGGCGGTCCGCGTACGGCAGTCGTCGTGGACGCGATGGCCGCCGAGTCGCAGCGCGCGGGCCGGGCGGCCGAGCGCGCCCGCGGCCCCCGCTGGGCGGCCCAGCTACGCAACCTCGGGGCCCATGTCTGGTGGGGGCCGGAGCCCGGCTATCTGGAAGAACTGGCGCGCCGTCGCCGTAGCTCGCGCTTCGAGACGACGTACGACGTACTGGCAGCGCTGCGAGTCCTGGCGCGTCTGCCCCGCATCACCCCTCTGCCGACCGCCCGGCCCACACGGGGGCGCACCGGGGACACCGGGGGCACCGGCAGCGCCCCCACCGAGCCGCGACTCCTCGGCCGCATCCGTGGCCTGCTCGCCAAGGCCGAGGCGACGGACTACCCGGAGGAAGCGGAAGCCCTGTCGGCCAAGGCCCAGGAGCTGATGGCGCGGCACAGCATCGACGAGGCGCTGCTCGACCACGCCGGGGCCGGCGCGGGCCCCGGCGCCGGCCGGGCCACCGCCCCCGCCGCCATCCGCATCGGCATCGAGGGACCGTACGAGCAGGCGAAGGCGCTGCTGCTCGACGCGGTCGCCGCCGCCAACCGCTGCCAGGCCGTCTGGTCCGGCGACGTGGCCTTCTCCACGCTCATCGGCTTCGAGGCCGATCTGGAGGCCGCCGAACTGCTCTACACCTCACTGCTCCTCCAGGCCACCACCGCCATGCATCGCGCGGGAGACGCCCACCACAGCCACGGCCGCTCCCGCCGCACCCGCGACTTCCGCCAGACCTTCCTCGTCGCCTACGCCGACCGCATCCGCACCCGCCTGGCAGCGGCCACCGAGGAGGCGACCTCGGAAGCCGCCACCAGCACCCCCGACCTCCTCCCGGTCCTGGCCGCCCGCGAAGTCGCGGTGGCCGAAACCGCCGGCGAACTCTTTCCCGACACCGCCGCCGTCCGCATGCGCGGCGTACGCGACGCCGCCGGCTGGGAACAGGGCAGGGCGGCTGCGGACCGGGCGCGGCTGGGGAGGCGGGGGGAGGCGTAGGCCCCCGCCCCGCTCGGGACGGCCGGGGCCGGGCGACGTGTCCGAGCCGTATCGCATCGGCCGGAACCTGCTCCTGCTCACGGAGGATGGCGGGCCCCGCCGCGCCCGCGAGAATCATGATCCGCATATGCCGCGGCCGGACAACGGCCGCGGCTGCCCGCTGCCCGATGTCTGGTATCCGCTACCCGGACGGCGAACGTACGGTCCGATTCCGCCTGGCCCGCCCGCCGGGCCACAGACGCTCCACGGGAGACCGGCTTCATGCCCTTACCGATACCCACTCTGCTCCGCCGCCCCGGCGGCCACTGCGCCAGATGGCGCTCCGCGGGAGCCGCCGTGGCGGTCGCCCTCGCGCTGACGGCCACGGCGGCGACCCCGGCGGCGGCGAACACCGCCCCCGCCTCCACCTCCGGCCCCGCCTCTGTTTCGCACCACCTGATCAGCAAGGGCCTCGACCGCAAGGAACTCGACCGCAAGGAACTCGACCGGTCCCTCGCCGCGGTCCACTCGGCCGGCATGTACGGCGTCTACGCGGCCGTACGCGACGGCGAGGACGAATGGCGGGGAGCCGCCGGCCTCGCCGACGTCGACACCGGGCGCCCGGTCCGCTCCCAGATGGAACACCGGGTCGGCAGCATCACCAAGACGTTCACCGCGGTCGGCATCCTCCAGCAGGTCGCGCGGGACCGGATCGCACTCGACGCGCCGGTCGCCCGTTACCTCCCCGGCGTCGTCCCCGGCGACCTGGGCCGCCGGATCACCGTACGGATGCTGCTCAACCACACCAGCGGCATCGGCGACTACATCCCGGGCGCCTTCCCGTCCCTGCGCCGCATGGACCCGCAGAGCATCGACGACAACCGGTTCCGCCACTTCAGCCCCCTGGAACTCGTCCGGTACGGCCTGGCGGAACCGCGGACCGGGGAACCCGGCGCCGTGCACTCGTACTCCAACACCAACTACGTGCTCGCCGGGCTGATCCTGACCAAGGTCACCGGCCAGGACGCGGAGACGTACCTGTCGCGGCACGTCATCCGCGCGGCCGGACTGCGCCACACCTACTTCCCGCGCACCCCGTACATCAAGGGTCCGCACGCGAAGATGTACGAGGCCCTGTACGGCCGGATCGACCCGCCGCGCGACTACAGCGTCTACGACATGTCCTGGGCCTGGGCTCTCGGCTCACTGGTCTCGACCACCGCCGACCTGAACCAGTTCTACCGCGCGCTGCTCACCGGCGAACTCCTGGCACCCGCCGAGCTGCGGGAGATGCAGACCACCGTCCCGGTCCCGGGCATCCCCGGCAGGTACTACGGACTCGGTCTGTACGCGCAGGACCTGCCGACGTGCGGCCGGTTCTGGGGCCACGACGGCGGAGCGTTCGGCGCCGGCACCTACGCGCTGACGAGCGAGGACGGCCGACGCCAGATGTCGCTGGGCATCAACCTGATGAAGTACCAGCGTCTGGACGCCGGTCCGTCCGGCTTCCACCCGATCGACGCCGCCCTGGACACGCACATCACCCAGGCACTGTGCGGCAAGACCACGGCGGGAGCCGGGACCGCCGGCGCTCTCCTCAGCCGCATGGAAACAGCGGCACCGGCAGCAGTGGCACGCCCCTGACCCAAGGGCGCGCGGCACAAGACATCCGGGCTCCGCTGCCGGGCCGGAGGCGGCTGGAAAACGTGCCATCAAGGCTGACTCTCACGGAGGCGGCAGGTCGGGACGGGGCAGACCACCGACCTGCCGCCCACCGACCTGCCGCCCACCGGGCCGGCCACCCGTGACTGGCGACGATCGGCGCGTCCGCCAAGGGGGCCGCCGTCTCCTGTGCTGAGAGCCCGAGCCGTCAGTCGCCGACCGGCGCGATGCCGACGGGGCAGCTCACCCCTGTCCCCCCGATCCCGCAGTACCCCGCCGGGTTCTTGTCCAAATACTGCTGGTGATAGTCCTCGGCCGGATAGAAGGGGCGGTCGGGGTGGGCGGGGAGGATTTCGGTGGTGATGTCGGCGTAGCCGGAGGAGTGCAGGACGGACTGGTAGGCCGTGCGGGAGGCTTCGGCTGCCTGCTGGTCGGCGGGGGAGTGGGTGTAGATCGCGGAGCGGTACTGGGTGCCGGTGTCGTTGCCCTGGCGGAAGCCCTGGGTGGGGTCGTGGGATTCCCAGAAGAGCTTCAGGAGGGCGTTGTAGGAGGTCTTGGCGGGGTCGTAGACGACGCGGACCGCTTCGGTGTGGCCGGTGAGGCCGCTGCACACCTCTTCGTAGGTGGGGTTCGGAGTGTGGCCTCCCTGGTAGCCGACCAGGGTCGTCCAGACGCCCTCGGCCTGCCAGAACTTGCGCTCGGCGCCCCAGAAGCAGCCCAGGCCGAAGTCGGCGACGCGCAGGTGCTCGGGGTACGGGCCGAGCAGCGGGGTGCCGAGGACCGTGTGGCGGTCGGGGACGGTGAAGGCAGGCTCGGGGCGGCCCTTCAGTGCCTCGTCGGGGGAGGGGAGGGCAGTCTTGAAGCGGTTGAAGAGCATGGCGTCGGGCTCCAATGGCAGGAGGACGGAAACCGTACGGGGAAGGGCGGCCGACGGGTTCAACGCCGGGCGGGCGCGGAAGCATTCCGGTGCGGGTGTGGTGGCGTTCGGGTTGGGTGCGTAAGCGTTCCGAAGCGGGTGTGGAAGCGTTCCGGTGTGGGTGCGTAAGCGTTCTGAAGTGGGCGTGGGAGTGTTTCGGTGTGGGGGCCGGCGTCCCGGTCGTTATGACCGTGAGCGGAAGTCCGCCGCCGTGCCGCCGCCGAGTTCCCATCCCGCGATGGCCCGGGCCCGGTACGCGGCGTACTCGGCGGCGGGGCTGCTGCCGTACGACCACGGGACCGCGCCGACGTGGCCGTCCACCAGGCTGAGCTGCTCCATCGCTTCGTCATAGCGCTCGGCGTGGACGAGGAACCAGATGAGCAGGTGCCGGACGTGCGGGGCCATGGGGTGGTCGGCCGGGGCCTCGCGGAGGGCGAAGTGCGCGCCCTCTATCGCGCGTTCGACGACGGCGCTCTGGAAGAGGCCGCGCACCATGTTGGCCTCGGGCAGGTGGTCGTACACCGCGAAGAGCGGGAGGGCCGGGAGCAGGCTCTTGGCGGGGGCGGCCGCGGCGGCGGCCTCGGTGAAGGCGGCGGCCTCCTCCTTGGAGCCGTGCCACTTCTGCGACCAGTAGGGCAGTGCGGCGAGGTGGGCGCCCATGTGGTGCGGGGCGCGCTGGGTGACCTTCGACCACAGCGCGTCGTAGTCGGCGCGGCGCTCGCCGAGGCCGCGGGCGACGGCCAGCTCGGTGATGTACGGGATGGGGCTGCCGGGGGCCAGCAGCGCGGCCTCGTGGCAGACCGTACGGGCCTCCTCCAGGATCATGCGGAAGTCCTGCGAGCCGGGGTCGCGCAGTGCCTGGAGGACCAGGAACTGGGCGTGGGTCTGCGCGCCGCCCGGGTCCTTGGGGGCTTCCGAGCGCCATGTCCGCAGCCAGATGCCGCCCTGCCCCGGCCGTTCCGCCAGCTCGAAGGCCGCGGCCCCGGCGAGCGTCTGCACGCGCTGCCAGCGCCGCTCCCAGTCCTCGCCGGTCGCGCTGAGCAGCTGCGCGGCCGGGCGCCAGTCGTGCGCGCGCCGGATCTCGTCGAGGGCTTCCTCCAGCTCCGGGTCGGGGCCGGGCAGCCGTACGTCCAGCTGCTGGGCCGGCACGAAGCCGTAGCCCGCCATGGGGTCGGCCGCCACCGTCATGCCCTGCTGGGTCTGCTGCGCGGCCTGCCTGCGCCGCAGCCAGGGCAGCAGGACGAGACCGCCGAGGGCGGCAGCGGCGAAGAGAACCAGCAGAGCGTCCATGTGGTCAGTCTCGGATTCCGGTCGTGGGAGGCGGGCAGGGGGCGCCGGGGCGTACCGCCGTGGTGCGGATCGGCGGGGGTGTGTCTCGGTGTGTCTCGGTCTGTCTCGGCGTATCCCGGCGCGGATGTGTCTTGTATGTATCCACTATCCAGCGAACCAGAAAGTTCCGAAAAGTTCGCGGGTGTGGACGACTACCCTCGGCAGACATGAGCGATCAGCGCGAGCAGCGCCCCCAGAATTTCGAGACCCTTGCCATTCACGCAGGTCAGGAGCCCGATGAGGCGACCGGCGCGGTGGTACCGCCCATCTACCAGGTGTCCACCTACAAGCAGGACGGCGTGGGCGGGCTGCGCGGCGGCTACGAGTACAGCCGCAGCGCCAACCCGACCCGTACCGCCCTGGAGGAGAACCTCGCCGCCCTCGACGGCGGCCGCCGTGGCCTGGCCTTCGCCTCCGGGCTCGCGGCCGAGGACACCCTGCTGCGCACTCTCCTGGTGCCCGGCGACCACGTCGTCATCCCCAATGACGCGTACGGCGGCACGTTCCGCCTGATCTCCAAGGTCGTCGAGCGGTGGGGGGTGGAGTGGTCGGTCGCCGACACCTCCGACCCGCAGGCCGTACGGGACGCCCTGCGCCCCCGTACGAAGGCGATCTGGGTGGAGACACCCAGCAACCCGCTCCTCGGCATCACGGACATCCCCGCGCTCGCGGCCGTCGCGCGCGACGCCGGGGTGCGCCTGGTCGTGGACAACACCTTCGCGAGCCCCTACCTCCAGCAGCCGCTGGCCCTCGGCGCGGACGTGGTGGTCTACTCCACGACCAAGTACATGGGCGGCCACTCGGACGTGGTCGGCGGCGCGCTCGTGGTGAGCGACGCCGAACTGGGCGACGAACTGGCCTACCACCAGAACGCCATGGGCGCGGTCGCCGGCCCCTTCGACTCGTGGCTGGTGATGCGCGGCCTGAAGACGCTGGCCGTACGGATGGACCGGCACAGCGCCAACGCCGCCCGCATCGCCGACCTGCTCGCCGCGCACGACAAGGTGACCCGGGTCTACTACCCGGGCCTGAAGGAGCACCCCGGCCACGAGGTCGCCGCCAAGCAGATGCGTTCCTTCGGCGGCATGGTGTCCTTCCGCGTCGCGGGCGGTGAGCAGGCCGCGGTGGAGGTGTGCAACCGTGCCCGGCTGTTCACCCTCGGTGAGTCGCTCGGCGGCGTGGAGTCGCTGATCGAGCACCCGGGCAAGATGACGCACGCCTCGACGGCGGGCTCGCTGCTGGAGGTCCCCAACGACCTGGTACGGCTCTCGGTCGGCATCGAGTCGATCGACGACCTGGTGGCGGACCTCACCCAGGCGCTGGGATAAGGCGTATTCCGGGGCCGCCCCGGGTGCGGGGCGGAGCGGTCGCCGTGTGCGGACGACGGCGGGCCGGTGGAGTCCGGGTCACCACCCTTCCACCGGAGGGGTGGTGTGCGTCGGCGGCGGCAGCCACGGCTGGTCGACCGCCGCCCAGACCAGCAGCGCGGCCAGCGCTGCCAGGGCCAGCAGCCACAGCACGAGCCGGGCCAGTCGCCGGTGGGACAGCAACCGGCGGCCGTCGGCGGCGGCGCGCAGCGCCAGGTCGGGCGGGACCGGCGGATGCGGCCCGTCCAGCATCCGCCGTACCTCGGCCTCCTTGCGGTCGGGGAGGGTCATGGTGCGGCGGCTTCCGTGTGCCGGGGCGCCGGGGGTGATGTGTCCGGTACGTGCGGGCGGTTCGGTACGTCCTGTATGGGGTGGCCCGGTACCTCCCGTGTGGGATGGGGTGTCTCGCCCCCGACGGGTACGGACCGCCCGGCGCTACCGGTCGGTGGCTTGCTCCGCATACGCCCCACCGCCCGCAGGCACAGCGTATGGACGCGTTCCGCGGGCAGCCCCAGCTGCGCCGCGGTCTGCTCCTCGGCCACGCCCTCGTAGAGCCGCAGTACGAGTACCAGCCGTTCCGGCGGGGACAGGCGCTCCAGCAGGCCGCCGGGCGGCGGGGGCGTGCCGGGCCGTAGGGCGCGGGGGAGGCGGGACCGCCAGGCGGAGTGCGCGTAGTGGGCGGCCATCTCCCGGCGCGCGCGGTCGTACGGGTCCTCGCCGCGCAGCCGATCCCAGGCGGCGTACGTACGGGCCAGGGCCAGCGTGAGCAAGCGCTCGGCGGCGGGCGCCGGCTGCCCTTCGGGCTCGGCGGTCAGGAGGGTGGCGGCGCGCAGCAGACGTCCGGCCGCGCCCGCGACGAACGCCTCGAACTCCCGGGCACGACGGCGTTCCTGCGCTGCCCGCCGCTCTCGCACAGCTACATGGCACGGCAGGCCCGGCACCGGGTCAAGAGGCGGCCGGGAAAAACCGGGGCCCTACGGATGCGCCCCGCCGCGGGGCGGGCGGGGAGTGCGCCGTTCCGGCACGCCTTCGCCCCGGCTCAGAAGTTCGGCGGCGCTGCTGGGGGCCCGACGGTCACCGGCAGGGTCCGGGGGCACCGCTATGGACTCGGCGGCACCGGCAGGGTCCGGAGGCACCGCTGCGGCCTCGGCGGCACCGGCAGGATCCGGGGGCACCGCTGCGGCCTGGGCAGCACCGCTCACCGTTTAGACGGCCCTGCTCAGGAACTCGGCGGCACCGCTCACCGTTCGACGGCCCTGCTCAGGGACCCGGCGGCACCGCTCACCGTTCGACGGCCCTGCTCAGGGACCCGGCGGCACCGCTCACCGTTCGACGGCCCCGCTCAGGGACGCGGCAAGACCGCTCACCGCCCGACGCCCCGCTCAGGAATTCGACGGCACCGCCGGCAGCGTCGCCGTGACCGTGGACAGCGAGGCGTTGAAGCGCGTCAGCAGGCTGCAGAACGCGTCCCGCTCCTCCTCCGTCCACTCCTCCGTGACCAGCGCCATCAGAGCACGGCGGGAGGCCCGTACCTCCTCCAGGCGGGACCGGCCGCGCTCGGAGAGCTGGAGCACGACCGCGCGCCCGTCCTCCGGGTGCGAGGCGCGGTTGACCAGGCCGGAGTCGACCAGCGGGGCGACCTGCCGGGTGACGGTGGAGGAGTCGATGCCCATGCCGGCGGCCAGCGCCTTGACACCCATCGGGCCCTCTTTGTCCAGGCGGTTGAGGAGGAGGTAGGCGGCACGGTCCATGGAATTGCGCGCCTGGCCGACGCCGCCGAGCCGGCTCTGTTCGGCGCGGCGGGCGAAAACGGCGACTTGGTGTTGCAGCGCGTCGAGAAGAGCGGTGTCGGTGTGGGTCGTCATGTCCGAAGAGGTGGGCATGGCCGGGAGCTCGCTTCATGGGATGCGTACGGATTGGGGGACAGAGTACGCGGCCCGGGCGCGCACCGTACCGGCGCTGTCCAAAGACGTGCCCTTGTGGCACCGGTCCGGCGGCCGACCGGACCCGTCGCGTGCCGAACTGTAAGACTGGGCATCATGGCCGATCACACGCCGCACGAGTCGACTCCCGCCTCCGGTTCCCCTTCGGGTTCCGCTTCCGGTTCCGCGGCCGGTCCGGCGCCCGGGCCGGCATCGGGCCCGGCGGGTGTGGCGCCGTCCGGTGCGGTCCGGGCGCCGGAGCCGGGTTCCGGTTCCGCCTCCGTTTCCGGTCCGGGCACGGCGGGGGTGTCCGCCGCCTCCGCCGCGCTCACCGTCGAGGACGTACGGGAGGCGCAGAAGATCCTGTCCGGCGTCTCCCGGTCCACCGCCCTGGAGGGGAGCCGGCACCTGTCCGCTTTGGTGGGGGCGCCGGTGCATCTGAAGTGCGAGAACCTGCAACGCACCGGCTCGTTCAAAATACGTGGCGCGTACGTGCGGATCGCGGGCCTGTCGCCGCGGGAGCGGGCGGCCGGCGTGGTCGCCGCCAGCGCCGGCAACCACGCGCAGGGCGTCGCGCTGGCGGCCTCCCTGCTGGGGGTGCGCTCGACGGTGTTCATGCCGGTCGGCGCGCCGCTGCCGAAGGTCGCGGCGACCCGCGAGTACGGCGCCGAGGTACGCCTGCACGGCCACGTCGTGGACGAGACGCTGGCCGCGGCCCAGGAGTACGCGCGCGAGACCGGCGCGGTCTTCATCCACCCCTTCGACCACCGGGACATCATCGCGGGCCAGGGCACGGTCGGCCTGGAGGTCCTCGAACAGTGCCCGGAGGTGCGCACGATCGTCGTGGGCATCGGCGGCGGCGGCCTGGCGGCGGGTGTCGCGCTGGCGGTCAAGTCGGTCCGGCCGGACGTGACGATCATCGGGGTGCAGGCGGCGGGTGCCGCGGCCTATCCGCCCTCGCTGGCGGCCGGGCGGCCGGTCTCGATCGAGGCGCCGACGACGATGGCGGACGGCATCAGGGTGGGGCGGCCGGGCGACGTGCCGTTCAAAATCGTTGGCGATCTCGTCGACGAGGTCCGTACCGTCACCGAGGACGAGCTCTCCAGTGCCCTGCTGCTCTGCCTGGAGCGCGCGAAGCTGGTCGTGGAGCCGGCGGGGGCGAGTCCGGTGGCGGCGCTGCTGTCGCGGCCCGAGTCCTTCGAGGGGCCGGTGGTCGCGGTGCTGTCCGGGGGAAACGTCGATCCGCTGCTGATGCAGCGCACCCTGCGGCACGGCATGGCGGCCGCGGGACGCTATCTGTCCCTGCGCCTGCGGCTGACGGACCGGCCGGGCGCCCTGGCGACGCTTCTGGCGGTGCTGTCGGAGGTCGACGCCAACGTCCTCGACGTGAGCCACGTACGGACCGATCCGCGTCTCGGGCTCACGGAAGCGGAGGTGGAACTGCACCTGGAGACGAAGGGCCCCGAACACTGCACCGAGGTCGGCACGGCCCTGCGGCAGGCGGGCTACACCGTCATGGGCTGAGAACCTGTCCGGCCGGGCGGTTCCGCCGCTGTCGGGCCGCCGAGAGCCGAGGTGCGGGACCGGGGTATCGCGCGGGCCATGGTGACGCGGGTACGCAAACGTCTTCTGGCGTATATCGCGATGTATCGCGTGTGCGCTATGGTTCGGGTCGACGGGGGGCGCCGCCGTGCGCTGGACGGCATCCCCGTTGCCGGATATGTGCCCATAGCGCGGCCATGGTCCGAAAAGTAAAATTCTTCCTGGAGTTAACCCATACCTTGGGAGTACCCACATGCCAGGCGCCATTTACGCCGAGGGTCTGGTCAAGACCTTCGGCAAGGTGAGGGCTCTGGACGGCGTCGACCTCGACGTCCCCGAAGGAACCGTCCTCGGACTGCTCGGCCCGAACGGTGCGGGCAAGACCACCGCCGTACGCGTCCTCACCACCCTGCTCCGGCCCGACCGGGGCACCGCGGTCGTCGCCGGTATCGACGTCCTCAAGCACCCCGACGAAGTACGCCGGTCCATCGGCCTGTCCGGCCAATTCGCCGCCGTGGACGAGTACCTGACGGGCCGTGAGAACCTGACCATGGTCGGCAAGCTCTACCAGATGAGCGGCCGGGACGCGAAGGCCCGGGCCACCGAGCTACTGGAACGCTTCCACCTCGCCGACGCCGGCGACCGGCCGGCCAAGACCTACTCCGGCGGCATGCGGCGCCGGCTCGACCTGGCGGCCGCGCTGGTCGTCAGCCCGCCCGTGATGTTCATGGACGAGCCCACCACCGGCCTGGACCCGCGCAACCGCCAGCAGTTGTGGGAGGTCATCCAGGAACTGGTCGCCGGCGGCACGACGTTGCTGCTCACGACCCAGTACCTGGAAGAGGCCGACCACCTCGCGCACGACATCTGCGTGGTCGACCACGGCAAGGTCATCGCCCGCGGCACGTCCGACCAGCTCAAGGCGCGTACGGGCGGCGAGCGGGTCGAGGTCGTGGTGCACGCCGCCGAGCACATCGGCACGGCCGACGAGGTGCTGCGCGGCTTCGGCAAGGGCGAGAGCAAGATCGAACAGCACACCCGCAAGATCACTGTGCCGGTCACCGGCGGCGCCAAGCTGCTCGCCGAGGTCATCCGCGAACTGGACGCGCGCGGTGTGGAGATAGACGACATCGGGCTGCGCCGCCCGACCCTGGACGATGTGTTCATCTCGCTGACCGGCCATGTCGCGGAAGCCGCGGAGCCGAACTGCGAGGACGGCGACGACGCGGACGGCGGCGCCGCGTCCGGCCGGACCGCTCGCTCGGGGCGCCGCGCCCCGAAGCCGGCACCCGAGACCAAGGAGGGCGCCAAGTGACCACCGTGACCCCAGCGGCCCCGCGCGTCGGGGTGCCCAAGCGGCGCGGCGCGATCAGCCAGTCCATACGGGACTCCCTGACCGTCGCCCAGCGCAACCTGATACGCATGCTGCGCATCCCGGAGATGGTGATCTTCGGGCTGATACAGCCGATCATGTTCGTGGTGCTGTTCAGCTATGTCTTCGGCGGTTCCATCAACGTCGGCGGCAGCACCTCGTCCGCGGCCTACCGCGAGTTCCTGATGGCCGGCATCTTCGCGCAGACCGTCACCTTCGCCACCGCGGGCGCGGGCGCCGGCATCGCCGACGACATGCACCGGGGCCTGATCGACCGGTTCCGCTCGCTGCCCATGGCGCGCGGCGCCGTCCTCACCGGCCGCACCCTCGCCGACCTGGTGCAGACCGCGCTGACGCTGGTCGTCCTGGCCGTCGTCGCCTTCCTGGTCGGCTGGCGGACCCACGAGAACCTCGGCAAGATCGTCGCCGGCTTCGCGCTGCTGCTCCTGCTCGGGTACGCGTTCTCCTGGATCGGCGCGCTCATCGGCCTGTCCGTGCGCACCCCGGAAGCCGCCACCTCCGGCGGGCTGATCTGGCTCTTCCCGCTGACGTTCATCTCGAACGCCTTCGTGCCCTCGGACAACATGCCGACGTTCCTGCGGCACATCGCCGAGTGGAACCCCTTCAGCGCCACGGTCCAGGCCGCCCGTGAGCTGTTCGGCAACCTGCCGCCGAACTACAAGGCGCCCGACGCCTGGCCGATGCAGCACCCGGTGTGGGCGTCGCTGATCTGGTCGGTCCTGATCATCGTGGCCTTCCGTACGCTCGCGGTGCGCAAGTACCGATCGGCCACGGCCTGAGCCACCGGCCCGCGGGCGGGCCCGGAGCGGGGGGCCGGGCGCGCCCCGCGCGGGTGCGGTACGCCGTACGCCGTCGCCACCACCCCGTACACACACGTCCGGCCCGGAGCCGCTGGGGCTCCGGGCCGGACGTCGTCTGCTACAGGCCGGCGCCGCGGGGCGCTCAGGCCTGGTACGGCTGGGCGTCCAGGATCTTCACGGACGCCTTCTTGCCGTTGGGGAGCTCGTACTCGGCGGTCTCGCCGACCTTCTTGCCGTTCACGCCGCCGCCCAGCGGGGACTGCGGGGAGTAGGTCTCGATGTCCGAGCTCGCGTACTCCCGCGAGGCCAGCAGGAACGTCAGCGTGTCGTCCGGGTCTCCGTCGAACGCGATGGTGACGACCGTGCCGGGGGCCACGACACCTGTGGCGGCAGGGGCCTCGCCGACCTTCGCGGTCTCCAGCAGCTGCTTGAGCTGGCGCATGCGAAGGTCCTGCTTGCCCTGCTCCTCCTTGGCCGCGTGGTACCCGGCGTTCTCCTTCAGGTCACCTTCCTCGCGGGCCGCCGCGATCTTCTCGGTGATCTCGGCGCGTGCGGGACCAGACAGGTACTCCAGCTCGGCCTTGAGCTGGTCATACGCCTCCTGGGTCAGCCAGGTGACGTTGTCGCTGGTCTGGGTCACAGGTGCTCCTCGTCGGTGCTGGGGATAAATCAAACGCCCTACCAGGAAGGCTGCGCCTCCACGGGTGGGCGAAACCACGAGCCTAACAATTCCGGCACAAAACGGGGAAGAGATATTTTGCCGAGAACTGGACCTGCCCGGATCGTGGCCGGTCAGCGCGTCGGCGCGGAGTGTGCCGGGCGACACACCGGACGGTGTGCGCGGGGGCGGCCCGCGGAAGCGGCGGGGCGGCGGATTCCGGTCAGCCGCGGTCCGCGGACGTGCAGCCGACCAGTACGGCGTTGGTCGCCCGCGCCGTCGTACGGATCGTGACCTCCACGTCCACCTGCTCCTTCGGGGCGTCCACGGTGACGTCCTTGCGTCCCACCTCGGCGCCGCTGTCGGCCTGTGAGCGCAGCGTGCACACGCCGGTGTCGCCCTTGCCCTTGACGACCTCCAGGTGCACCTTGACCGCGTGGTCCGACACCCGGTCCCAGGTGATCACCCGGCCGCTGAGGTCCTGCCCGGCGATGTAGGAGTAGCCGGACCAGCCGACCACGCCGAGGAGCGCCACGCCCAGCACGGCACCGACGATCTTCAGCTTGCGATCCGCACGCCGGTCGGCGGAGCGGCCGTAGCGTCCGTCGGGCAGCCCCTCGCGCACCGCAGTCATGATCGACCTCCTGCCGGGGGCTCCGGAATTAATCGCCCCGTGCTTCGGTCACTATAGGAAACATCTACTCCGGCCTTTCACTGAGGATCGAGTCTTGACTGAGCAGCTGCGACTGATGGCAGTGCACGCCCATCCCGACGACGAGTCGAGCAAGGGCGCGGCCACCATGGCCAAGTACGTGTCCGAGGGGGTGGACGTGCTGGTCGTCACCTGCACGGGCGGGGAGCGCGGCTCCATCCTCAACCCCAAGCTCCAGGGTGACCCGTACATCGAGGAGCACATCCACGAGGTGCGGAAGAAGGAGATGGACGAGGCCCGGGAGATCCTGGGCATCAAGCAGGAGTGGCTGGGATTCGTCGACTCCGGGCTGCCCGAGGGCGACCCGCTGCCGCCGCTGCCCGACGGCTGTTTCGCCCTCCAGGACGTGGAGGCGGCGGCCGAGCCGCTGGTGAAGCTGATCCGTGAGTTCAAGCCGCAGGTCATCACGACCTACGACGAGAACGGCGGCTACCCGCACCCCGACCACATCATGACCCACAAGATCTCGATGGTGGCCTTCGAGGCGGCCGGCGACCCGGAGAAGTACCCGGACGCGGGCGAGCCCTGGCAGCCGCAGAAGCTCTACTACAACCAGGGCTTCAACCGGCCGCGCACCGTCGCGCTGCACGAGGCGCTGCTGGAGCGCGGGCTGGAGTCGCCGTACGGGGAGTGGCTGGAGCGCTGGAAGGAGTTCGAGCGCCGCGAGCGGACGCTGACCACCTACGTGCCCTGCGCCGACTTCTTCGAGATCCGCGACAAGGCGCTGATCGCGCACGCGACGCAGATCGACCCGGACGGCGGCTGGTTCCGGGTGCCGATGGACATCCAGAAGGAGGTCTGGCCGACGGAGGAGTACGAGCTCGCCAAGTCTTTGGTGGACACGTCCCTCCCCGAGGACGACCTCTTCGCGGGCATCCGCAACAATTGACTCCATGATGAGCGCGACTAGCACCCTCGCCGTGACGCACTTCGTCACCCTTGCCGACAGCTTCGACAAGGACAAGGTGACCCCCGGCGTCCTCGGCTTCATCGTGTTCGCGGTCATCGGCGGCGCCGTCTGGCTGCTGATGAAGTCCATGAACAGGCACATGAAGAAGGTCGACTTCGAGGAGACCCCGGAGGCGCCCGCCGCCTCCGGCGGTGCGGAGGTGGCGAAGGGCTCCGCCAAGCGGACCTCGGGCAAGGCGCAGCCGAAGACCGGCTGAGCGGCGCCCCCGGTGCCGGACGGGGTGGGCGGCGGCCGGCCGGCCACCGACCCGTCCGGCGTCGGAGCCGGTGTCCGGGCCCTGGCCCGGGCCCGGACCGGGGTTGTCACTGCCCGGGGGGTATGGACACGCCCATGACCTCGCGCGCGTGGCGGTTCGGGACCATGCCGAGCCGCCATGCCTCCCATCCCGTTTCCAGCTCCACGCCGCGGTCCAGCAGCAGCGCGAACGTCTCCGCACAGTCCTCCAGCTTCGAGTCGCGGGTGGGGTGCCGGTCCTGTACGAGCTGGGCCAGCTCCTCCTGCGCCACGGCCGAGCCGACCACCGAGCCGCCCGGTGAGGCGAACGGCAGCAGCGTGCAGCGCAGGAAGCGGGCCCAGTCCTCGCCGCGCCGGTCGCCGTAGCCGGCGAAGGTGCGCGCCGCCTCGTCGGCCAGCTCCAGCGCCTGCGCCGTGCGGCCGTTGCCCGCGTCGATGATCACCAACTCCAGGCAGGACCAGGCCTCTCCGTGCGGTACGGAGATCCGCTGGAAGTCCTTGCGGGCGTCCTGGAGGAGCTGCCGGGCGAAGCCGCTGTTGCGCAGCGAGCCGGTCTGCGCCGCCCGCAGGTCCCGGGTGACGCGCCCGGAGTGGTGCCGGGCACACGCCAGGCCGTAGCCGTCCTGCATCCGGCTGAACATCGTCCGCGACCGCTCCAGGTGCCGCAGTGCCGCGTCCAGGTCGCCCTGCTCCTCCAGCGACTGGCCGAGGTAGTACAGCGTCCAGGCCTCGCCGCGGGCGTCCTCGTACCGGCGGTGCAGGGGCAGGGCCTGGCGCAGCTGGTCCACCGCGGGGTCCGGGTCGCCGTCCACCAGGCGGGCCCGCGCCAGCTGGGTCATCGCCCACGCCGTGCCGCGGTCGTCGTGCGTACGGCCGTACAGCTCCATGGCCGCGTGGAACTCGGCCTCCGCCTGGGGGACCTCGCCCATGCGCAGATAGACCTGGCCGAGCTGGAAGTGCGCCCACGCCTGGCCGTGCACGCTCTCGCTCTCCCGGTGCAGCTCAAGGGACTCGCGCAGCAGCGCCAGCGCCTCCGCCACCTGCGCGCGGTCGCGCTCGACCGCCGCCAGGGCGTGCAGCGTCCACGCCCGGTCGCCGCGCACGTCGGCGCCGGACTGCATGTCGATGGCCTCGCGCAGCTTGGCCGCGGCCTCCGTCAGATTGCCCTGCTGCTGGAGCGTGATCCCGAGGTCACGCAGGGCGCGCGCGGCGCCGACCGGGTGCTGCGCCTCGAAGTACAGGTCGACCACCGAGGTCAGGGTCGTACGGGCCTTGTCCAGCTCGCCGAGCTGGCGGGCCGCGACACCGGTGCGCCACTGCACGGACCGGGCGAGCAGGCCCTGGTCCGTGGCCTTGGTCAGCTCGCTCAGCTCACCCAGGCGGTAGAGATCACCGCGCAGCAGGCAGTAGTCGGCCAGCGCGCCCAGCAGGTGGGAGACGGTCGCCTGGTCCACGCCCTGGTCGGCGTGGCGCAGCGCGGCCGTGATGAAGCTGGTCTCGTCGTCCAGCCACTGGAGGGCCGCGTCCAGGGAGGTGAAGCCGTGCGAGCCGAAGCGGTCGGCGCGGGTGGACGTACGGCCGTCCACCAGGCGGATCACCGAGTCGGCCAGCTCCGCGTAGCTGCGGATCAGCCGCTCCTGGGCGGTGCCGCGCTCGGCCGGGTCCTCCTCCTCCACGAGGCGGGCGTGCGCGAAGAGGTGCACGAGGGCGTGCAGGCGGTAGCGGTCGCTGCGCACGTGCTCGATCAGCCCCGCGGCGGCCAGGTCGGCCAGCTGCCGCTCGGCCTCCTGCTCGGTCACGCCCAGCAGCGCCGCCGCGGCGGCCGCCCCCAGGCTGGCCCGCCCCACGAGCGCCAATCGGCGCAGCAGGCGGCGGGCGGTCTCCGACTGGTCCGTGTAGCGCAGCCACAGGGCCGCCTCGACCGGTGTCACCCGGCCGGCGTCGGCCGGGCGCGCGGCGCTCGCCTCCAGGTCCGCGGCCAGGGTGGCGGGCGACCGGGAGCCCAGCGACGAACCGGCCACCCGCAGGGCCAGCGGCAGCCCGGCGCACAGCTGCGCTATCCGCTCGACGGACTGGTGGTCGTACGGCCCGGTCTCGCCCTCGGACTCGTCGGCCGTGGCCCGCAGCAGCTCCTCGGTGCCCACCGGGTCCAGCGCGCCCACCGGCAGCTGGTGCACCCACGCCTGGAGATCGCCGGGCAGCCGCATCGGCTCGCGGGTGGTCACCAGCACCAGGCTGTCGGAGCGGTCCGGCACCAGGAGGCGCACCTGCTCCGGGTCCGAGGCGTCGTCCAGCAGGACCGTCACCGGCAGGCCGGTCAGATGCTTGTGATACAGCTCCGTGAGCCGTTTGACGTGCTGCTCCTGGGAGGGCCGCTCCCGGAACAGCAGCTGCTCGCGCGGCGCGCCCGTCCGGTTGAGCAGGTGCAGCAGCGCGTCCCGCGTCGGCAGCGGCGTCTCGCCCGGCGTGTCGCCGCGCAGGTCCACCACGCAGGCGCCGCGGAACTGGTCCCGCAGCTGGTGCGCGGCCCGCACCGCGAGCGCCGTGCGCCCCGAGCCCGGCTCGCCGTGCAGCACCACGACCGTGGGCCGGGTCTCCGTGCTCGCGCGGGCCGCCTGCACCCACTGCGCGATCTGCCGCAGGTGGGCCTGCCGCCCCGCGAACGGCTCCGTCGGCCGCGGCAGGTGGGCGAAGGACTGCTCCAGCACGGACCGCCGGCGGGCCGCCGCGCTGCGGTCGGCACCGCGCAGCTGCGGCACCCGGGACGGCCGCGGGGGCGCGGCGGAGTTGGCGGAGCCGCCGCGCGTCGCCGCCGTCAGCATCCGCTGCTGGTCCAGGAACGGCCGGATGCCGCGCACCTCCAGAGCCGTCAGCCACTGGAGGCGCAGCTGCTCGGGGCCACCCGGCTGGCCGCGCATGCCCGCCCGCCGGTGCGCCGCCGGCCAGTGCCCCGCCGTCAGCTTCACGACCGTAGCCGCGGCGCCCGCGGCCACCACCGCGGCGCCGACGCCGAGGGCCGGGCCGGCGCCCGTGCCGTACGCCAGGTCCGTGCCGAACGCGGCGACCGCCGCGACCAGGGTGGCCACCGCGGGCGTCCCCAGCTCCTTGCGCGACAGCCGCTCGGAGAGCGGCCGGTGGCCGGCCGCCGACTCGTCCAGCGCGTGGACGTACGCGCCGTACTCCTCGGCCGCCTTGCCGGCCAGCTCGTCCAGCGCCGCCTGTGCCCGGGACAGCAGGACGCCCCGGTCCAGCGTCCCGCCCGAGCGGCGCACCTCCTCCTCGACGGCCCGCGCCAGCAGCCCTTGCGCATCCGCCCGGTGACTGTCACGCAGCACGGCCAGTGAGCCCGGCATGCCTTCCCCCTCCTGCAGTTCCCAGCGTCCCGGCGGATTCCGGTCCTTCCGCAATCCCCGGCCTCCCGGCCCGCCCCGACAACCGGGGCAGCACCCCCGTCCCGGCCCCCGCTGATCGGCTTCGCACCCCCAGTCTTCCGCTTCCCCGCCCGATCCGGCAGTCCTGTGGATAACTCCCCGCTCGGTGGGGCGGGTATCCACAGGGCGGGAGAGGGGCTGGGCGGGGGTCCGGGAGGTTTCCCGGTTCCGGCCGCGGTACGCCGGCCGGGGCGGCCGCTGCCCCGACGGCCGTGACCGAAAGCGCAGGGCGTACAACTTCCCTGCGGCAGTCGGCAGTTACCCGTCCATCATTTCAATGGCGGCCACGATAAGGCCACGGGCCGGACAGTTTTTCACCACGGCTTGCGCCGGTGATCCGGCGGCAATCCCCCGACGGCATGATTCCGGTTGCTCCATAAGCGGCGTCAGGGCCCCGGTCCGCGTGATGGGCGAGTGATGTCGGGTATGGGTGCCGAAGCTGTCCCATCGACCCCGGTCGAGAAATCCGCAGCTTGCATGTCGCGAACGTGGAGATCGTTCGCCGCCCGGCATGAAAACTGCCGCAATCCAGGGATTCTGATAATGAGGTTCAACAATCTTCATCCTCGGTTCGGCCGCGAGGTCACCGGGTTCGATGTGCGCGCTCTCGACGCCGAAGCCGTTCATGTGATCCGTACCGAACTGGCACGCTGTGGCGTCCTGGTGTTCCGGGACCAGGTCCTGGACGACGACGCACTGGAGCGCGCGAGCAGGCAGCTCGGCGACGGGCGGCTGGAGGAGCCGGCCCGGACCTGGTCGCACGCGCCGTCGACCCGCTTCGTCAGCTACCTCACCGGTTTCCGGGACGAGTCGGGAAAGCCCCTCGGCGTCGCCGACAACCACACCGACTACTGGCATTCCGACCAGGAATTCCGCTGCGACCCGGCCACCTTGGCCTCGCTGTACTGCCTGGTCCCGCCGACGCGCGGCGGGGCGACGAGCTTCGCCACGACGGCCGTGCACCGGCTCTCCCTCCCGGCCGAGCTCGTCGAACGGGTCCGTCCGCTGTGGTCGACCCGGCGGCCGGCCCCCACGCACGACAACGTGGACCACGTCGAGGTCTCGCACCCCGTGCTTCTCACCTCGCCCCGAGGGGACGGCGAATTCCTCTATGTCAGCGAGAACACCGAGCGGTTCATCGGTGTATCCGACGAAGCGGGCGACGTGCTGAAGGCTCAGCTGCTCCACCACTGCCTGAGTGACCGGAACGTCTACGCCCATGAATGGCGGATGGGCGACTTCGTCGTCTACGACAACGCTCAAGTCCTGCACCGGCGGGAAACCTTCGAAGGGATGCGCTGGCTCAAGGGAACCAAGATCTTCGCTCCGCTGGAGTATTTCGCGGTGCCGGCCGGAGAAGTCGTGGGAGTGGAATCCCCGGCCGGGCGGGACACGGGGGAGACGGAGCTGGCGGCGTCCGGGACGGCGATCGAGGAGCGTGGAAACGTATGAAGATGGCGGAGAAGAGAAACTCGGCCGACGGCAGCATCAAGTACCTGTGGAACGTCCCCAGTTCCGGGAGCACGGTCGAGAGCATCTACTACACGCTCGACGGCGAGCCGCACACCTGTATCTCCACGGAGGCCGGCTGCAACGTCGGGTGCGTGTTCTGCGAGACCGGCAAGCAGCGCAATCTCGGTGACCTGACCAGCCAGGAGATCTACGGCCAGGTGGCGTTGACCGCCGCCGACCTGCCCGACGGAGTTCCGGGCGGCAGGTTCACCAAGGTGGTCGTGGCCGGAATGGGGGAGCCGCTGCTCAATTTCGACAATCTGCGGGACGCCGCCACGCGGCTGCTGGCGGACGGCCTCACCGAACAGGTGACGGTGACGACGTCCGGCATCGTCCCCCAGATGCGCCGGCTGCCGAGCATGCCGATCAGCCTGCTGAGCGTGTCCTTGCACGCGACGACCAACGAGGTGCGCACCCGGCTGATCCCCACGAACAAGACGTATCCGCTGGAAGACGTGCTGGACGCCGCCCGGGAGTACCGGATGGCCTCCGGGGTGCCGGTCATCATGAACTATCTGCTGTTCGACGGCGTCAACGATTCCGACGCCGATCTGGACAGACTGGTGAAACTCCTGGACGGCGACGCCTTCTCGGTCAAGCTCAAGTCATGGAACGAGGTCCCGGACGCGGGGCTTATTCCGTCGCCGCCCGAGCGGTACGAGTACTTCCGCAGCGGGCTGGACGCCGCCGGGCTCGATGTGAGCATCTG
Source organism: Streptomyces albofaciens JCM 4342 (assembly GCF_008634025.1). Lineage (NCBI taxonomy): Bacteria > Bacillati > Actinomycetota > Actinomycetes > Kitasatosporales > Streptomycetaceae > Streptomyces > Streptomyces albofaciens. Next base: position 3,426,229 of record NZ_PDCM01000002.1, on the reverse strand, counting down.
CGTGAGCGCGGGTGTGGACGTGGGCGGCGGCTGTGGTCAGCTGCGCAGTGTCCACCGTGAGCTGAAGCGGGCCCGCCGGACGTTTGTCGCCACGCCTTCGGTCGCCGACGCCGGAGGCGGTGTATGACTGCCGCGAAGTCCGAGGTGATGGCCGGGGAACTGGCAGAACTCACCGGCGAGAGCGACGAAGCGGCGAAACGGCTGCGGCGGCTGGCGGCCGGCGCGTACCAGCCCTACGGCAAGGGCGCCGCGCTGAAAGTCCCGAAGGGCGGCCCTATCCGTGCGGGCCGTGCCGGTGGGCTTCCCTTCGATTCGCTCACCACCGACTTGATGCTGGGCTGCCTGCCGGCCTCCCAGGTCTGCTACGGCAGCTGTTTCGCCGCCAAGGGGGCTTTCGAGTCCGGCTACGACTTCGGCACCCGGGTGCCCAACGTGCTGGACGAGGAGGTGTTCCGCGCCGACCTGGCGGCGATTCCGGCCACCCAGGGCTACCTCCGTAACGGCTGGAACAGCGACGCCTCGTGGGACTGGCCGAAGGCCGTACGGCTGACCGAGCTCATCAGGGAATCGGGCCATCACACGGTCTTCATCACCAAGGTGTTCACGGCGTTGCCGGACGAAGCGGCCGTCCGCCTGGCGGAACTCGGCGCGGAGCTGCGCGTCTCGGTCAGCGCCTTCGACAGCAGGCCGCAATTGCGGATGCGGCTGACGGCGATCGAGCAGTACCGCGACGTGGGCGGAGTGGCCGTACCGACCATCATGACGGCCGCGTTCCGCGACGCAGCCCTTGCCCGCAGGCAGGACCGCATCGTGGCCTATTTCTGCGACCGGGATTTCCCGATGGGGGAGAACAGCCTGCGCTTCGTTCCGGGCTCCCCGGTCCTCGACGCGATCGACCACCGGGCGTGCCGCCCCACGGCGGATACGAAGGATCTGTGGAGCGGCCGGTTGTACCCCGATCTCCGGGTGCCGACCCTGACCTGCGTCCCGGCCCGGTACACGGGATTGCAGAGCCCCTATCTGTCGAAGAACGACCCCGATTTCCTCCGGTCCCTCTGGCACGAATCCGTGCCCCTGCACACCGATGTGCTGTCCGACGCGGAGCGCCCCAAGCCACGCCAGTGCGGTGTCGCCCTCGACTGGGACCGCACGATCGGATCCGAACCGACCGGTGGTGAGCACCACGTCGCGGCGGGCGATGCCGCGATGCCGGCGGGAGGCGCGCCGTGACGTCCGGGACGAGCACGCACACTCCGATTTCCACGGCGCCGCCGGGAGCCGGGCCCGGGGCGGCCGAACAGCCGGCGCGCCTTCGGACGGCCGCCATGAACGGCGCGTTCGGTGCGGAGATCACCGGGGTGGACCTCGCCGCTCTCGATGATGCCGCTTTCACCGCTCTCGCCGGCATCCTGCGCGACAGACATGTGCTGTGCATCAGGGGCCAGGCACACCTTTCCCCCGCGCAGTTCCTCGGTTTCGCACGACGCTTCGGGACGGTCACTCCCTACCCGTTCGGCGAACCGATGGAGGGTCTTCCGGAGATTCTGCGCATCATCAAGGAGCCGGAGAGCCGGGGGAACTTCGGCGGCGTCTGGCACACCGATTCCCCCTACCACGAGATTCCGCCGTCGCACACGGTGATCATGGGGATCGATATTCCCGAGAGTGGCGGCGACACCCTGGTGGCCGATATGACCGCCGCGTACGAGGCGCTCCCCCAGGACGTCAAGAGCCGCATCCAGGGCTTGGACGGGGTGTTCACGGCGACCAAGGTCCACGGCAGCGCCGCGGCCGGACTGGAGTTGGGGGACGTGACCCGGGTGGCGGACAGGACGCGCGCCGACCAGGAGTTCCGGCACCCCCTCGTCCGTGTCCATCCGGAAACCGGACTGCCGACGCTCTACGTCAGCGCCTGCCACATGTCGGGTGTGGCCGGTCTTCCGCGCGACGCGGCGCAGCCGCTGATCGACTTCCTGGCGGGCCATGTCGTGCGGGAGGAATTCACCGCACGGATCCGTTGGACGCGCGGAACCGTGGTGGTGCTGGACAACCGCTGTGTCCAGCACAAGGCGCTCAACGACTACCCGGGCCTGCGCCGTGAGATCCACCGGGTCCAGATCACCGACGGTTGCCGCCCGACACGCCGGGGGCAGGAAACGCCATGAGAGCGGACCGGACCATGCAGACGCTCACCGACTTCTACGCCACGGTGCGGTACCGGAGCGCGGAACAGTGCGCCGAGGACGTATCCGCGGCACTGAGCCGCACGAAAGTCGTCAGGGTCTCCGGTGTTCCCGAAGAGGTCGACCACGGGGCCTTCTATCACGGACTGGCTTCGCGGCTCGGCGATTTCCACTTCAAGAACGAAGACGCGCGGACCGCTTCTCTGGAATCCGCCGGCTGGCTGGACATCCGGTACGACCCCGCCGCGGTCGACCAGTCGCTGTACCGCTATGGCAACACCCGGATGCCACTTCACATCGACGGAGCGTACACCGACGTCGAATTCGACATCTTCTTCTTCTACTGTGTGCAGCAGGCGCGGTTCGGCGGCGCGACAGTAGTCGCCGACGGGTCCGAAGTGTTCGACTACCTGTCGGTTTTCGACCCCGGGCTGTTCCAGCAACTCCTGGAGACGGAGGTGCTCTTCGAGAAGGGCGAGAAGCGCCGCGTCTCCACGATCCTCTACTACGACCAGGGAATCCCTTCGTTCAACTGGAGCAGCACCCGCGTCTCCGCCGGGAACCCGCCCGAAGTGATCGAAATGGCGCGTCGCTTCGCGGACTTCTGTGAGCACCAGGTCGTGGACGGCGGGCTGGCGAAGCCGGTTCTGCTGACGCCGGGGGAAGCCGTGTTCATGCACAACCGCCGCCTGCTGCACGGCCGCAACTCGTTCTACGGTGAGCGCTGCCTGCTGAAAGGCGTCCTGCGGTTCGCTCCCGATGCCGTCACATCGGGTCGTGCCGACCAGGTTCCGGCGGAGGCGGCGCGATGACGGTCACGGCGCGCGAACACGAGGCGGGCGGCAGCTCGTACCGGAATCCGCGTACTCCCCAGGAGCACACGCTGTGCTCACTGTTCGCGGAGGCGCTGCGGCTGGACCGGGTCGGTATCGAGGACGACTTCTTCGAGAACGGCGGGGATTCACTCGGTGTCGTGGAACTCATCGAGTCGATCCGCGACACGCTCGGCTTCGACATCGCGCTGAACACGGTCTACGAGCACCCCACCGTCGCCGCGCTGGCCGGCCGGTGCGAGGTGCCCGCGGACGCCGGTGCCGCACTCGATGTCGTACTGCCGCTGCGCACGCTCGGCACGAAACCGCCACTGTTCTGTATCCACCCCGCTTCCGGCCTGAGCTGGGGCTATTCCGGACTGCTGCGCCATCTGCGGGACAGGCCGGTCTACGGCTTGCAGTCGCGTGTCCTGAGCGGTGGCGCGCTACCGGAATCGGTGGAGGAGATGGCAGCCGATTACGTCCAGCAGATCAGGAAGGTGCAGCGGCACGGCCCGTACCACGTCCTGGGCTGGTCGTTCGGAGGGCGGGTGGCGTTCGAAGCAGCGGTGCGGCTTCAGCAGGCCGGAGAGGGCGTGGCATTCCTCGCCCTGCTCGACAGCGCGCCGCCACCGCCACCGCAGGAGCGCCGGGAGATTCCGGCAGCCGGCGAGTCCGATGGATTCGTACTGGAAAACGCCGTCAGACGGTATTTCCTGATGATGCTCGGGGAACTCGACGACAAGGCCGCATCGCCTGGTGCCACTGACCGGCCGCCAGAGGCGTCCGCGCTGGACCTCGAAACCCTCCGGAGCGAACTGGCTGCGTCCGGAAGCCCCTACGGGCTTTTGGGACAGCGCACCTTCCATCGCATGTTCGAGGCGCATCGACGCCATTACGCACTGTCCCGGCGGTACGTCCCCGCCGTGCAGTTCAAAGGACCCATGGCGTATTTCTCCGCCACACAAGGTGAGACGAACGGCCGTCGCGGGAAGAACTGGCAGCCGTTCGTGCAAGGCCCGGTCACTGAATACCCCGTGGAATGTTCCCACCTGGAGATGACCCGGCCGGGCCCACTGGCGGACATCGCCGGGGTACTCGCGGAGTTGCTCGCGGAACTCTGACGCGGAGCGAAGCGGAGGCTGTTGGCGTTGCCGGTGCTCGGTGCCAAAGAGAGGAAAGGCCGAAGCGGTGTGGGCCCGGGCGGTTTGCGCGGGGTGGGCGCGCTGGCGCGGAACCGGCCGTACCGGCTGTACTGGACGGGACAGGTGCTGTCGCAGCTGGGTTCCGACATTTCCGTCGTCGCTCTTGCTTTCGCGGTATTCGACGTCGGGGGCGGACCCGGCAGCCTGGGGCTGGTGCTCGCCGCGCGGATGATTCCGCAGCCGCTGCTGGCAGTGGTCGGTGGCGCGGCCGCCTATCGGACCTCGACGGAACGCGTCATGGTGAGCGCGCATCTGGTCTCCGGGCTGGCCCAGGCGGCGGCCGTGGTTCTCCTTCTCGGCGGAATCGCCCAGGTATGGCACCTGACGCTGTTGGCGCTGGTGACCGGCGCCGCCAATGGCTTCTTCGTCCCGGCGCAGCAGAGCGTCGTCCCGCAGATCGTCGGACCCGAGCTGAGACAACAGGCCAATGCCCTGGTCAGGTTTCCGCAGAACGCCTCGAAGATGGCGGGGCGCGCGGTGGGCGGGGTGGTGGTCGCGTTCGCGGGTCCGGGCTGGGCCATCGCCTGCGACGCGCTGAGTTTCTTCGGCGCGGCGCTGCTGCTCTCGCGGGTCGGTGTTCCGCTGCTGCGAAAGGAGGACGCCGGACAGACCAAGGTCATCCATGATGTGATCGCAGGCTGGCGGGTCTTCAAGAGCCGGCGGTGGCTGTGGGTGATGGTCCTGCAAAACGCCGTCGCCCTGATGGTGTGGCTGGCGAGCGCCCAGGTCATGGGCCCGGTCTACGCGAACGAGGAACTGGGCGGCCCGCGGGCCTGGGGCCTGGCGGTCACCGCGCTCGCGGCCGGACTGGCCGCGGGATCGGCGGCGGCCGTGGCCTGGCGCCCGCGCCGGGCCGGTCCGCTCATCTGCGGGTGCATCGCGACGATGGCCCTCCCGGTCCTGGTGATGGCCACGCACGGGCGACTGGCGGTCCTGTCCCTGGCCATGCTGATCGCGGGCGCCGGGGTGGACACGGCGATGGTGACCTGGACCGGCCTGATGCAGGAGAGCATCCCCGTGGAAGAACTCAGCCGCGTCCTGTCCTTCTCGAACGTGGGCCCCTTGGCGCTGGTGCCCCTCGGGTACGTCCTCGTCGGCCCGGCGGTACAAGCGGTGGGGCTGAACGTCGCGCTGGGCCTCAGCGCCGCCGCGATCCTCGCCGTCGCCGCCGCGCCGCTCATGCTCGACGACGTACGCGCTCTGTCCCGCCGCCCGGTCGAGATCCGTACCGGCGAGGCGGCGGTGGCGTGACGGCCCGGAGCGCGGGCCGGTCTCCGGGCGCCGTCGAGCGGCCGGGGCGGCTCGGTGTTCCCGTGGTGCTGTCGGCCGGTCACCCGGCGTGTCACCGGTGCCGGCGCCGTCAGACGGTCCCCAGGGCGACGGTGACGGGGAAGGGCGCGGCAGCCGTTCTCCCCGTGATGACGCATGAGCACGGTTCGCCGAGCGAGGCGCGCGGGGCGGGCCCGCGCGGGCCCCGCCGATGGGGGCGGGCGCTGTGAGAGGCTGGTCCGTATGAACCGGCTGGCTGGTGTGACCTCGCCTTATCTGCTTCAGCACGCTGACAATCCCGTCGACTGGTGGCCCTGGGGAGCGGAAGCTTTCGAGGAAGCGCGGCGGCGCGATGTGCCCGTGCTGCTGTCGGTCGGCTACTCCGCGTGCCACTGGTGCCACGTCATGGCGCACGAGAGCTTCGAGGACGAGGCCGTCGCCGCGGTGATCAACGAGCACTTCGTGGCGGTGAAGGTGGACCGCGAGGAGCGGCCCGACGTGGACGCCGTGTACATGGAGGCGGTGCAGGCCGCCACCGGGCAGGGCGGGTGGCCGATGACGGTCTTCCTGACGCCCGACGCCGAGCCGTTCTACTTCGGTACGTACTTCCCGCCCGAGCCGCGCCACGGAATGCCGTCCTTCCCGCAGATCCTTCAGGGCGTGCGCAGCGCCTGGGCGGATCGCCGGGACGAGGTGGGCGAGGTGGCGGGGCGGATCGTCGCCGACCTGTCGGCGCGGTCGGTGTCGGAAACGCTGGCCAAGGGCGGTCAGGTGCCGCCCGGCCCGGAGGACCTGGCCACCGCGCTGCTGGCCCTGACCAGGGACTTCGACGCCGTGCACGGCGGCTTCGGCGGCGCGCCCAAGTTCCCGCCGTCCATGGCGCTGGAGTTCCTGCTGCGCCACCACGCCCGTACGGAGTCCGAGGCGGCCCTCCAGATGGTGCAGGCGACCGCCGAGGCGATGGCCCGCGGCGGCATCTACGACCAGCTCGGCGGCGGTTTCGCGCGGTACGCGGTGGACGCGACCTGGACGGTGCCGCACTTCGAGAAGATGCTCTACGACAACGCGCTGCTGTGCCGTACGTACGCGCACCTGTGGCGCGTCACCGGATCGGATCTGGCCCGGCGCGTCGCCGTCGAGACCGCCGACTTCATGGTGCGCGAACTGCGCACCTCGGAGGGCGGGTTCGCCTCCGCCCTGGACGCGGACTCCGACGACGGCAGCGGCAAGCACGTCGAGGGCGCGTACTACGTATGGACGCCCGGCCGACTGCGTACCGTCCTGGGGGAGAAGGACGCGGCCGCCGCCGCGCACTACTTCGGCGTGACGGAGGAGGGCACCTTCGAGGAGGGCGCGTCCGTCCTCCAGCTCCCGGACACCGACGACCTGGTGGACGCCGAGCGGATCGTGAGCATCAAGGAGAGGCTGCGCGCGGCCCGCGACTCCCGGCCGCGCCCCGGACGGGACGACAAGGTCGTCGCCGCATGGAACGGCCTGGCCATCGCCGCCCTCGCCGAGACCGGCGCCTACTTCGACCGCCCGGACCTGGTGCAGGCCGCCACGGACGCCGCCGACCTGCTCGTCCGCGTCCACATGGACGGGCAGGCGCGGCTGCACCGCACCTCGCGGGACGGCGTGGCCGGCACCAACTCCGGTGTCCTGGAGGACTACGCGGACGTCTCCGAGGGCTTCCTCGCGCTCGCCTCGGTCACCGGGGAGGGCGTCTGGGTGGACTTCGCGGGCCTCTTCCTGGACACGGTGCTCGTCCACTTCGCCGCCGAGGACGGCACGCTGTACGACACCGCGAACGACGCCGAGCAGCTGATCCGCCGCCCGCAGGACCCGACCGACAACGCCACGCCGTCCGGCTGGACCGCCGCCGCCGGCGCGCTCCTGTCGTACGCGGCGCTGACCGGCAGCGGCCCGCACCGGGACGCCGCCGAGCGCGCCCTGGGCGTCGTGCGGGCGCTGGGCGGCCGGGCGCCGCGCTTCATCGGGTGGGGGCTGGCGGTGGCCGAAGCGGCACTGGACGGGCCGCGCGAGGTCGCGGTCGTCGGCCCGGACGGTGACCCGGCCACCCGGGCGCTGCACCGCGCCGCGCTCCTGGGGACCGCCCCCGGAGCGGTGGTCGCCCTCGGGGCGCCCGGTTCGGACGAGGTGCCGCTCCTGAAGGACCGCCCGCTGGTGGACGGCCGGCCCGCCGCGTACGTCTGCCGCCACTTCACGTGCGAGCGCCCGACGACGGACCCGGAGGAGCTGGAGGAGAAGCTGCGGGGGTGAGGGAGAGGCCGAGGGGAGGCCGAGGGGGCCGGACCGCGCGGGACCCGGCTCGCGCTCCTTGTGGGAAGCGCGCCCTTGGCCCAAAGTCCTAGGTCCAGCAGCCGACTTGTACTTCACGCGGGCGTCAAGTTCTAGCGTGACGGCATGACGAACCGTACTGAAGGCGGTCTGCCCGCCACCCACCGCGAAGTCCGCCTGGCCGCCCGCCCGCAGGGGCCGGTCACCGACGACCTCTTCGAGGTGGCCGAGGTGCCGGTGCCCCGGCCGGGCCCGGGCCAGGTGCTCGTGCGCAACACGACCATGGCCGTCGCCGCCGTGATGCGCACGCTGATGGACGAGGTCACCGCCGTCCCGATGCCGTCCTTCGTGGTCGGCGAACCGCTGTACGGCTCGGCCATCGGAGTGGTGGTCGAGGCCCCCGGCACCGATCTCACCCCCGGCGACCTGGTGGAACACCACTTCGGCTGGCGGGAGTACGCCCTTGTGGACGCCACCGCCGTACAGCGCCGGGACCGGGACCTGCTGCCCGACCCGGCCGCGTACCTCTCCCAGGGTCCCACCGCCTACATGGGGGTGGTACGAGGTGCCGAAGTACGCGCGGGTGACACCGTTTTCGTGACCGGCGCGGCCGGCGGCGTGGGGTCGCTGGCCGGTCAGATCGCCCGGCTGCGGGGCGCCGCACGGATCATCGGCAGTACGGGGTCACAGCGCAAGGCCGACATCCTGGTCAAGGAGCTGGGGTACGACGCGGCGGTGATCCGCGGCGCGGGCCCCATCGAGGAACAGTTGCGCGCGGCCGCCCCCGACGGCGTCGACGCGGTCTTCGACAACGTGGGCGGCGAGCAGTTGCAGGCCGCCATCGCGCTCGCCAACCGCGGCGCCCGTATCGCGCTCGTCGGCGCGCTGTCCACCCAGCTCTCCGATGCGGGAGCGCACACCACCGAGATCGACACCCTGTCGCTGCTGGCCCGCAGCGTGACCCTGCGGGGCGTCGCGCTCTACGACCACCTCGACCTGATCCCCGAGTGGAACGAGGAGTTCGGGCGCGGGCTGCGGGACGGCACGCTCACGTTCCCGCACGCCCGGCTGCACGGCATCGAGCAGGCGCCGCGCGCCCTCATGGAGCTGATCGAGGGGCGGCACATGGGCGCCGTGCTCGTGGAGCTCTGAGCGGCCGCCCGCGGCGCGGGCCCGCCGGTGCGTCCCCGGCCGACCGCATACGGTCCGAGGAGGACGGCGTACGGTCTGAGTGGCACGACGTACGCAGCGGGGCACCACCGGCCGGGCCCCGTCGGGGGAGGACCGGATGCGCATCGGGGACGCCGCGGCCGCCGCAGGCATGACGGCCAGGGCACTGCGCTACTACGAGGAGCAGGGGCTGGTGACCGCCGGGCGCACGCCGTCCGGCCACCGGGTCTACGCGCCGGAGGACGTACACCGCCTGCGTACGGTGCGCGAACTGCTCGACGCGGGGCTGACCGTGGGGGACATCCGGTCGTTCGCGCCGCTGCTCGACTCGCTGCCGCCGGGCGGCGTCGCCGCGCTGTTCGCCCCGGGGAACGGCGCCCGCGACGGCGCGGAGGGCGACCACGAGGACGGCCCCGGGCGGGACGACTGCCGCGCGGCGGAAGCGGTGGCCCGCCGCCGGCTGGCCGACCTGGACGCCCGGATAGAGCGGCTGACGAGGCTGCGCGGCCGGCTGGCCCGGCAGCTCGGGGAACCGGCCAGGGTGCCGGGGCGGGTGGCTCCGTACGGGAGGGCTCTCAGGGAGTAGGGGAGAGCTCTCGTTGGGAGGGCTCTCAGGGAGTAGGGGGCGAACTCTTACGGGAGCCCTCCGGGAGCAGGGGAGAGCTTTCACGGGAGTCCTGGGCTCTTGCCGCCCCCTCAGAGCCGCAGCCCCCGCGCCAGCACATCCATCGTCCGGTTGACCAGCTCTTCGAGATCGTCCCGCTGCCCGTCCGCCACCCAGCGCAGCAACGCCTCCTGGAGGGCCGCCAGGACGGCCGAGGCGATCACCCGGACCTCCAGGTCGTCGGCGGGCCGCCCGGTGCGTTCCGCCAGTACGGTGCCGATCAGCTCGGTGTGCCGCGCGGCGTTCTCCGCCGTACGGCCGCGGATCGCCGGTACCTCCCGGATGAGCCGGACGCGCTGGACCAGTTCGGCGCGCTCCTCGCCGGCGATGTGCCGCAGCGACTCGACGGCGACGTGCCGCAGCGACTCGGCCACCGTCTCGTCGGCGGGCCGGGCCCGCAGACCGGCCTCCAGGAGTGCGTCGTACTCGTCGGTGAGCACGATGTCCTCCTTGGTGGGGAAGTAGCGGAAGACCGTGCTGGGGGAGACGTCGGCGGCCTCGGCGATCCGGTCGACGTGGGTCGCCTCGTATCCCCGCTCCTCGAAGAGCCGGTAGGCGGCCCGGCGGATCGCCTGCCGGGTCTGGATCTTCTTCCGTTCGCGCAGTCCGACCTTGGGTGCGGCGGGCTGCGCGGCGGTTTCCTGTGCGGAGGCCATGAAGGTCATTGTCGGACATCCCTCGGACCGGGAACCACGGGTGCGGACCGGGCCGCCCGTGCCTTCCTTGACGTCCCCTTGCTCGCCGGAGGGCTGTGGTTTGTCAGTGGCGTGTGTAACGCTGTGGCCAGAGCGAAATCACTGTCAGTGATGCCGGAGGGGGTGTTGCGGGTATGCGTACCGCGATCAATGTGTTCGCCGTGTTCGCGGCAGCGGTGTGTGTCGGAGGTTTCCTCGTCGGGGGCACGGCCGTGGTGGTGGCGCTGGTCCTGGCCGGGGTGGCCGCCCTGACATGGCAGGTGGCCGCGGCGTCGAGACCGCGGCCACGCGTGGGCAGGGGGTTCGCGGGCCGGCGCGGTGAGGGCGTCGGCGCGCGGGGCGGACGAGGGGCCGCGGGCGGGCCGGATGCCGCGCCGGGCGCCTCAGGAATGCGTATAGGCCACCAGTGAGATGCCGACGTAGTGCACGGCGAACGCCGCCAGCGTCAGGGAGTGGAAGACCTCGTGGAAGCCGAACCACCGCGGTGAGGGGTTGGGGCGCTTGATGCCGTAGATGATGCCGCCGGCGCTGTAGAGGATGCCGCCGACGACGACGAGGACGAGGACGGCGATGCCGCCCTTGCGCAGGAAGTCGGGCAGGAAGAAGACGGCCGCCCAGCCGAGCGCGATGTAGCAGGGGGTGTAGAGCCAGCGTGGCGCGCCCACCCAGAAGACGCGGAAGGCGATGCCGGCGAGGGCGGCCGCCCAGACGGCCCACAGGAGTATCTGTCCGCGGGTGCCGGGGATCAGCAGCATGGTCAGCGGGGTGTAGGTGCCCGCGATGATCAGGAAGATATTGGCGTGATCCAGTCGGCGCAGGACCGCGCCGGTGCGCGGGCCCCAATTGCCGCGGTGGTAAAGGGCGCTGATGCCGAAGAGCAGACAGGCCGAGAGGGTGTAGACGGCGCAGGCGATCCGGCCTCGGGTGCTGTCGGCCAGGGCCGTGAGCACCACACCGGAGATGAGGGCGGCGGGGAACATCCCCGCGTGCAGCCAGCCCCGCAGCTTGGGCTTGAGTGGCGCGGCCACCGCGGCGACCGCGGAGACTGCGTCGGCGGCCGCGCTGGTCACGGGGGAAGTGCGGCTTTCGGCGGCGTCGGGCGCGGAAGTCATGGCCGCAATGCTACCTACGCAACCGTAGGTTACGGCTCGGTCCGGAAGTGGTGACGGTCACGAGAACCTCCTCTGGACAGATGTGGATCGGGGTCGGATGATCAAATGAGTGCGGTCGGCACCGGATGAGCGGTCGCGAAGCATCCGGGTCGCAGCCCCCAAGGGGCAGACACCTTCATCAAGCGGGCTCTGCCGGCATGTGCGCAGACAGTGGTCCGACCAAACCCTCATCTAGGAGCGATCGTGGCGCGCGACAACGCGGCTCCCTCCCCCGTCCCGACCAACCACCAGGAGCTGATCTCCTGGGTCGATGAGATCGCAGCCATCACCGAGCCGGACCGCGTCGTGTGGTGCGACGGCTCGGAGGCGGAGTACGAGCGCCTGTGCGAGGAGCTCGTCGCGAAGGGCACCTTCACGAAGCTGGACCCGGTCAAGCGCCCCAACTCGTACTACGCCGCGTCCGATCCGTCGGACGTCGCCCGGGTGGAGGACCGGACGTTCATCTGCTCCGAGAAGGAGGAGGACGCGGGCCCGACCAACCACTGGAAGGCCCCGGCGGAGATGCGCGACATCTTCACCGGTGAGCAGGGCATCTTCCGCGGCGCGATGCGCGGCCGGACGATGTACGTCGTCCCGTTCTGCATGGGTCCGCTCGGCTCCCCGCTCTCCGCGCTCGGCGTGGAGATCACCGACTCGGCGTACGTCGCCGTCTCGATGCGCACCATGACCCGGATGGGCCAGGCGGTCCTCGACGAACTGGGCACGGACGGCTTCTTCGTGAAGGCCGTGCACACCCTCGGCGCCCCGCTCGCCGACGGCGAGGCCGACGTGCCGTGGCCGTGCAACTCGACCAAGTACATCTCGCACTTCCCCGAGGACCGCGAGATCTGGTCCTACGGCTCCGGCTACGGCGGCAACGCCCTGCTGGGCAAAAAGTGCTACGCGCTGCGCATCGCCTCGGTCATGGCCCGCGACGAGGGCTGGCTCGCCGAGCACATGCTCATCCTCAAACTCACCCCTCCGCAGGGCGAGCCGAAGTACGTCGCCGCCGCGTTCCCGAGCGCCTGTGGCAAGACCAACCTCGCGATGCTGGAGCCCACGATCTCCGGCTGGACGGTCGAGACCATCGGTGACGACATCGCCTGGATGCGCTTCGGCGAGGACGGCCGCCTGTACGCGATCAACCCGGAGGCCGGCTTCTTCGGCGTCGCGCCCGGCACCGGTGAGCACACCAACGCCAACGCGATGAAGACCCTGTGGGGCAACTCGGTCTTCACCAACGTCGCGCTGACCGACGACGGCGACGTGTGGTGGGAGGGCATGACCGAGGAGAAGCCCGCGCACCTGACGGACTGGAAGGGCAACGACTGGACCCCGGAGTCGCCGACCCCGGCGGCCCACCCCAACGCCCGCTTCACCGTGCCGGCCGGCCAGTGCCCGATCATCGCGCCCGAGTGGGAGGACCCCAAGGGCGTGCCGATCTCGGCCATCCTCTTCGGCGGCCGCCGCGCCAGCGCCGTACCGCTCGTGACCGAGTCGCTGACCTGGCAGCACGGCGTCTTCCTCGGCGCGAACGTGGCGAGCGAGAAGACCGCGGCCGCCGAGGGCAAGGTCGGCGAGCTGCGCCGCGACCCGTTCGCCATGCTGCCGTTCTGCGGCTACAACATGGGCGACTACATGGGCCACTGGATCAAGGTCGGCGCGGACAAGGACCAGTCGAAGCTGCCGAAGATCTACTACGTGAACTGGTTCCGCAAGGACGACGCGGGCCGCTTCGTGTGGCCGGGCTTCGGCGAGAACAGCCGGGTGCTCAAGTGGATCGTCGAGCGCCTGGACGGCAAGGCCGAGGGTGTCGAGACCCCGATCGGCATCCTGCCGACGAAGGAGGCGCTGGACACCGACGGCCTCGACCTGGCCGACGCGGACCTCGACTTCCTGCTCACCGTCGACAAGGACGTGTGGCGCGAGGAGGCGGCGCTGATCCCCGATCACCTGAACACCTTCGGTGACCACACGCCGAAGGAGCTGTGGGAGGAGTACCACGCGCTCGTACGCCGCCTGGGGTAGTACGGCGAAACGGTCCGGCGGGGACGCGGAAGCGCGCCGGACCGCCACGGTCGACGGCCGGGGCCACGTGCACGAACACGTGGCCCCGGCCGTCTCTGCTCACGGGCGCGGGCGGCTTGCGCTCAGGCCGTCGCCAGCTCCTGCACGGCGGCGTCGGCCTCATGGGCCTCCATGCGCTCGGCCGCCAGCGCGGCGGCGGCGCCGTCGGCCCGCGAGGTGGCCACGGCCAGGGCGCTGCCGGCCAGCATCCGCGCCCGCCGGTGCAGCCGGGGCGCGCGGGCCGGGTCGCCGCCGCCGCTCGGTGCGGCCCGCAGCGGATACGCCCCGCCGCGCAGCCGGGCGACCTGCTCGGCGATGCGCTCGGCGGCGTCGTCCAGCGCGGGGTCGGGCACGGCGGCGCGCAGCTCGTCGGTGACGGTGAGCAGCGCGGTCAGATGGCCGGCGAGCCGGATGTCCAGCTCCTCCGCGCGGGAGCGGTGCGGGACCTCCTGGTCGGCGGCCATGGAGTGGACCGACTTGGTGCGGATCGGTTCGTACATGGGATGGCCTCCTGGCAACGCGGAACGGCGGCTAGGAGACCATCCTAGCTTAGACAGTGTCTAAAGTTGTGATCCGTACAGCCGGGGGTGGGTGTGGCGTGAGTCCCGGAGGCACTCAGTACTGCCCGTAGCCGTCCAGGAACGTGCCGATACGGGTCACCGCGTCCGTCAGATCGTCCTTGTTCGGCAGGGTGACCAGGCGGAAGTGGTCCGGCTCGGGCCAGTTGAAGCCCGTACCGTGCACGATCATGATCTTCTCGGCACGCAGCAGGTCGAGCACCATCTGCCGGTCGTCCTTGATCTTGTAGACCTTCGGGTCCAGCCGCGGGAAGGCGTAGAGCGCGCCCTTCGGCCGGGTGCAGGTGACGCCCGGGATCCGGGTGAGCAGGTCGTACGCGGTGTCGCGCTGCTCCAGCAGCCGGCCGCCCGGCAGCACCAGGTCGTTGATCGACTGCCGGCCGCCGAGGGCGGTGGCCACAGCGTGCTGGGCGGGCATGTTCGCGCACAGCCGCATGTTGGCGAGGATCGTCAGGCCCTCGATGTACGAGGCGGCGTGCGCCTTCGGGCCGCAGACCGCCATCCAGCCGCTGCGGTAGCCCGCCACCCGGTAGGACTTCGAGAGCCCGTTGAAGGTCAGGGTCAGCAGGTCGGGGGCGATGGCGGCGAACGGGGTGTGGGTGACGCCGTCGTAGAGGATCTTGTCGTAGATCTCGTCGGCGCACACGATCAGGTTGTGCCGGCGGGCGATCTCGGCGAGGCCGCGCAGCAGCTCGTCGTCGTAGACCGCGCCGGTCGGGTTGTTCGGGTTGATGACGACGAGCGCCTTGGTGCGGTCGGTGATCTTGCGCTCGATGTCGGCCAGGTCCGGCATCCAGTCCGCCTGCTCGTCGCAGCGGTAGTGCACCGCCGTACCGCCCGACAGCGAGACCGAGGCCGTCCACAGCGGGTAGTCCGGTGCCGGTACGAGCACCTCGTCGCCGTCGTCCAGCAGCGCCTGCATCGACATCTGGATCAGCTCGGAGACGCCGTTGCCGAGGTAGATGTCGTCGACCGACAGCTCGATGCCCTTGGTCTGGTAGTGCTGCATGACCGCGCGCCGGGCGGAGAGCAGGCCCTTGGCGTCGCCGTAGCCGTGCGCCGTGCCGACGGTGCGGAGGATGTCCTCCAGGATCTCCGGCGGGCACTCGAAACCGAAGGCCGCCGGATTCCCGGTGTTCAGCTTGAGGATGCGGTGTCCCGCTGCTTCGAGTCGCATCGCCTCCTCAAGGACCGGTCCCCGGATCTCGTAGCAGACGTTGGCGAGCTTCGTTGACTGGATCACCTGCATGCCAGCCACCTTACGGGCGCGTCATACGCCCCGCCTGGTGTTCTTGTTCACCTTCGGGGGCCGGAGGGTGTGGGTTTGGTCACCTGCCGTGACGGTGCGGAACGTGCCGTTCCGGTGGCGGCCGGGGCGGGGCCGGACCGCCGGGCGGGCGTACTGGCGTACGCTCCCGGCGGGTGCGCGCACGGGGAGGCGCGCACCACGGCGCTGAGCGCCGGTGCCCGCACTCCGGCCGGTGCCGGGCGCGGGACCATCGGCACCGAACCACGGGGGCGACATGGTGTCATCCGCGCAGCGGCTCTCGCTGCTCAACGACGAGCCGGTGGACTCGGCCGGTGGCGACCTGCTGGGCGCGGGCCGCGCCGCCCGGCAGCTCGCCGACCTGCTGATCGCCTCCCGCTCCGCCACCCCCTTCACCCTCGCCGTCGACGCCGGGTGGGGCATGGGCAAGAGCAGCCTGATGCGCCTGGTCGACGCGGAGCTGACGACGGCGCCCGAGGTGCACACCGTCTGGTACAACGCCTGGACCTCGACCGGCGCGGACGCCCTGGAAGGGCTGATCAAGTCGGTGCTGATGCGCTTCGACCGGCGGCTGCTGCGGCGGGCCCTGCACCGGGTCTCCGAACAGCGGGCCGTGCTGCGCGTCCTGCGCGCGCTGGCGACCGTCGCGGCCGGTCCGCTCGGCGCCGCCGGGCTGGTCGACGAACTGTGGAGCAGCCTGTCGGTCAACTCCCAGGCCCGTAACGAGATGCGCGACGCGATCCGCGACCTGGCCCAGGAGTGGGCCGAGACCGCGGCCTACTCGCCGCGCCGGATGCTCGTCGTCTTCATCGACGACCTGGACCGCTGCCCCGAGGAGACGGTGCTGGCGGTGTGCGAGGCGGTCAAGGTCTACCTGGACGTACCGGGGCTGGCGTTCGTGATCGGCTGCGACCGGTCCGCGATGGGGCCCAGCGGCCTGCTGCGCGACCTGTCCCCGGCCGGCGCCACCTTCATGGAGAAGATCTTCCAGACCAGCTACCGCATCCCGGTGGCCGACGGCCAGGGCGTACGGGAGTACATCAGGTGGTGCGCGCGCACCGCCGGGATCGAGCAACTCCTCGACGAGCCGCTGGTCGATCTGCTCGCCGAGCGCTCGGCCCGCAACCCGCGCCGCATCAAACGGCTGGTCAACGGCTTCGTCCTGGAGGCCACCCTGAACCCGATGTGGGCCGACCACCCGCCGGAGGCGGTGCTGCGCACGTTACTGATCCAGTACTTCTACGCCGACTTCTACCGGATGATGACCAGCCCGCCGGGCGCCGACGGGGGCGATGTGATCGCGGACTTCTGTACGTACCGGCGGGTGCGGACGCTGCTGCGGACGTCGGCGACCGTGTCCGACGAGGAACGGCCGGTGGTCGAAGCCTTCCTGGCGCAGCGCGACGTACCGCGGAACCTGACCGACCCGTACGCCGTGCTGGAGCGGCTGGAACGCGAACTGCCCACCGTCTTCCCCGACATGGTCACCGACCCCGCGTTCAACTCCCTGCTCGACGGCCTGCTCGACCTGCCGCGCTCCGAGAACCTGGTGCGCAGGCTGCGCGAGGGGGCGCCGGCGCTGGTGGCGGCGCCGGGGCGGGAGCAGCCGGACGTCGGGGCCGGGGCGATACCGGACGCCCGCACCGGCACGGTCGTACGGCGCACGGCCGGCTTCCCGGGCGTCGACCCGCAGGCGCCCCTCGTCGGCCGCACGATTCTCTGGGTCGACGACCGCCCCGAGAACAACACCTCCCTGGCCGCCTGGTTCCGCCGGGAAGGGGCGACCGTGGAGATCGCCGTGGACTCCGGGGCCGCCGACGCCGCCATCGCCGCCCGGATGCCGTCCCTGATCATCTCCGACATCGCCCGCGGCACGGACGACCGGGCCGGGTTCGCGCATGTGGCGGCGCTGCGCCGGGAGCGGCGCTACACCGGCCCCGTCGTCTTCTTCGCCGGCCGGGTCACGCCCGCCCGCCAGGACACCGCCCGCGAGCTGGGCGCGCTCGGCGTGGCGGCCGACGCGGACGAGCTGATACGGCTGATCAGAGGCGCGTTCGCCGGACCGAGCGCCCCGCCAGTACCTCCGTCCGCCGCCCGTCCTCGATGACGAACCGGCCGTCGATCAGGACGTGCGGAATGCCCGTCGGCAGGGTGCGCGGCGCGTCGAAGGTGGACCCGGCGGCGACCGTGTCCGGGTCGAAGAGGACCAGGTCGGCGCGGTGGCCCTCGCGGACCAGGCCGCGGTCGGGCAGCCGCAGCCGCGCCGCCGGGCGCCCGGTCAGGTGCGCCACGCACTCCTCCAGCGACAGCACGCCCAGCTCCCGCGCGTACGTCCCCAGGTACTTCGGGAACGTGCCGTACGCCCGCGGGTGCGGCTTGGCGCCCTGGAGGATGCCGTCGCTGCCGCCGGTGTGCACCGGGTGGCGCATGATCGCGCGGACGTTCTCCTCGTGGCCGACGTGCTGGAGGATCGTCGGGCCGAGCCGGTCCTCGACCAGCAGCCGGCGGGCCGTCGCCCACGGCTCCTCGCCGCGCTCCCGCGCCGCTTCGGCGACCGTACGGTCGACGTACCCCGCCAGCGCCGGGTCCGAGACGCCGGAGATCTCGATGGTGTCCCACTCGATCGGCACGCCGTGGCAGCCGTCCGCGCCCTCCACCTCCATGACGTGCCGGATGCGCTCCGCCGCCGCGTCGTCCCGCAGCCGGGCCAGGATCGCGTCGGGGCCGCCCTCGCTCGCCCAGCTCGGCAGCATGGCGACCAGCGTCGTGCAGCCGGGTGTGTACGGATAGGTGTCGAGGGTGATGTCGGCGCCGGACGCCAGGGCCTCGTCGAGGAGGGCGAGGAGTTCGGGGGCGCGGCCCTTGTTCACGCCGAAGTTCATGGTGGCGTGGGCGAGGTGAAGGGCGCAGCCCGCCTCCCGGGTCAGGCCGAGCATCTCCGCGTAGGCCTCCAGGGCGCCCGCGCCGTACGAGCGGTGGTGCGGGCAGTAGTAGCCGCCGTAGCGGGCCACGACCCGGCACAGTTCGGTGAGTTCGGCGTCGTCCGCGTACATGCCGGGGGTGTAGGTGAGGCCGGAGGACATCCCGACCGCGCCCTGCTCCATGCCCTCCGCGACCAGCTGCCGCATCCGGTCCAGCTCGCCGGGCGTGGCCGCGCGGTCCTCCCAGCCCAGCGCCAGCATCCGCACGGTGCCCTGCGGGACGAGGTACGCCGCGTTGACGGCGATGCCCTGGCCGCCGAAGCCGTGGTCGAGGCGGTCCAGGTACTCGCCGACCGTGCGCCAGCCGAAGTCGATGTCCGAGCCGTCCCCGTTCCAGCCGGTGATCTGGGCGCGCACCTCGGCGAGCGTACGGTCGTCGACCGGCGCGTACGACAGGCCGTCCTGCCCGATGACTTCGAGGGTCACGCCCTGCGCGGTCTTCGCCTCGTGCGCCGGGTCGCGCAGCAGCGCCAGGTCGCTGTGCGCGTGCATGTCGATGAAGCCGGGGGAGAGGGCCAGGCCCGCGCCGTCCACGACGCGTGCGGCGCCGGGGCGCGGCCCGGAGTCGGTCTCCCGGCGGATCTCGGCGATCCGGCCGCCGTCGAGGGCGACGTCCGCGCGGTAGGAGGGAGTGCCGGTGCCGTCGATGACGCGTACGTCGCGGACCACGGTGTCCATGACCGAACTGCCTTTCCTGTCGAACGAAGGCCGGGGCCGGGCCGCGGCGTGCGGCCGTAGCGTACGGGCCCCGCTCCGGTGAAGGGGGGTGCACCGGAGCGGGACCCGGGCGCGTCCGGGATGGGACGCGCCGGCCGGGGGCAGGGGGCGCCCCCGGCGCTCGGCGCGGGGCTCGGGGGTGGTGCTCCGCGCCGGGATCGTGGGGCCCTGCCGGGCCGCCGTGGGGTCTCCCGGAACCGGGGAGGGGCGGTCAGAAGAACGTACGGACGTAGTCCACGACCGTGCCGTCCGCCTCGGCCACCGGGATCAGCTGCCACTTGTCGAAGGAAGTGCACGGGTGCGACAGCCCCAGGCCGACCCAGTCACCGACCTCCAGGGCGTCGCCCCGCTCCGTACGGAGCCAGGTGTGCTGGTCGGAGAGCCCGGTGACGGTGATGCCGTCGGCGGGCCGCTCGCCGCCGTCCCGGCCGGACCGTACGACCTGGGCCTGCGGCAGGTCGAGGTCGTACGCCGCGTCCCGCTTGCCCGCGTTCAGGAACGCCTGTTCCGGGGTGGGGCGGGAGACGACCTGCGCCCACAGGCGGAAGGCGGGCCGCAGGGCGCCCTCGTCCGGGACGCGGTTGAAGGGGGTCAGACGGCGGTAGTGGCCGTCGTCGTGCGACACGTACGCGCCGGAGCGCAGCAGCTTCAGCAGCGGCCGGGACAGTTCCGGCGCCTCGGCGAAGACCTCGGCGACCGCGTCGAACCAGGCGCTGCCGCCCGCGCTGAGCACGATCTCCTCCAGGTCGGCGAAGCGCCCGGCCCGGTCGAAGGCCACGGTCAGCGCGAGCAGGCGGCGCAGCCAGGCGGTCACCCGCTCGTGCGTCGCGTCGGGCACCTCGCCCTCGTACCCGGCGACGCCGACCAGGCGCAGCGTGTCCACCCCCGCGACGGCGTCGGCCAGTTCGAAGCACTCGGCGTCGGTACGGACACCGGTCCGCGCGCCCTCGCCCGCGGCCAGCTCGATCACCACGTCCAGCGGACGGGTGGCGCCCGCCTCGCGCAGCGCGGCGTCCATCAGCTCGATGCCGCGCAGCGAGTCGACGTAGCAGACGCAGCGGAAGCCGGGGTCGGCGTCCAGTTCGGCGGCGAGCCAGCGCAGCGCGACCGCGTCGACGACTTCATTGGCGAGGAAGATCCGCTGGATGCCGTAGGCGCGGTAGACGCGGGCCTGGTGGGGGACGGCGGCGGTGATGCCCCAGGCGCCGCGGGCGAGCTGGCCGGCGAACAGCTGCGGGGCCATCGAGGTCTTGCCGTGCGGGGCGAAGGCCAGGCCGTGCCGCTCGGCGTAGCTCTCCAGCAGCGCGAGGTTGTGCTCCAGCGACTCGGCGGACAGGGCGAGTACGGGGGTGGTGAAGCCGCCGGTGAAAAGATTCCGCCGCTCCGCCGCCAGCTCGCCGACGGTACGGCCGTCCGCGTCCGGGGGAAGGCCCTTGAAGCGGTGGTCGACGCGTTCGTCCGCGAGGGTCTTCGCGTGCCGGGCGGCGGTTGCTGCGTCGGCGCCGGACGCGGCACCGGTGGTGCTGCGGTCGGCGTGGGGCGCGGCGGCCATGGGGGCCTCCTCCAGTTCATGTTGCACTGTGTGCAACACCCATTGCGCATATCGCTTACAGCTGTCTAACATCCGAGCCATCGCCGGGTCAATGGTGCGTAACACGTCGCGGAACGGCTCAACGAGCCCGTACGCAAAGGAGTGCAGGAGATCGTGACCACGTCCCAGAACGCTCGCACCGATGGCACCGACACGGACGGCACCGACACGACGGACGGCAGCGGGACGCCGTACGGCACCAGCACGCCGGAGGGTGTCGGCGCGCCCGCCGGCACCGGGTCCGCGGAGCCGGGCACCGACGTCGTCTGCCTCGGTGAATCCATGGTCACCTTCATGCCCACCGAACCCGGGCGGCTCGCCGACGTATCCCTCTTCGAGCGCGGCATCGGCGGCGCCGAGTCCAACGTCGCCTGCGCCCTCGCCCGTACCGGCCACCGCGCCCGCTGGATATCCCGCGTCGGGGCCGACGCCTTCGGCGACCACCTGCGCGCGGCCGTCGCCGCCTGCGGCGTGGACGTCTCCCACGTGCAGCGCGACCCGGACCGCCCCACCGGCGTCTACTTCCGTACGGCGGGCGAACGCGCCACCGGTACGCGGACGGAGGCCGGCGAAGCCGAGGTGGCGTACTACCGCGCCGGATCCGCCGCCTCCGCCATGGCCCCGGACCTGCTCGACCACGACGTGCTGCGCGACACCCGCGTCCTGCACCTCACCGGCATCACCGCCGCCCTGTCCGACAGCTGCCTCGACGTGCTGCGCACCCTCACCGCGCCGTCCCCCGGGCGCCCGCTCGTCTCCTTCGACGTCAACTACCGCGTCGGCCTCTGGCAGGACCGCACCGTACGCGGCCCGGAGATCGTCCTCGACCTCGCCCGCCGCTGCGACCTGGTCTTCGCCGGCGAGGACGAGGCCGCGGCCGCCTGGGACCTGCACGGGCCCGAAGCCCTGCGCGCCGCGCTGCCCGAACCCGCCGTCCTCGTCGTCAAACAGGGCGCCCACGGCGCCACCGTGTACGCCCGCCAGGCGGACGGCACCGACACGCTCACCACCGCGCCCGCCCTCGCGGTCGACGTGGTCGCGCCCGTCGGCGCCGGTGACGCCTTCGCCGCCGGATTCCTCTCCGCCACCCTCCGCGACCTGCCCGTGTTCGAGCGCATCCGGCACGGCCACCTCATGGCCGCCGCCTCCCTCACCGTCCCCGGCGACCTCGGCACACCCCCGTCCCGCGACCTCGCCGACCACCTTGCGGGCCTCGACCCCGCCGCCTGGGGGAGACTGCGACTCGGCCCCGGCTGGACGACCGACGGTGACACACCCACCGACCGCAGCGGTGAGACCACCAGCCACGGGGTGCACGACCCACGGGTGGAGGTCCGTACACGATGAGTCAGACAGTCGACCGCGCACTGAGCATCCTGCCGCTGCTGGCGGAGGGCCCGGCCAACCTGGAACAGGTGGCCGGCCGCCTCGGCGTCCACAAGTCCACCGCGCTGCGGCTGCTGCGCACGCTCCACGAGCACGGCATGGTCTACCGGCAGGGCGACCAGCGCTACCGCCTCGGCGCCCGGCTCTTCGCCCTCGCCCAGCAGGCCGTGGAGAACCTGGACGTACGCGAGATCGCCCACCCGCACCTGGTCGAGCTGAACGAGAAGTGCGGGCACACGGTGCACCTCGCGGTGTACGAGGAGAACGAGGTCCTCTACATCGACAAGGTGGAGAGCCGCTATCCCGTACGGATGTACTCGCGCATCGGCAAGCCCGTCGCCATCACCGTCGCGGCCGTCGCCAAGCTGCTGCTGGCCGACCTGCCCGAGGCCGAGCGCCGCGCGCTGGCCGAAAAGCTCGACTACCCCCTCTACACGTCCCGTTCGACACCCAACGCCACGGCGTTCCTCGCCGAACTGGCCAAGGTGCGCGAACAGGGCTGGGCCACCGACCTCGGCGGCCACGAGGAGTCCATCAACTGCGTCGGGGCCCCCATCCGCGGCGCGGACGGCCGGGTCGTCGCCGCCATGTCGGTGTCCGCGCCGAACGTGGTCGTCACGGCCGAGGAACTCCTCACCCTGCTTCCGTCGGTACGCCGTACCGCGGACGCCATCAGCCGGGAGTACTCCGGCAACACCCCGCAGAAGGACCAGTAAGGAAGCCTGACCATGACCGAGAAGACCGCCCTCACCCCCGCCACCCACACCGCCCCGCCCGCCAAGTTCTCGCACGGCGTGAAGAAGGGCAACATCCTCCAGGTCGCCGGCCAGGTCGGCTTCCTGCCCGCCGTCGAGGGCCAGGCCCCCACCCCGGCCGGCCCCACCCTGCGCGAGCAGACCCTCCAGACCTTCGCCAACGTCAAGGCGATCCTGGAGGAAGGCGGCGCGACCTGGGACGACGTCATGATGATGCGCGTCTACCTGACCGACGTCGACCACTTCGCCGAGATGAACGAGATCTACAACGCCTACTTCGAGGCCGAGGGCCTCAAGGAAGCGCCGGCCGCCCGTACGACCGTGTACGTCGGCCTGCCCAAGGGCCTGCTCATCGAGATCGACGCCCTCGCGGTACTGGGCTGACCGGGACGACCCCCTTGCCGTTACTGCCGCTGAACCCGCCGCACGGTGCGGCGCCCCACACCCACGGGGCGCCGTGCCGCGGTCCCCCCTGCCTGGAACCACCCTGTCTGACAACGGAGTCACCACATGTTCCACGCTGCTGCCGCGGCCCCCGCCACACCACCGACGCCACCCCACACCGGCGGCCTGCTGGCCCTCATACCAGGCACGCCCGGCCTCCTCACGGTCGCCGCCCTGGGAATCCTCCTTCTCCTCTTCCTCATCATCAAAGTCCGCCTCCAGCCGTTCGTAGCGCTGTTGGGCGTCTCCATAGCCGTGGGCCTGGCAGCAGGCCTGTCCGTCACCGAACTCTTCGGCACCGTCCAGAAATCCTCCCTCCCCTCCCTCATCGAGAGCGGCATGGGCGGCATCCTCGGACACGTCGCCATCATCATCGGCCTGGGCACCATGCTCGGCGCGATCCTCGAAGTGTCCGGCGGGGCAGAAGTATTGAGCGCGCGCCTGCTGGGCCTCTTCGGCGAACGCCGCGCCCCCCTGGCGATGGGCCTCACCGGCCTCATCTTCGGCATCCCCGTCTTCTTCGACGTGGGCATCTTCGTCCTGGCCCCCATCGTCTACGCAGCAGCAAAGCGAAGCGGCAAATCCATCCTCCTCTACTGCATGCCGCTGCTCGCCGGCCTCTCCATGACCCACGCGTTCCTGCCGCCCCACCCCGGCCCGGTCGCCGCCGCCGGCCTCTTCAAGGTGGACCTGGGCTGGATCATCCTCATGGGCATCGTCTGCGGCATCCCCGCCGTCCTGGCCGCCTGGGCCTACGCCGCGTGGATCGGCAAGCGGATCTTCGTCCCCGTACCGCAGGACATGGTGGAGGCTGCCGAGGAGGCCCGGGCCGCGGTGATCGCCGAACAGACCGCCGCGGGCGTCCGGCCCCACGAGAAGCCGGTCGCCCTGGGCACCGTCCTCACCATCATCGGCACCCCCCTCGTCCTGATCCTCCTCGCCACCTTCTCCTCGGTCGCCCTGGCCCCCTCCACCCTCCGCTCGGTCGTCGAATTCTTCGGCAACCCCTTCGTGGCCCTGACGATCGCCCTGCTCCTGGCCTACTACCTCCTCGGCATCCGCCGCGGCTGGTCCCGCAAGTCCCTGGAAACCGTCTCCACCGCGTCCCTCAAGCCGGTGGGCAACATCCTGCTTGTGGTCGGCGCGGGCGGCATCTTCGGCGCCGTCCTCAAGGGCAGCGGCGTGGCCGACGCCCTCTCCGACACCTTCCAGAACGCCGGCCTGCCGGTCATCCTGCTCGCCTGGCTGGTCTCCGTCGTCCTCCGCGTGGCCCAGGGCTCCGCGACCGTGGCCATCGTCACCACCGCCGGCATCGTCCTCCCCCTGGTGGACGGCCAACACCTCTCCCAGCCCCACCTCGCCCTGATCATCATGGCCATCTCGGCCGGCTCGATCTTCGCCTCCCACGTCAACGACGGCGGCTTCTGGATGGTCGCCAAGTACTTCGGCATCTCCGAACGCGACACGCTGAAGTCGTGGACGGTGTTGGAGACGGTGTTGTCGGTGGTGGGGTTCGGGGTGGCGGCGCTGGTCAGCCTGGTGGTTTAGCGGGTACGTACGGGGCGGTATCCCGGGTGGTGATGAACGTTCGGGGCGGTATCCCGTGGCGGTGGTGAACGTACGAGGTGACGACGGTGCCGCCCGAGCCGGCCGGGGCGGGCGGCCGCGCATGAACCTGCCCATGGTGCCCGTAAGCGGCGGCGGGCCCCCGCCTCACCGCTTCCGGTCGCGCGCGGCCGCTCCGATCACCACCGCGGTGCCGATGAGCACCGGGACGAGCATCGCCGCGAGCAGCCCGACGGGCACGTTCGGGTCCGGTGTGGAGCGCCAGAACAGGCCGCAGCCCATGAGGAGGGAGGTGCCGATGCAGGCGTTGAGCAGGAGCACGGCGCGGGCGATGCGGCGGGCCGAGGCCCGGCTGGCGGGTCTGTTGATCAAGGAAGAGGCGGCCCGTGCGGCGGCGAACGGGGTGTTCGCGGCCGTCAGCTCGTCGCGCGGTGTCACCCGCAGCGTCAGCTCCGCGCTGCCGGCCGTCACCACCGTCACTCCCGCGTACACAAAGACCAGGATGAACGCGCTGCCGACCGACTTGTCCGCCCAGGTGTCCACTGCGCCGCTCCCGATGTGCCACGGTATCCGCCCCGGCAGGTGCGGGTAGCGCAGCGCGCCCCAGATCGTCTGGGCGGCGAGCAGGACGGCGCTGGGGAGCAGCCACGGCCGGATCGGGGAGGAGAAGATCGCCATGGGGCAATCGTCCGATGAAAGTCCCGGGTGGGGAAGCAGGCGTGGTACGCCGTGACCGGGGCCCGCCCACGGCCGGCCCCGGTCACGGGAGGGATCACCCGGTCTTGCAGTACTGCGCCTCCTTGCCGATCGAGCGGTACATGCAGTCGCTGTTCTCCAGCAGTTGGAGGACCGCGTCGCGGTTGCGGGAGGTCTCGCGGGCGATCACGGAGTCACGGGGGTAGAAGCCGCCCTGGCCCGCCGAGGACGGATACATCTCGAAGGTGTAGGCGAAGATCTTCTGGTTGCCCCAGAGCCAGTCGTCGATGGAGCCGTCGGTGATGTAGAGGTCGCTGGACTGTTCGGGGGTGTAGCCGTTGCCGGCGGCCATGGACTTGCCGACGGCGGCGAACGCGTCGCGGTCGTCCTGCGTCATGCCGGGGGCGGTGTCGCTGTAGGTGTAGCCGTAGGGCCACAGGACCAGTTCGCTGTACGTGTGGAAGTCGATGGCGGTCTTGATCTGCTGGACGCCGCCGACGACACGGCCGCGGACGAAGTTGCTGACGACCTTGACCTCGGGGGCCGAGGCGGGGGACGGGCCGCGGTAGGTCTCCGAGCCGGTGCTGCCCGAGGAGCCGCCGCAGCAGGCCCACTTGTAGTCCCAGTTGCGGTTCAGGTCGGTGCCGACGTTGGCGGAGCCGGCGTTGGGCTGGCGGTTCTTGCGCCAGCTGCGGAACGAGCCGCTGGCGATGTCGTACGCGCCGCCGTCCGGGTTCACGTCCGGGATGACCCAGATCTCGCGGGAGTCGAGCATCTTGGTGACGCGCGGATCGCTGCCGTACTTGGACGTGTAGTCGTTGAGCAGGTAGAGCGCCATTTCCACGGTGAGGTGTTCGCGCGCGTGCTGGTGCGCGGTGAACAGGACCTCGGGTTCCTGCTCGTCCTGGGCGACGTTCTTGCTGAGTTTGAGGGCGAGGATGTCCCGGCCCTCGTAGGACTTGCCGATGACGCGCTTACTCAGGATGGCCGGGTACTTGGCCACGAGGGCGTTGATCTCGGCGGTGGCCTCGGCGTAGTTGTGGTATTTGCCGTAGCCGGAGGGGAAGTCCTTGACACGGTCGCCGGTGCCCGACGGCGGTGCGGGCAAGGCCCGCAGCCGGTAGCCGAGTTCGCGTACGAGGGCGGCCTGGGCGGTGTCCGCGGTGATGACGACGGTGCGGCCGTGCACCTCGTCGATGGACACGCCCGTCGAGGCGAGCGCGCTGCGCTGCGCGGCGGTGGCGGGGCCGGTGATCTCGTACTGGCGGGGTGTGCCGGTGTCCGCGGCCGTGGTGCCGGCGGCGGTGCGGGCGGACGTGTCCTGCCGGGAGCGGAGCGGGGAGTCCTCGGCCTGCGCGGCGAAGGGTGCGGCCAGGGCGAGGGAGACGAGCGCGGTGAGGACGGTGGTCCGTCTGCCGCGTCTTCGGGGTCGTCGCATGGTGTCCTCCGTGGGGGTGTGAGGCGAGCGACGGCGCCAGTGTTCGGGCGTTGGCATGCCTCGGTCAATCCCTTTCGTTGACGCAAACACGCCAAATTCACGCGTGTTTCCGGAAGATTCTTGTCACGGGCCGGTGCCGCACCAACAATGCGCACGACAAGTCCGGCGCCACGCCGGACTCACCAGCGTGAGAGGACCCCCACATGAACAGACCTCTCGTCGGCGCCCTGGCCACGGCCGTCCTGGGCGCCACGGCGCTCGCGGGCACCGCCGGTACGGCCCATGCGACCACGACGTCGGACACGGCGGACCGGGGTGCGGCCCGGACCGCGGCGGCACCGCGGCTCCAGGCCGTGGCGCAGACCGCTCCCAAGGCGAAGGCCGTCACCTTCGCGGGCACGGTCGCGCTCAGCAACTGTTCGGGCTCGATCGTCCGGATGCCCAACTCGACCGACAACGACCCGGCCCTGGTCATGTCCAACGGCCACTGCCTGGAGAGCGGCATGCCCGACCCGGGCGAGGTCGTCGTCGACCAGCCGTCCAGCCGCAGCTTCACCGTGCTCAGCGCCTCGGCCGGCAACCTCGGCACGGTCCGCGCCACCAAGGTCGTCTACGGCACGATGACCGACACCGACGTGTCCTTCTACGAACTCTCCTCGACCTACGCCCAGATAAAGCAGCGCTACGGCATCAAGGCGCTGGACATCGCCACCACCCACCCGGTCAAGGGCGCCGGGATCACCGTCGTGTCCGGTTACTGGAAGAAGACCTATTCCTGCAACATCGACGGGTTCGTGCACCAGTTGAAGGAGGGGGGCTACGTGATGAAGGATTCCGTGCGCTACACCCCCGCCTGCAAGACGATCGGCGGTACGTCCGGGTCGCCGGTCATCGACACCGCCTCCGGCAAGGTCGCCGCCATCAACAACACGGGCAACGAGAACGGCGGTCGCTGCACCATGAACAACCCGTGCGAGGTCGACCAGAACGGCAAGGTCACGGTGCGCAAGGGCATCAACTACGCGCAGCAGATCTACACCATCCCCAACTGCTTCGGCACCGGCAACAAGCTGGACCTGGGGCGGCAGGGGTGCGTGCTCCCCAAGCCGTGACGGCGGGGTGGACCCACGTGGTCCGTAGACCATAGGAGTGCACCGGCCGCGCGGCGCACCGAGCGCCGCGCGGCCGGTCGTCCCTACGGGGGCTACGGCAGCTTGTGCACGTGCGCCCCCACCTGAGCCGCGAACGCGTTGCCGTTCGCCGCGTCCCAGTTGGTGGACCAGGCCATCGCACCCCGCAGCTCCGGGTACTTCTTCGGCGGCTTGAACGCGCCGCAGTGCTCACCCTTCGTCAGACAGTCCAGCGCCGCGTTCACCACGGACGGCGCCACGTACCCGCCGCCCGCCGCGCGCGACGACGCCGGGACGCCGATCCCCACCTGCGACGGCGCGAGTCCGCCCGCCAGCTGCACGCAGGCGAGCGAGGTGAGGAAGTCCACCGTGCCCTGCGCGTACACCTTGCCGTCGCAGCCGTTCATCGAGCCGCTGTTGTAGTACTGCATGTTGACGACCGTGAGGAAGTCCTTGATGGCCAGGGCCGTCTTGAAGTACTCGTTCCGCGGCGACTGCATGTCGACCGTCTGCGGCGCCATCGTCACCACCACGCCGCTGTGCGCGGCGTGCAGGGCCTTCAGCGCCTTCGTCATATAGGTCGAGTTGAGGCCGTTCTCCAGGTCGATGTCGACGCCGTCGAACCCGTACTCGTCCATGAGCCTGCCGACCGAGTCGGCGAAGTTCTTCGCGGAGGCGTCATCGGCGACCGCGACCGCGCCCTTCTCGCCGCCGACCGAGATGATCACCGATTTCCCGGCCGCCTGCTTGGCCTTGACGTCCGCCTTGAACGCGTCGGCGGAGCCGTAGCCGACCGCCGGGTCAAGGTGGAAGTCCACGGCGCCGGGCGTGCCGGTCGCCTCCGCGAAGGACACCGCGATGATGTCGTAGGCGTCGTTCACGTCCTTGAGTTTCTGGACCGTGGCGCCGTTGTCGAAGTTCTGCCAGTAGCCGGTGACGGCGTGCTTCGGTACGGCCGCGGTGCGGGCCACTGTGGGGGAGTGGCCGGTCCGCGACGCGGCGGACGTGGCGGTCGTGGTGGCCTCGGACGCGTCTGCGGTGCCCGCCGCGACGACGCCGGCGGCGGTCAGGGCCGCGGCGGCGAGCCCCGCCAGCGTCCGTGCGCGGCGTCGTGCCGTACGTCCCGAACGTGCTGCTCTTCCTGATCGTGCGCGTACCACTGGTGCCTCCGTGGGGGGAGTTGGGCTTGGTGGTTCTGCTGCGCGTTCAGGGGCCCCTGAGCTGTTGTGGTGCGAGTGTTGTGCGTGATGCACACGGTGCGTCGCGCTGGCGTACAAGGTGGTCCAGACCAATGTGCGTGTCAAGGGGTCGCGCGGAACGCGGACTTCCCCCGGGCGGGGCGGAGGCAAGGGGGCGGCGGGGGAAAGGAGATGCCAAGACGGGGGTCGAGTACCCCGGAACGTGTTCTCCGGGGCGGAACTCGTGGATAAGGTGCTGAGCCAACAGCAGTGCCGACAGCGCCAACAGTGCCGACAGCGCCAGCAGCGCAGTGGGGGACGCGACGTGCCGACCGCGATTGCAGTCACCAGCGCCGACCTCGCGCTGCCCGCCACCGACCGGCAGATCCCGGCCGCCGTGGTCGTCCGCCCGCCGCACGCCCAGCCGTTGGACGAGGCGCTGACCGAGCTGGGCGCGGTGCTGGAACACCACGGCCACCTCGTCGCGCTCTGCTCCACCGCCTGCCCGCCGGGCCACGTACGCCGCCTACACACCCTGCGCGCCGTCCTGGAGAGCGACCGGTTCGCGATCGTGCCGCTCGACCTGCCGCCGCTCGGCCTCGCCGTACTGGCCCACCAGCTCCGGCAGTTGTCGCTGTGCGACTTCAGCCCCGGCCTGCTGGCCTGCGCGGCCCGCCTGCTGTCCCACTACGTGCACGCGGGCGCCCTGCTGGGCAGCGTGGCCCGGCTCGACCGGGTCGCCACCGACCTACGCTCCCACCTGCGCTCCTGGGTGCCCGGTACGCACTTCGCGGTGCTCGCCAACCCCGAACCACACCTCGTCCACCTCGACCGGCACCCCGAACGGGCCGCCGACGCCGGACTGCGCCCACCCGGCTTCGCCACCCGCCTCGTCCACGCGCGCGGCCAGCTGGCCGGCGACTGGGTCGACGGCGTCCTGGCCCGCTGCTGGCAGGTGCAGGGGACGTACGAGGTCCCGCTGCCCGCCGAGTCGGCGGCCTGGTGGGGCACGCGCAAACTGGCCGAGTTCGCGGCGGCCATCCCGGATCTCTCGGTGCTCTACCAGCTCGTGGCGTCCGTACGGAGAGAGGAGTGCCGCTGGTGTGGTCTCGAACTCATCGGCGACCGGTGCGCGTTCTGCTGCGCGCCGTCCGCCGCTCCGACCCCGGGCGCGGGCCCGGGCAGCGGGCGCCGTACGAACGGGTCCGCGCGCTCCCTCCCCGGCCCGGACGCCGACACGCCCGCCTCCTCCCTGCTGCGGCGGCGCGGCCTGGCCCCGGTGGCACCGGGCGGCGTTCCCGGCCCCGAGCCCGGCCGGCGGGCGGCCGTACGGGCACGCTGAGCCGGCCTGTGCCGGGCCCGTCCGTGCCGGACCCGTCCGTGCCGGACCCGCCCGTACCGTGCCCGTCCGTACCTGACGACCCGGCCGGCCCCCGCGTGCCCCGCCCCCACCCGTGCGACCCGCCCCGCCCGGCCCCGGCCGGTACCGCCCCCGCCCGCCCCGTCCCCAGCGAGGTTCCGCGCTCATGAACTCACGCCAGCGCCGCGGAGTGATCCTGCTGCTCCTGTCGGTCCTCTGCGCGCTCGGCGCGTTCGTCGGCGTGCTGTCGGTGATCCGCGACGTGGAGTCCAAGGTCGGGCCCGAGCGCACCGCGTACCGGCTCAAGTCGGACGTGGCCGCCTACCAGGCGCTCGACCCGGGCCAGTTCGAGCAGGTCGCGATACCGGAGCGCTGGCTGCCGGACACCGCCGTCACCGATCTGGCCCGGGTGCGCGGGAAGATCGCCGTCACGCCGCTGCACAAGGGCTCGCTCCTCCAGGACGACATGGTCGTCGACCGGCCGGCGCTCAAACCGGGGCAGCAGGAGATCGCCATCATGATCGACGCGGCCACCGGCGTGGCCGGGAAGATCAACCCCGGGGCGCGGGTGAACATCTACGCCACCTTCGAGGGCAAGCGCCCCGAGGACAAGCCCGTCTCCAAGGTGATCGTGGCCAACGCGCAGGTCATCGACCGCGGCAAGCTGACACCGCTGGAGAGCAAGGACCCCGGCGACACCCGCTCCGCCAGTAACCGCCGCGCCGCCGAGGCGGTGCCGATCACCTTCGCGCTGAGCACCGCGGACGCCCAGCGCGTCGCCTACGCGGAATCCTTCGCCACCCACGTACGGCTCGCCCTCGTCGCCCCCGGCACCGAGTCCGCCATCCCGCCGGGCGAGCGCACCTACACCCTCGACGGCGACACATGACCCGGAGGCCCAGGTGACCATCCGCATCCTCGCGGCCGTCGGCGAACCGGACGCGGCCCGCGCCGTGTCCTCGCTGATCGGCCAGCTGCCGGGCGCCGAGCCCGCGCCGCCGGTCGCCGACTCGACGGCCCTGGTCAACGCCCTCGACCAGGCCGCGTCCCGGTCGGTGGCCGGTGCCGCGGACCCGCCGGGGCCGCCGGCCGCGGCCGTGGACGAACTCCCCGAGGTCGTCCTCGTCCACGAGCGCATCGGCCCGGTGCCCGCGCTGGAGCTGATCCGCGACATCGCGCTGCGCTTCCCCGCCGTCGGCGTCGTACTGATCACCGCCGACGCGGGGCCCGCCTTGTTCGCCGCCGCCATGGACGCGGGCGCGCGCGGCGTCGTCGGCCTGCCGCTCGGCTACGACGAACTGGCCGCCCGGGTGCAGGCCGCCGCCCAGTGGGCGACTGGCGTACGGGTGCACCTGGGCGGCGGCCAGGAAGCGGCGGCCGGGCCCGCCGGCACGCTCGTCACCGTCACGGGCGCCAAGGGCGGCGTAGGGACGACCCTCACCGCCGTCCAACTCGCCCTCGCCGCGCGCGCCGCCGGACGCAGCGTCGCGCTGGTGGACATGGACCTCCAGTCCGGTGACGTGGCCTCCTACCTGGACGTCCAGTTCCGCCGTTCGATCGTCGACCTCGCGGGCATCCAGGACATCTCCGTACGCGTCCTCCAGGACGCCGTGCACGCCCACCACACCGGTCTCGGCCTGCTGCTGGCGCCGGAGGAGGGCGAGCGCGGCGAGGAGGTGGACGACCGGGCCGCCCGCACGGTCCTCTCCGCGCTGCGCTCGCGCTACGAGCTGGTGGTGGTGGACTGCGGCGCCCAGATGCAGTCCGCCAACGCCGCCGCCGTCGAGCTCTCCGATGTCGCCCTGCTGGTGACCACGCCGGACGTGGTCTCCGTACGGGCCGCCAAGCGCCTCGTACGGCTGTGGGACCGCCTCCAGATCCGCAAGGCCGAGGACACCACGACCGTCGTCAACCGCCTCACCCGTAACACCGAGATCCAGCCGCCGCTGGTCGCCAAGGCCACCGGCACCCACGTCGCGCGCACACCCGTACCGGCCGGCTTCAAGGAACTCCAGCCGTACGTCGACGCCGGCCGGATGCAGGACCTGGACGCCCGCTCCACGGTCCGGCAGGCGCTGTGGGCGCTGGCGGGGGAGCTGGGCCTGGTCGACGCGCCCGCCGCACGCCAGGGGCGGGGCAGCCACCGCGCGCGTACGTCGCTGACCGGGCGGCGCCGCAAGGCGCTGACGGCCGGGCCGGGCGGCGGGGAGGCGGGCGCGTCGTCCGGTATGCATGGCCCGGCCGGTCCGCACGGCTCGGGCGGCCGTTACGGTCCGGCCGGCCCGTACGAGGAGGGCTGAGGCGTGCGCCGCGCCCGGCCGGGCGACGACCGCGGGCAGGTCTCCGTCGAGCTGCTCGGCCTCGCGCCGCTGATCCTCGTCACCCTCGCCCTGGTCTGGCAGTTCGCGCTCGTCGGCTATACGTACGCGCTCGCCGGCAACGCGGCGGACAAGGGCGCGCGGGCGGGCACCGCCACCGAGACCGGCGGCGCGGGCGCCTGCGCGGCGGCGGCCAAGAAGGATCTGCCCGGCGCCTGGCAGGGCGGCGCCGAGATCACGTGCGGGGCGCAGGGCGGCCTCTTCACGGCCCGGGTCGGGCTCAAGGTGCCGGTGCTCTTCCCCGGCGTCGCGGACTTCCCGTGGGGGACGGTCACGGGTTCGGCGGGGGCGGCGGAGGAGGAGGGGACGTGACGGGAACGGAGAGGACCCGGAGCGGCAGGAGGCCGCGCGTCCGGCGCGACGACCGCGGCCAGGTCTCCATCGAATTCCTCGGCTTCCTGCCGATCCTGCTGCTCGTCGCGCTCGGCGTGGTGCAGCTCGGCCTGGCCGCGTACGCCGTCCAGCAGGCCGGTACGGGAGCGCGCGCCGCGGCCCGTACGGCCACCCTGGACGAGGCCGACCGCAAGACCACCCCGGAGGCGGCGGGCAGGGCGGCCATGAGCGACTGGGCCGCCGCGGGCGCCAAGGTCGTGGCGACCGGGGGCGGCGACGAGGTCCAGGCCACCGCCACCGTCAGGATCCCCGTGCTGCTGCCCGGCATCGGCGACCTGCACGCCACCCGCAGCGCCACCATGGCCCTCCCCGCCGAACCCGGAGGAACGACCGCCCCATGAGCCTCAAAGCCCGCATCGCCGCGCCGGAGGCCCCGCCGACCGGCCGCGAGGACGGCCACCTCGTCGCCGTCTACCGCGCCAAACTCCTCGAAGAGATCGACCTCGCCGAGATGTCCGCGCTGGCCGCGGCCGAGCGCCGCACCCGTCTGGAGCGCGTCCTCGGCCACATCATCAGCCGCGAGGGCCCGGTCCTGTCCACCGCCGAGCGCGCGCAGCTCATCCGCCGGGTGGTGGACGAGGCGCTCGGCCTCGGCGTCCTGGAGCCGCTCCTCGAAGACGCCTCGGTCACCGAGATCATGGTCAACGGCCCGGACCAGGTGTACGTGGAACGGCACGGCCGGGTGGAACTTGTCCCCGTCCGCTTCGCCTCCCACGAACAGCTGATGCAGACGATCGAGCGCATCGTCTCGACCGTCAACCGCCGGGTGGACGAGTCCAATCCGATGGTCGACGCGCGGCTGCCGTCCGGCGAGCGCGTCAACGTCATCATCCCGCCGCTCGCCCTGAACGGCGCCACCCTCACCATCCGCCGCTTCCCCCGCGCCTACACGCTGCGCGAGCTGATCGGCATGGGCACGCTGGACGACCAGATGGTGATGCTGCTGGCCGCGCTGGTGCGCGCCAAGTTCAACGTCGTCGTCTCCGGGCCCACCGGCGCGGGCAAGACCACCCTGCTCAACGCCCTCTCCGGGCTGATCCCGGAGGGCGAGCGCATCATCACCGTCGAGGACGCCGCCGAACTCCAGCTCCAGCAGACCCATGTGATCCGCCTGGAGTCCCGGCCGCCGAACGTGGAGGGCAAGGGCCGTATCACCATCCGCGACCTCGTACGCAACTCGCTGCGCATGCGTCCCGACCGCATCATCGTCGGCGAGGTCCGCGGCGGCGAGACGCTGGACATGCTCCAGGCGATGTCCACCGGCCACGACGGCTCGCTGGCCACCGTGCACGCCAACAGCGCCGAGGACGCCCTGATGCGCCTCCAGACGCTGGCCTCCATGTCGGACGTCAAGGTCCCCTTCGAGGCGCTGCGCGACCAGATCAACAGCGCCGTCGACTGCATCGTGCAGATCGCCCGGCACGCCGACGGCTCCCGCCGGATCGGCGAGATCGCCATCCTCGACTCGCACGGCCACGCCGACTACCGCCTCGCCACCGTCTGCCGCTTCGAGGCCGAGCCCAGCGGCGCCGACCGCACCGTACGCGGCCGCTTCCGCTACTTCCCGCTGCCGCGCCGGGTCGCCGAGCGCCTCTACCTGGCCGACGAACCGGTGCCGCCGGCCTTCGGCGTCGCCGCCACGGCGGACCAGCTGGCCACCCGGGAAGCCTTGTGACAGCCCCGTAGACCGTATGACCCGTAGCCCACAGTCCACAGCTCACAAGCCCATGACCCACAGTCCACACAGCCCGCAGCCCATAAGCCCATAACCTGCAGCCCACAGTCCACACAGCCCGCAGCAGGAGGACGGACCCACCCCCATGTCCCTGGACAGCATCGCCCTGCTCACCCTCGGCACCACGCTGCTCTGCGCGGTGCTGGCCGTGGTGGGCCTGCGGCTGTACGCGACCGGACGCGAGCGCCACCAGGCCCTCATCGACCGGCTCTCCGACGACCCCGGCCTGCCCCGGACGGGCCGCGGCCGCCGTTTCACGGGCGTCGACCGCCGGCTGCGCGCCACCCGCCTCGGCCGCGGCCTCGAACTGCGGCTGGCCGCCACCGGCCTGGACATCACCCCCGGCGAGTTCTTCGTCTACCTGCTCGCCGTGGTCACCGGGGTGTGGCTCGTCGCGCAGGCGGTCCTGGCGCCGTTCTTCGGGCCGATCGCCGCGGTGGCGGCCGTCTGGGCCGCGTACGCCTTCCTCAACTGGCAGCGGCAGAAACGTATCGAGCGGTTCATCAACCAGCTGCCCGAACTGTCCCGCATCCTCGCCAACGCCACCCAGGCGGGGCTGGCGCTGCGCACCGCCCTGGGCATGGCGGCGGAGGAGCTGGAGGCGCCGGCCGGCGAGGAACTGGCCAAGGTCTCCGACAAGCTCGCCGTCGGCCACTCCCTCGACGACGCCCTGGACGAGCTGGCCGCCCGCCTGCCCTCGCGCGAACTCGTCGTGCTCGTCACCACCCTCGTGCTGTCCAACCGCGCGGGCGGCACGGTCGTCGGCTCGCTGCGCAACCTCACCAAGACCCTGGAGGAGCGCAAGGAGACCCGGCGCGAGGTGCGCACCCAGCTCTCCCAGGTCGTCGTCACGGCGTACGTCGTGCCGTTCCTCGGCCTGGGCACGCTGCTGCTGATGGACCGCATCGCGCCCGGGGCCATCGACCGGATGACGGCCACGTTCCTGGGGCAGGCCGCGGTGGTCGTGGCCTGCGTGCTGTACGCGGCCGGCTTCTTCGTGATCCGCCGCATCTCCAAGATCGACGTCTGACCGCCGCCCCCGCACCCTCCTGTCAGAAGGCACCCGCCCATGGGAATCGGAACGACCGGCCTGCTCCTCGCCCTCGCGCTCGCCCTCTCCGTGGCGGGCGTCTGTTACGGCATCGCCCTCTACCGCCGCGAGGCCCG
This sequence comes from Streptomyces albofaciens JCM 4342, assembly GCF_008634025.1. Lineage (NCBI taxonomy): Bacteria > Bacillati > Actinomycetota > Actinomycetes > Kitasatosporales > Streptomycetaceae > Streptomyces > Streptomyces albofaciens. The sequence continues at coordinate 3,389,955 of NZ_PDCM01000002.1, read as the reverse complement.
ACTGCCCCCGGACATCGCCGTCGCCCTGGAGATGGGGGCGTCACGTACCACCGTCGTCGGCTCGGCGGTGGACCGGATGGGCATGCGCTACGCGCCTCTCGTCCTACGCCTGATGGGGGAGAAGCGGGTGGCCAAGGTGCGCAGGCGCATCGATCTCGCGGGCAACCCGGGCGGCCTCACCGTGGACCGCTACGCGGCCCGCCGCGCGGTCTACGGCTTCCTCGGCTTCGGCGGGGCGCTCGTCATGCTGCTGCGCTCCCAACTCCTGCTCGCCCTCCTGCTGGTCGCGTTCGGCCTCTTCTGGAACGAGGTCGGCATCTGGGCCGCCATTCGCCAACGCAAGGACACCATCGAACGCACCCTGCCCGACTTCCTCGACGTGCTCGCCGTCGTGGTCAGCGCCGGGCTGGGCTTCCGGCAGGCCCTGGACCGGGTGGCCGACAAGTATGAAGGCCCCTGGGCCGACGAACTGCGGATCACCCTGCGGCAGCTGGACATGGGCGTCAGCCGCCGCGAGGCGTTCGAGGAACTGCGCAGACGCAACGACTCCGATCAAGTGGCCCAGTTCGTCACCGCGCTCCAGCAGGGCGAGGAACTCGGCTCCCCGATCGTCGACACGCTCATCCAGATCGCCGACGACATGCGCCGTACAGATGCCCAGAACGCCCGCCGCCGGGCCGCCCGCGCGGTACCCAAGGCGACCGTGGTCGTCACCACGTTCATGGTGCCCGGCACGATGATCCTGCTGGTCGCGGGCTTCTTCCTCGGCTCGGGCACCGACTTCGGCTCACTCATGGGCAAGTGATCCGTACCGTGCGGCGGGTGCGTCAACTCACGTACCGCACGCGCGGTTTTCGCGTCTCGAAACGGTCCCCCGTTGTGCACACGCCCTTCGCGTACGCAACGGTATATGGCACAGTCGGCATCCATGTGTTCCCCGGCCCCGGCCGCACCGCCGGGCCCACCGGGACATCCGGAAACGGCGCTGCCGACGAGGACGGGGCGGGGGTGGGAGCGAAATGCTTCAACTCGATTCGCCGGGAAAGGAATGGGGCCGTGTGCCCTGTTCCGGGACCGGTGTTCCGGCGTACGTTTCTCGTGTCGCGAGCGCGTGTGTGCGCAGCGTGCTCACGTTCGGTGCACGGGCGTCCGGCGCCCGACCGGACGGGGCCCGTCCGTACGGCGCCCGCTCGCGCGGCGACACCACGGGGGCAGACCATCCGGACCGGAGCGGCCCGGCCGCCCATGGAGGGGAACACGATGGCGAAGCGGTTGTTCGGAAACGACCGGGGACAGGACTCGAACGGCCGGGGGCAGGCCTCGAACGACCGGGGACAGACCTCGATCGAGTATCTGGGCATCATCGCCGTGGTGGTGGCGATCGTGCTGGTGCTGTCGACCACGGACTTCGGCAGCCAGATCGCCACGGCCATCTCGAACAAGATCTCCCAGGTCGTGGGCATCTGACGGGACGCGCGCTCCGTTCCCGCCGGTGGGGCCGGCGCGCCGGGCCGGAAGGCGGCGCGCGACGGCTCCAAGACTCCGGGCAGGCGTTCCCCGTCTACATCGTGGCCGTGGCCGGCCTGCTCTTCCTGGCCCTGGCGTTCTTCGCGGTCGGGCAGGCCGCCGCGGTACGCAACTCCGCGCAGACCGCGGCCGACGCGGCGGCCCTCGCGGCGGGGCAGAAGTACCGCGACCAGCTGAGTACCGAGCTCCTGGACGCGGTCCGTACGGGCGCGCCGTGGCAGGACTTCCTCGACGGCCGTGGCGTTCCCGGTGACGAGGCGTGCGGGAACGCCCAGTGGTTCGCGGGGCGCAACGACGCCGACGCGACGTGCACCCCCGGCTCGTACCCCACCTCGTTCGCCGTCAAGGCCGACACCCGTAAGACGGTGGGCCGTTCGGTCATTCCGGGGACCGAGGGCAAGCACGCCTCGGCCCGGGCCAAGGCGGTGGTGGAGCCGCGCTGCGTCGCGGGCCCGGAGCGGGAACCGGAGCCCGGCACGGGGCGGGAACCGGAGCCCGGCACGGGGCGGGAACCGGAGCCCGGCACGGGGCAGGGTGACGACCGGCCCGCTCCCGGCTCCGCCCTCGACCTCGTCTGCGAGCACGGCAAGAAGTGGACGATCGACCTCGCCGACCCGCGCGGCGAGCTGCCGGAAGCGTCCGACCTGTTCTCCGTACGCCTTGCCGAATGACCAGCCGACGACGAGCAGAGGGAATCGCATCCATGAGTACCGGGCGCCCTTCGAAGGCCAGGAGAGTGGCCGCCGCGGCGATCGCCGCCGGACTCGCTCTCGTCGTGAGCGGCTGCGGCGGGGACGACGGCGGCGCCGCGGCCGACGGCAAACCGCCGACACGGGCCGCCGCCCCCAAGACCACCGGCCGCGGCACCCCGGCCGCCGACGCCACCCAGGCCATCGGCGAGATGAAGGGCCCGGACGGGGTGGTCGTCACCCTGCATTCCGCGGTCCGTGACTCCGGCGGCTTCGTCACGGTCAGCGGTACGGTCACCAACAAGGGCACCAAGATCTTCAACGCGATCAACTGGCGCTCCAACGAGACCGGCATGCGCTCGCGCTCCTCCGTCTCCGGCGCCGCCCTGGTCGACAAGGCCGGCAAGAAGCGCTACCTGGTCCTGCGCGACACCGAGGGCGAATGCCTGTGCACGACCGGGCTCAGCGGCCTCAAGCCCGGGGAGAGCCGGCCCCTGTTCGCCCAGTTCCCGGCACCGCCGGAGAAGGTGACCGAGGTCGACTTCCAGCTGCCGACCCTGCCGCCCGCCACCGTCACGATCTCGGACTGACCCATGGCCACCACGTCCGGGACCCGAACCCGTACGGCGCGGGCCGCCGTCACCACGGCCGCCGCCCTCCTCCTGGCCGTCACCCTCGGTCCGCCGGCCGCCCGCGCCGACGACCCGCCCGGTGTCTCCGAGGACACCACCGCACCGGTCAAGATCGACCCGCACGATCCGGACCTGCGGATGGTCCAGGGCGCGACGCTCGCCCCCGCGAAGGTCCTCAACATCAAGTCCATCGTCGAGACCGACGACGGTGCCGAGCGGCGGCAGGACACCAACGCCAATGTGACCTTCGCCCTCCAGGCCGAGGTCCTCTTCGGCAAGGACAGTGCCGAGCTGACCTCCGACGCGCTGTCCCGCATCACCGCCATCGCCGCCGAGATCAAGCAGCAGCACGCCACCAACCTGCGCGTCTTCGGCTTCACCGACGACCTGGGCACGGCCGCCCACGGCCTGGTCCTGTCCAAGGACCGCGCCAACGCCGTCCAGCGGGAACTGGCCAGGACCCTCGGGCCGACGGTCACGTTCCAGATCCGCGGCTACGGCGAGCAGTACCCGATAGCGGACAACGCCACGGAGGACGGGCGCAAGAAGAACCGCCGGGTCGAGGTGAGCTTTCCGCGTACGGGGGGTTAGTTCTCGCGGGGCGGCTCGCCGCGTACGGGCCGGTTGTCCGCGTGCAGGGTCGGCTCTCCGCGTACAGGGGGCGAAAACCCGTTGGCGGAGCACGGCGGCCACTGCTACTTTCTCGGAGGCCGTGCGAGAGAACCAGGAGGTGGTACCCGTGAACGTTTCGACATGGGTGCTCCCCTGCGGGGTCACGGTCGGGCGATAGGTCGTCGTCCGGGAGCGCCGTCTCTGAGCACTCCCGAAAGGCACGACCATGTACTTCACTTCTGAGCAGCGTCTCGACGGCGGCGTCCTCGAACGCGAATTCATCCTCGGCGAGATCCCCGGCATCCTGTGGACGCCCGGGGCCGCGTCTGTATCAGCGTCCGGATCCGCGTCCGCGTCCACATCCGCGCCCGGATCCGCGCCCGCGTCCGAATCCGTATCCGCGCCCGCATCGGCGTCCACATCCGCGCCCGGATCCGCATCCGCCTCCACACCCGCACCCGCACCCGCGCCCGCACCGCTGATCCTGCTCGGCCACCCTCCGCTCGGGCTGCGCAAGATGTACCCCCGGCTGGTGGCCCGGGCCCGGCACGCCGCGGCCCAGGGCTTCGCCACGGCCACCATCGAACTCCCCGGAAGCGGCGACCGGCCCCGCCTGCCCGCCGTCGAGCGGGCCCGTGCCGGCCTGCGCCGGGCGAAGGAAGCCGGCGAGCCGGTCGGTGACGAGATCGTCGACGCACTCGTCCTCCCGCTGGTCGACGAGGCGGTCCCGGAATGGCAGACCGCCCTGGACGCCCTTCTGGGGCTCCCCGAGATCGGCGGCCCGGTCGGGTTCTCGGGCGGAGTGATCTCCATCGGCATCCGGCTGGCGGTGGTCGAGCCGCGCATCGTGGCCGCCGGACTCTTCGCCGGGAGCCTCGTGCCCCGCGTGATGTACGAGGAGGCCCGGCAGGTCACCGTCCCGCTGCACGTGCTCTTGCAGTGGGACGACGAGGGGAACGACCGGCAGGCGGCCCTGGACCTGTTCGACGCCTTCGGCTCCAGGGAGAAGACCCTGGTCGCCAACATGGGCGGGCATGCCGGAGTCCCGCGGTTCGCGGGGGAGGACGCGGCGCGGTTCTTCGCCCGGCACCTGAAGTGAGGCCGGGCTTCCGGGGCATGGGGATGCGGGTGGGCTTGGGGCAGAGGCAGAGGCAGAGGCAGAGGCAGGGACGTGGACAGGGACAGGGACAGGGACACGGGCTCGGTATTGAACCGTGCGTTCCAATACCTGTACTGTCCTCCCCATGGCCCGACCCAGGAAGTTCGACGAGGAGCGGGCGGTCGACGCCGCGATGAACGTGTTCCGGGCCGCCGGTTACGAAGCCACGTCCACGCAGGACCTGTGCGAGGCGACCGGTCTCGGCCGCAGCAGCATCTACAACACCTTCAAGAGCAAGCACGACCTCTTCGAGCGGGCGCTCGACCGGTACATGGGCGAGCGCAACGGTGAACTGTTCGCCCTGATGGAGAGCGATCTGCCGGTGCGGGAGAAGATCCGTACGCACCTTGAGCGGGTCGTCGAGGAGGAGTGCGGCGACCAGGACGACCGCCGGGGGTGCCTGGTGGTCAACACCGCCGTCGAGGTCGCGGCCCGCGACCAGCAGGTCGCGGGCGAACTCGCGCGGGACTACCGGCTGCGGCTGGAGGTGATCCGCGCGGCGCTCGCGTCCGGGCAGCGGGTGGGCGACATCGACGCGGACAAGGACGTCGGCGCCCTCGCGCACCTGGTCATCGCGGCCGTCGGCGGCCTGCGCGTCTCGGCGCGCTGCGGGGCCGGCCGGGCCGCGCTGAGCGGGGTCGTGGAGGGGGTCATGGCGGCGTTGTGAGGAGGGGCGGGCCGGCGAGAGGCGGCCCGCCTTCTTTTTTGCCTTCGTTTTGAACTGATCAATACATAACGCCGGGCGACTGCGCCCGCGCCGTATCCGAAACAGGAGCAGGAGCACGTGAAAGCCATGCCCATAGCCGTCCACCTCCTCGGGCTGGGAATCTTCGCCCAAGGCACCTCCGAGTTCATGCTCGCGGGGCTGCTGCCCAACGTGGCCGCCGACCTCGGGGTTTCCATCCCCGACGCCGGACTGCTGGTCTCCGCGTTCGCCATCGGCATGGTCGTGGGCGCGCCCGTACTCGCGGTCGCCACCCTGCGCATGCCGCGCCGGACGGCCCTGGCCGCCTTCCAGCTCGTCTTCGTGGCGGGACACGTGGTCGGCGCCCTGGCCCCGAGCTACGGGGTGCTCTTTGCGACGCGGGTCGTCAGCGCCTTCGCGTACGCGGGCTTCTGGGCGGTGGCCGCCGCGACGGCGGTGAGTCTTGTCCCCGCCGGCGCCAAGGGCAAGGCGCTGTCGGTCGTCGGCACCGGCCTCACGCTGGCGACGATCGTCGGCGTACCGGCCGGCACGGTACTGAGTCAGCACGTGGGATGGCGCGCGGCGTTCTGGGCCGTCGTCGCCCTGACCATCGTCAGCCTGCTCGCCCTGCTGGCCGTACTGCCCGCCGGTCGCGCGGACCACGGCGAACTCCCGTCCCCCCGCCGGGAAATCAGGGCCATGGCCAGGCCCGCCCTATGGGTCTCCTACCTCCTCACCACACTCAGCTTCGGCGCCGCCATCGTCACGTTCAGCTATCTCGCACCGCTGCTGACCGAAGTGAGCGGCCTGCCGACCGGTCTGGTACCGGCCGTACTCGCCCTGTACGGCGTCGGCGGCCTCCTCGGCATGACCCTCGGCGGACGCACCGCCGACCGCCACCCCCTGCGCACCCTCTTCCTCGGCATCGGCGCACTGACCATCGCCTCGGCGCTGCTGGCACTCACGGCCGCGAACCTGGCCGCCACCATCGTGCTGATCTTCACCCTCGGCCTGACCGGCTACGTCACCAACCCGGTGGTCCAGTCCCGCGTCTTCACCCTCGCCCCGGACGCGCCGACGCTGGCCCCGGCGGTCAACACGTCCGCCTTCAACGTGGGCATCACCCTCACCCCCATGCTGGGCGGCCTGACCATCGACGCGGGTTACGGCTACACCTCGGTGGCCTGGGTGGGCGCGGCGGTCGGCGCGGCGGTGTTGCCGGCGGCCCTGTGGGCGGCGGCGTTGCAGCGCCGCACGAAGGCCCGTACGGCAACGGTGCATTCGTCGGGAGCGGCCGAGACCGTCACGACTGCGGCCAGGCCGGACGCCCTGGCTGTGACCGACTGATCGGCGCCCCGTCACCGATACAGCTCGCACCAGCGCGCCGACTGGCCGTCGGCAACGAATCGGTGCTGAGCTACGGAAGTTGCGCGAACGTGCAGGCCTTGCCACGCGCGACGCGGGCCAACTGCTCAGCGTGAATGCGGCGCGGATCAGCAGCATCGAGTCCGGTCACTTCGGAGTGAGCGCCGAGCGGGCACGCATGTTCGCGCACAACTCCAGCCCATTTCCGCGCTGCCCCCGGAGATCGAGCACCGCATCTCTCATCGGATCAAGCGGCAGGAGATCCTCTACGGTGACGCCCCGACGCCCTTCAAGGTGATCATCCACGAGGCAGCGCTACGTATGCAGTTCGGCGGCCGACGAGTTGCCGGGGAACAGCTCGGTCAGGTAGCCGAGTTGAGCGAGCTGCCACATGCGACCGTGCTCGTGATCCCCTACTCGGCCGGGGTCTTTCCCGGTGCCGGGCAGACGGTGCTCTACGCAAGTTGGAGAAGTACCGCACTTTCATGCGTCGCTTCGAAGACGTGGCACTTCAAGAGGCCGCATCTCGTGAGTTTCTTCATCAAGTCATCAGCGAGCTCTGAAAGAGGCATGCCCGTGTCCCCCTTTTATTGGCAGAAGTCGTCCTACAGCAGCGAAGGCAACAACTGTTTGGAGCTCGCGGTGGGCGCTGATGGCGGAGTACTGGTTCGTGAGAACGATGATCCGTCCATAGCCGTCGCTGCCAGCACTGCGGCGATCGGAGGACTGCTACGAGCCACCCGAGGTGACCTGATCGTCTACGCCGACGGCACGCCGGAGACGACGCAGCGCGTCACGTCCGATGTCGCGATCGAGGCCGACGGGCATGCCGGTACGGGCGGTGGCGTTCTGCGGCGTGGCGCGTCCGTATGCGCTGGTCGGCGATGTGGGCCGGCATCTGCGTCGGGCGCCGCGTAGCGGTGGGCGGCGTTCGAGCACGCGTGCGGCGCGGCGCGGTCATTCCTGGGTTGACGGCGCGGCGGCGCCATTTCGCGGCTGTGGGCGCCGGTTGCCGACTGGAAGGGGTAATTGCGCGGAGTCGGCGGGCTGCTGGGCGCCGGAAGATAGTACATATGCGGGTATGTGCCCTATGGTCGTTTTCGCACCGCTCACGCGCGATCAGCTGGAAGCGCATCGCGCGGGCCTGTCTGCTTGCTCCTGCCCTGGGAGAGACCGGCCCGCGGCAGGGAGACGAGCCACCAGCTGATGCGGAGTGCCGGCGGTGCCGAGCTGCCGAGCGGTGGCGGGCCGGCGGACTGGAGGGTCAGGGGGTGGCGATCGTGACGCGTACGCCGGGGCGCAGGTCCCAGCGGGCCATCGCGCCGGCCTCCGCCTCCAGGACGTGCCGGGCGCGGAGGCGGGGACGTCCGAGGCGTCCCGGCCGCATGGTGCGGACGGCCAGCACGGTGAGGTCCCGGGTGAGGTAGGCGACGTCGACCGTGAAGCGCATGCGGAAGGTGTGGACCGCGCTCGCGGGCGTGAGGAGCAGGGCGCCGTCGATGCCGTCGCGCCCGAGGAGGCCGCGGGTGCGCGCACGGTAGGACGCGGCGATCTCCAGGGGGATCGCCGCCCGGCCGGTGGGCGCGGCCGGGCCGCCGGGCGCCCCCGACGCGCTGTCGGCCGCCCCGTCCGGCCCGAGGGCTTCCGCAACCGTCGGTTCTCCGGCGGCACCCTGCACAAAGCGGAGCGTTCCTGATCCGTTCTGCCAGCGGGCCATGGGGAGCGTTTTATCAGCCTAGGGTCGGCCGTGTGCCTGTGATGCTGATGGTTTGCGCCGCGGTGTACGGCTGCGTGGCCGGGGTCCTCGTACCGCGGCCCGCTTATCGGCTGGCCGTCGAGCCGGGGGAGGACTGGCGGGACCGCTGCCCGGGCGGCCATGCGGTGGTCGGTCCGTGGCGGGGGTGGCTGGGGCTGGGACGCTGCCGGCCGTGTGGGCCGTACGGGCCGCGCGCGGCGCCGATCGTCCTGGTCACGGCGGTGGTGTGCGTGCTGCTTGCCGCTGCCACCGGTCCCCGCCCCGAGCTGGCGGCCTGGCTGGCGGGCGCGCCGGTGGCGGTGCTGCTCGCGGTGGTCGACTGGCGGGTGCGGCGGCTGCCGGATGTGCTGACCCTGCCGTTGGCGGGGGGCGCGGTGCTCCTGCTCGGGGGTGCGGCGCTCGGTACCGGGGCGGCCGGGTCGTGGGGCGGGGCGCTCCTCGGTGGGCTCGCCCTCGCGGGGTTCTATTACGTCCTTTATCTGGTCAATCCAGAGGGAATGGGGCTCGGGGACGTCAAGCTGGCGATCGGGCTGGGGGTCACTCTTGGGTGGTACGGCTGGGCAATTCTGATCACTGGCGCGTTCGCGGGGCTGCTGCTCGGCGCGCTCTACGGCTGCGGGGTCCTGCTGAGGCGCGCCGGACGCGCGGAACGCCGTAATGATGGGCTCAAACAGGCCATCCCGTACGGCCCTTTCATGATCACCGGGGCGTTTCTGGGGGTGCTCCTGGGGGCCGCGGCGGCCTCTTGATCCACAAAACGGCCGCGCCGTTCCACCTGAAGTTGCACTGAGCACCCCCTCGGCGGGGTTATGGTGGAAACCCCCCCTCGGGCCGGTCCGTATCCCCCCCCACGGACCGGCCCGCTTTTTGTGCCCCGGGTACGGATCTCGCCATGATCACGCCAGGGCGGGTTTCGCACACGGAACGTACGAACGCCTCTACGGAAAGTAGGGAGGGTTCCGTAAAAGGGCTGCGGACCGAACAGAATCAGCCGCGCTTGGCCCAGATGTTCACACCATCAGTCGACTTCGCGAACTCCTCGATCTCGGACAATTCCTGATCCGTGATCTTCGGTGCGCCCACCGCGGCCACGTTCGCCTCCAGCTGCGCCACGCTGCTCGCCCCGATCAGCGCCGAGGTCATCCGCTCGTCCCGCAGCACCCAGGACAGCGCCAGCTGGGCCAGCGACTGCCCGCGGCGCGCGGCGATCTCGTTCAGACCGCGCAGCCGCCGCCGTACGTCCTCCGAGAGCAGCCCCGGGTCGAGGGACTTGCCCTGGGACGCGCGCGAGCCCTCCGGGATGCCGTTCAGGTACTTGTCCGTCAGCAGGCCCTGGGCGAGGGGGGCGAAGGCGATGCAGCCCATGCCCTCCGCCTCCAGGGTGTCCAGGAGGGCGTCCTCCTCCGTCCAGCGGTTGATCATCGAGTACGAGGGCTGGTGGATCAGCGGCCGCACGCCCATCTCCCGCAGGATGCGGGCGGCTTCGCGGGTCTGCTCGGAGGAGTACGACGAGACGCCCACGTACAGCGCCTTGCCCTGCCGGACGGCGGACGCCAGGGCGCCCATCGTCTCCTCCAGCGGAGTGTCCGGGTCGAAACGGTGCGAATAGAAGATGTCGACGTAATCGACGCCCATCCGCTTCAACGAGGCGTCCAGCGACGAGAGGAGGTATTTGCGCGAACCCCATTCGCCGTACGGCCCGGGGTGCATGAGATATCCGGCCTTGGTGGACAGGACGATCTCGTCGCGGTAGGGCCGGAAGTCCTGCGCGAAGATCTTCCCGAAGTTCAGCTCGGCCGAACCGGGCGGCGGACCGTAGTTGTTCGCCAGGTCGAAGTGGGTCACGCCCAGATCGAAGGCGCGGCGCAGGATCGCCCGCTGGGACGCCAGCGACCGGTCGTCGCCGAAGTTGTGCCACAGGCCCAGGGAGACGGCGGGGAGTTTGAGGCCGCTGCGCCCGGTGCGGCGGTACTCCATGGAGTCGTAGCGCGTATTCGCGGCAATGTGGACAGGGGAGTCGGTCATGGTCATCTCCTTATCACGGAGTTGTGACACACCTGATTGGGTCGCCGGGACATCCGCGACGTAAAGTTGCCGACTTGAGGCGACGGGGGCGACCGCCATTTGCACGGAGGGGCTTGACCACACATGCTGCGATCTTCCGGGGTGCGCATCCCGTACCCGCCCGCGTTGCGCAACCTCGTCTACAGGCTCTACGCCCGCCGGGTCGAAGGCCGCCTCGACCATGCCCAGGTCCCCAAGCACATCGGCGTCATCCTCGACGGCAACCGGCGCTGGGCGCGGGCCGACGGCCGTACCACCGTGCAGGGCCACCAGGCCGGCGCCGACAAGATCACCGAGCTGCTGGGCTGGTGCGCGGAGACCGACGTCGAGGTCGTCACGCTGTGGCTGCTGTCCACGGACAACCTCGACCGGCCCGAGAAGGAACTGACCCCGCTGCTGGGCATCATCGAGAACACGGTGCGCGGGCTGGCCGCCGACGGCCGCTGGCGCGTCCACCACGTGGGCAACCGCGACCTGCTGCCCTCCGACACGCAGCGGGTGCTCAAGGAGGCCGAGCAGGCCACCGAGGGCCACACCGGCATCCTGGTGAACGTCGCCGTCGGCTACGGCGGCCGGCAGGAGATCGCGGACGCGGTGCGCTCGCTCCTCCTGGACCACGCCGAGCGCGGCACCACCTTCGAGGAACTGGCCGACATCGTCGACATCGACCTCATCTCGGAACACCTCTACACCCGCGGCCAGCCGGACCCGGACCTGGTGATCCGCACCAGCGGCGAACAGCGGCTCTCCGGCTTCATGCTCTGGCAGAGCGCCCACTCGGAGTACTACTTCTGCGAGGTCTTCTGGCCGGCCTTCCGCAAGGTGGACTTCCTGCGCGCCCTGCGCGACTACGCCGCACGTCACCGCCGTTACGGTTTTTAGGCCACCCGGATCACGAACTCCTGGCGCGGGACTCCACCCGCGCCAAAGCCGTAACCAAGCGTTCACCGACCGTGCGTCATATGCCATTGCATGGGGGCGCGCGTTCGCGGGAATATCCCTTCCAGGTCGGTATCCGGCAGGACCAGTCATCGGATGCCGTATCTCAGCGGACGGCACGGGGCCGTCCGCCCGGGAGGCCCTTTGCACACCACGGACGACCGTGCGGACCGCACGGACGACGCGGAGGGCCGGCGCTCGGCCCGCGCACGAGGGCCCGAGCCCGGTCCCGTCGCCCGCCGCCCGACGGCGCGGCGACTTCTCTCCCGCGACGCCGTCGCACCCCGACCTCATCCGAGGGGGTACGTCCACCCGTGGTGAACAGCAAGCAGCGCCGTGAGAACGGCCGGCGCACCTATGTCCTCGACACCAGCGTCCTGCTGGCGGATCCAGGGTCCATGTCCCGCTTCGACGAGCACGAGGTCGTGCTGCCGGTCGTCGTGGTCACCGAACTGGAGGCGAAGAGGCATCATCCGGAATTGGGCTACTTCGCCCGGCAGGCCCTGCGCCTGCTCGACGAGTACCGGGTGCGGTACGGACGGCTGGACGCCCCGATCCCCATCGGGGACCTGGGCGGAACCCTCCGGGTCGAGCTGAACCACGCCGACCCGGCGGTGCTGCCGGCCGGCTTCCGCCTGGGCGACAACGACTCGCGGATCCTCGCGGTCGCCCGCAACCTCCAGGCGGAGGGCTACGACGTCACGGTCGTCTCCAAGGACCTGCCGCTGCGCATCAAGGCGTCCGCGGTGGGCCTGCTGGCCGAGGAGTACCGCGCCGAGCTGGCCATCACGGACTCCGGCTGGACGGGCATGGCGGAGCTGACCGCCACCGCCGAGCAGATCGACGAGCTCTTCGCCGCGGAGAGCGCGTACCTCCCCGAGGCGGCCGGGCTGCCCGTGCACACCGGGCTCGTACTCCAGTCGGAGCGCGGCAAGGCACTCGGCCGGGTGACGGCCGACGGCAGCGTACGGCTGGTGCGCGGCGACCGGGACGCGTTCGGCATCCACGGGCGCAGCGCCGAGCAGCGCATCGCCCTGGACCTGCTGCTCGACCAGGAGGTCGGCATCGTCTCGATGGGCGGCCGGGCCGGCACGGGCAAGTCGGCACTGGCGCTCTGCGCGGGCCTGGAGGCGGTGCTGGAGCGGCGTCAGCACCGCAAGGTGATGGTCTTCCGGCCGCTGTACGCGGTCGGCGGGCAGGAACTGGGCTATCTGCCGGGCACCGAGGCGGAGAAGATGAGCCCGTGGGCCCAGGCCGTCTTCGACACGCTGTCGGCGGTGACCTCCACGGAGGTCATCGACGAGGTGGTGGGCCGCGGCATGCTGGAGGTGCTGCCGCTCACCCACATCCGCGGCCGTTCGCTGCACGACGCCTTCGTCATCGTCGACGAGGCCCAGTCGCTGGAGCGGAACGTCCTGCTGACGGTGCTGTCCCGGATCGGCGCCAACTCGCGCGTGGTGCTCACGCATGACGTGGCGCAGCGCGACAACCTGCGGGTCGGCCGGTACGACGGCGTGGTCGCGGTCGTCGAGAAGCTCAAGGGCCATCCGCTGTTCGCGCACGTGACGCTGACCCGCTCGGAGCGGTCGCCGATCGCGGCGCTGGTGACCGAAATGCTGGAGGACGGCCGGATCTGACCGGGTGTGGCATACGGCGCCGTCCGGCAGGAGCGCAGCAGCTTAGCCGGGCGGCGCCGTGCTGCGCGGGCATTTCCGGAAATCACCTGGGGCAAACGGGGTGTGAGCTTTCACACGCAACGGAGAATTGATTCGGCGAGTCCGCTTCGGGCAAAGTCTGGTTCCTGTCAGGCCCCGCATACGGCACACCAGCACCCCCAGCGGTGCGGAACCCCGAGAACTGCATAGCGCGCCGTATGCCGCCCGAGCACCACGCGGACCCCGAGGGGTACGTACCGGGCCAGTGCCTCCCGTGACCAGCCGTCCCCTCCGCTCGTTCGGGGCCGGAACAAGGGGAGACCAGCGCCAGGGGCACGATTGCGTCCGCGAGGTCACCTATGCGGACGATGCTGGAAGGAAAGCGTGTGAGCCGGATTTCGGTCCGGGGATTCGCCGTGGCCTCCGCCACCGCGGTCACCACCGTCGGCGCCGTTGTCGGTGTCGCGTCAGGCCAGGAGCAGGGCTCGGTCGCCCACACCGAGGCCGCCGCGGCCGACACCACGATCGCCGACATACCCGCGGGCCAGCAGGCCCAGGTGCAGACCGCGTCCCTGACACAGCAGGCGGACGAGGCGTCCACGCAGGCGGACGCCGCGGCGCTGAAGTCCGCGCAGGAGGAGGCCCGCAAGGCGGCCGCCCAGGACGCGCAGGACAAGAAGGACGCCGCCGAAAAGAAGGCGAAGGCCGAGGAGGACGCCAAGAAGCGCGAGAAGGAGAAGGAAGAGGCTTCCCGCTCCGCCACGCGCGACGCGTCCACGTTCGCCGCCAAGGCGTCCTACAGCATCGCCGAGACCCAGGCGATCGCCCGGCAGATGCTGCCGGCCGACCAGTTCCAGTGCTTCAGCAACATCGTGGACCACGAGTCCGGCTGGAACTACCGCGCCACCAACGCCTCCTCCGGCGCCTACGGCCTCGTCCAGGCGCTGCCCGGCACCAAGATGGCCTCCGCCGGCGCCGACTGGCGGACCAACCCGGCCACCCAGATCAAGTGGGGGCTGAACTACATGAACAGCCGCTACAACAGTCCGTGCGGCGCCTGGTCCTTCTGGCAGGCCAACCACTGGTACTAGGAACGTGTGCGACGGCCCCCGCGTAAGGTGGTCGCCGCTCCGCTTCGTACGCGAAACCCCCGGCCGCGACGGCGTCGGGGGTTTCGTGCGTCCGTCACCGGTAACGTCGTCCTGACAGCACCGGGGGGCGGGAGGGGAAGAGGAAGCGACATGTCCAGATTGCCTCAGTGGGTCGGTGGCCTCGGCGCCGGTCTGACGCGGATCGCGCAGCGGCTGGAGGACCAGCGCCGCCGCGCTGAGGCCGCGGCAGAGGAGAACGACCCGGAAGAACTGAGGCGTGCCGAGCGCGCGGACGGTTCCCGGGCGCCGCACGACAGCGCGTACGGCGGCCCGGCCCCCGGCCCGTACGCCGCCGGGCTGCCCGACGGCCGGGCGTCCGGTCCCCCGGAGGACGCGCCGCACCAGCCGCCGAACTCGGTCCCCGCCCCGCCCGCCTACGCGCCCGCCGTCGCTCCCCGCCCCGACCCGGTGGCCGCCGTGCCGTGGGGCGTACGGGTCGCCGCCGAGGCCGGCTGGCGGCTGCTGGTCCTGGCCGGCACGATCTGGGTGCTGGCCAAGGCCATCACCTCCATCCAGCTGGTGGTGCTGGCGTTCGTGGCCGCGCTGCTGATCACCGCGCTGCTCCAGCCCACCGTCGCCTGGCTCAAGCGCCGTGGCGTGCCGCGGGGGCTCGCCACGGCGCTGACGTTCATCGCCGGCTTCGTCATCATGGGCCTGGTCGGCTGGTTCGTCGTCTGGCAGGTCCAGGACAACATCGACTCGGTGTCCAGCCGTATCCAGGAAGGCATCACCGAGCTGAAGGGCTGGCTCCTCAAGAGTCCGTTCCATGTGACCGAGGACCAGATCAACAACATTGCCAAGAACCTCCAGGACGCGGTCGGCGCCAACACCCAGGCCATCACCTCGGCCGGGCTGGAGGGCGTGACCGTGGTCCTGGAGGTGCTCACCGGCATCCTGCTGGCGATGTTCACCACGCTCTTCCTGCTGTACGACGGCCGGCGCATCTGGAACTGGGTGCTCAAGCTGGTGCCGAGCGCGGCGCGCGAGGGCGTGGCGGGCGCCGGCCCGCGCGCCTGGCGCACGCTGACCGCCTATGTGCGCGGGACGGTGATAGTGGCGCTGATCGACGCCATCTTCATCGGCATCGGCATCTACTTCCTCGACGTGCCGCTGGCCGTGCCGCTCGCCGTCTTCATCTTCCTGTTCGCGTTCATCCCGCTGGTGGGCGCGGTGGTCTCCGGCGCCCTGGCGTGCGTGGTCGCGCTGGTGACGCAGGGCGTCTTCGCGTCGCTGATGGTGCTCGCGGTGGTGCTGGCGGTGCAGCAGATCGAGGGGCACATCCTGCAGCCCTTCATCCTGGGTCGCGCGGTACGGGTCCACCCGCTCGCCGTCATCCTGTCGGTGGCCGCGGGCGGCCTGATCGCCGGCATCGGCGGCGCGGTGGTCGCGGTGCCGCTGGTCGCGGTCACCAACACCGTCGTCGGCTACCTCCGTTCGTACTCCCGCGAACAGGCCCTGCGCATGGCGCCGCCCCCGCACGGCGCCACGGCCCTGGACATCGCGCCGACCCCGCCGAAGGGGGCCGACCCGCAGGACTGAGCACCTGACGGGCGCCCGGCCGGGGCCGTGCCACGGGCCCTGAACGGCGTCCGGCTCAGTACGGCGCGTCCTTCGCGCCCTCGTACGCGCGCAGCCGGGCCGTGTCCTGTGCGGTCCAGCCCGGCGGCGGGACGACCGCCGCCCAGCCGTCGACCGCTCCGGTGCCGTAACGGTGCCCGTGCGGCGGCGGCGCGCCGAAGGACACCGCCAGGTCGACCGTCGTCTGCCAGAAAGTGATGACGGGCCAGAAGCGCATCTCTTCGGTGACGTCCGGGCCGAGCGGCCGGTCGAGCCAGGCGGGCCGGTGCCAGAGCAGGTCGGGCGTCCACCACACCACCGGGTCGGAGGCGTTCTGGAGGTAGACCACCCGGGGGTGCTCCCACGGCCCGTCCGGGCGCTTGAGGTCCCGCTCCGGATACTGGGCGAAGCGGACATGCCGTCCCCGGTCGTACTCCGGCCGCCACACCGGGCTGCCGGGATCGCGCCCGGCGGTCACTTCCTTCCATACGGGGCTGACGTTGGGCGGCCCCGCCAGCAGCGCGCCGTCCACCTTGCCGAGCATGTCGTCCAGGCCGTCGAACGCCGCCTCGGTCGCGTACGTCCCCAGGCTCTCGCCGCCGACCACCAGCTTCGGCCGGTCGTCGGCGGGCAGTGTGGACCACTTGGCGTACACGGCGTCGAACACCGCGCGGGCGTCCCGCGCCGCCTGCTCCTTGTCGACCAGGAAGGAGATCCAGGACGGCAGGTACGAGTACTGGGTCGCGACGATCGCCGAGTCGCCGCCGTACATGTACTCCAGCGGCTCCGGCATCCGCGGGTCCACCCAGCCGCTGCCCGTGGTGCCCAGCAGCGCCAGCACCTTGCGGCCGAAGCCGCCGGTGCGCTCCAGTTCCTGTACGGCGAGGTCGGCGGTGCGCCGGAAGTGCGCGTCACCGCCCTCCTGTTCGCCGACGTACACCCGTACCGGGTCCTTGGCGGGGCGGCCGGTGAAGGCGGCGATGTCCCGCTTGCGGGGCACCGAGCCGATGAAGTTGCGGCCCTCGGCGCCCAGTTCCGTCCAGTCGACCACGGAGGTGGGGCCGCCGGAGACGTAGGCGGAGGGGGGCTGGGTGATGCCGTCGGCGGTGCTCAGGTTCGCGGCCTTGGAGATACGGTCCACGATGTCGATGAAACCGCGCTCGTACAGGACGTCCTTGGAGCCGATGGCGACCAGGAGGGCGGTCAGCGCCACGCCGATCGCGTACGCCGCCGGGCGCGGCACCCAGCGGCCGAAGAACCGGGCGAGCCGGCGGGCCGTCAGCCGTACGCACCGGGCCAGCAGCACCAGCAGCGCGCAGACCGCCACCGCGATCACAATGATCATCGGCGTGTGCCAGACCAGGGAGGGCTCGACCTCCTGGAGACGGCGGAGGCGGCGCTGCGCGTGGGCGCTCCAGGAGACGGCCGCCGTGGAGAGCACGATGCCGAGGACGTGGAAGGCCAGCCAGCAGCGGGCGCGGGCGCGTTCACCGGGGCGGCGCCGGCACAGCGCGCGGAAGAGGCCGCTCGCCGCGGCTCCGAGGGCGTAGCCGATGGCGGCCGTGATGCCGCCGACCAGGCCCTGGAGGTACCACGGGCGGGGGAGCAGCGACGGGGTGAGGGAGAGCCAGAAGAAGAGGGCCGCGACGCAGCAGGCGGTGAGGTCGGGCCAGCGGCGGACGACCCAGGAGGGGTCGGGCGCGTCCCAGTAGGGGCGCTTGAGCCACCGGACGGGCAGATGCAGCAGCGACACGGACATTTGCCTCATTATGCGCAGAGCCCCGCGGACCGGCGGTCCGCGGGGCTCTGTCGTACCGGTCGGGTGCCGTCGGGCACCCCCGGGTCACCTACTCGGCGAGGGTGGCCTCGGCGTCGAGGGTGGCGCCGACGGCCTGGAGGACGGAGGCGATCTTGATGGCCTCAAGGATCGTCTCGCGGTCCACGCCGGCCTTGCGCAGCACCTGCTCGTGCGAGTCCAGGCACATGCCGCAGCCGTTGATGGCCGAGACGGCCAGCGACCACAGCTCGAAGTCGACCTTCTCCACGCCCGGGTTGCCGATGACGTTCATCCGCAGGCCGGCGCGCATCGTGCCGTACTCGGGGTCCGACAGCAGGTGCCGGGTCCGGTAGAACACGTTGTTCATCGCCATGATGGCGGCGGCGGACTTGGCCGCGGCGTAGGCCTCGTCGGAGAGGTTGGCCTTGGCCTCCGGCTCCAGCTCGCGCAGCACCTTCGGCGAGCGCGAGGCGATCGCGCAGGCCAGAACGGTGCCCCAGAGCTGCTGCTTGGGCAGCTCGCTGTTGCCGATGACCGAGCCGAGGTTCAGCTTCAGGTCCTTGGCGAAGTCCGGGATCGCGGACTTCAGCTCGTCGAGAGCCATGTCAGATCAGCCTTCCAGTTCCGCTGTTCGCCGCAGTTCACTCGCCCGCGAGCAGCGCGACCGGGTCGAGGGTCTCGTCGCCCTTGCTCCAGTTGCAGGGGCACAGCTCGTCGGTCTGCAGGGCGTCCAGGACCCGCAGGACCTCCTTGGGGTTACGGCCGACGGAGCCGGCGGTCACCATGGTGAACTGGATCTCGTTGTTCTGGTCCACGATGAAGACGGCGCGCTGCGCGAAGCCGTCCTCGCCCTCGATGCCGAGCGCGCGCATCAGCTCGTGCTTGGAGTCGGCCAGCATGGGGAAGGGCAGGTCGGTCAGGTCCGGGTGGTCCTTGCGCCAGGCGTGGTGCACGAACTCCGAGTCACCGGAGAAGCCGAGGATCTGGGCGTCGCGGTCGGCGAACTCGTCGTTCAGCTTGCCGAAGGCGGCGATCTCGGTGGGGCAGACGAAGGTGAAGTCCTTGGGCCAGGCGAAGACGATCTTCCACTTGCCCTCGTAGGTCTTGTGGTTGATCTGCTCGAACTCCTTGCCCTTCTCCAGGGAGACGCAGGCGGTCAGATCGAACTCGGGGAACTTGTCACCGACAGTGAGCACAGGCTCTCCTTCGTGTGCCGTAAGTCCTGATACAGG
Organism: Streptomyces albofaciens JCM 4342; assembly: GCF_008634025.1. NCBI lineage: Bacteria > Bacillati > Actinomycetota > Actinomycetes > Kitasatosporales > Streptomycetaceae > Streptomyces > Streptomyces albofaciens. The sequence goes on along the minus strand of NZ_PDCM01000002.1, from coordinate 3,371,155 downwards.
GCTTACGCGAGGGGTTGGACGGTTCCCTACACTGCCACAGGCCTCATTGATCAGTGAAATAGCCAGATCGAGAAGCGTTGATCGGTACTGGCTATCAGTCGCGCGTGAGGGGTGGGGTGGGAGGTGGTGACTGGGGTGGAAGGGTGCGCGAGATGCGGGTGAGGTGTTCCAGGTCGGGCAGGCTCGTGCACAACAATGCCGGATCGGTCGAAAAGGGACGGGAATCCGGGGAATCCACCGGCTATCCCCGAAACGATGTTCCCCGGATCGTGCACCTCGCCAAAGCTTCGCCCCATCGCGAGCCGCGAGACGTACAATCACCCGCATGGCACAGAAGATCGTCACTATTTACACGGATGACCTCACCGGGGAAGAATCCTCGGAGGTCGCCACGCACTCCCTCGCGGTCGACGGTATTGCTTACGAGGTCGACCTCGCGCCGGACAGCTACGACAAGCTGCTGGAGGCGATCGGCCCGTTCCTGAAGGCCGGACGCCGTACCGGACGTATGAAGACGGGTGCCGGGGCGCGCAAGAGCGGCTCCTCCTCGGGTTCGGGCGAGACCGCGAAGATCCGCGCCTGGGCCAAGGAGAACGGCTATGAGGTGAACGAGCGCGGTCGCGTGTCGGCCGAAATCCGTGAGGCGTACCAGAACGCCAACAAGTAGGACCCCGCGGCATCGGCGACGATGCCGCCGCCGTGGCCCCTTTCGCCGCTGTCCGGGGCGCGGCCTGCTGAAAGGTGCTGGTGGCAGCCGGTGCGCCGGGGAAACGGCGACGGCTGCCACCGCCCGAAATGCGGCTGATTGCGGCCGTGGAAAAGCCGGAACCGCACGATTCGCGAACGGTACGCGCCGAGCGGATCCGTTTCCGCGACGGCCTCGTTACGAGGTGTCCGTGTGGCGTGTGTGCCGCCGTGCCCGCAAAATGCGCGGCCCGCCTCTGAAGAATCCGGCGCGGGCCGGCCGGGCGGCAATCCCGGAGCCGGCGGGCCGACGGCGAAAAAGACTGGGGGAATCCCTGGAGGCCGGAATGTACGGTCGCCGGCCGCCCCGGTGGACGCCCGCGGACACCGCCTTGAAACCGGGCGGTAACCCGCCGTGGCAATTGTCCGGCAGCCCGCCCGCCGGAACCCGCCGCGGAAATCTCCGGTCCGTGGAGCGCGTCCGGACGCCATTAGACTGGACGGTCCTGATCGGAGGTGGCTATCGGTGGCGTCCCCCACGAATGCCGGGACCCGTCCGCGACAGCCCAGTCTGGCGCAGCTGCGGGCCTTTGTCGCCGTGGCCGAGCACCTGCACTTCCGCGAGGCCGCGGCCGAGATCGGCATGAGCCAGCCCGCACTGTCCGGCGCCGTCTCCGCGCTGGAGGAGGCCCTCGGCGTACAGCTGCTGGAACGGACCACCCGCAAGGTGCTGCTCTCGCCGGCCGGGGAGCGGGTCGCGGCCCGGGCCCGTACCGTCCTGGAAGCGGTCGGTGACCTCATGGAGGAGGCGGAGGCGGCCCGCGCGCCGTTCACCGGCGTGCTCCGGCTCGGGGTGATCCCGACCGTCGCCCCGTACCTGCTCCCGACCGTGCTGCGGCTCGTCCACGACCGCTACCCGGACCTCGACCTCCAGGTCCACGAGGAGCAGACCGGCTCGCTGCTGGACGGCCTCCAGCAGGGCCGGCTCGACCTGCTGCTGCTGGCGGTCCCGCTGGGCGCCCCGACAGTCACCGAACTGCCGCTCTTCGACGAGGACTTCGTCCTGGTCGCGCCCCAGGACCACTGGCTGGGCGGCCGCGGGGACATCCCGCGGGAGGCCCTGAAGGACATGGACCTGCTGCTGCTGGACGAGGGCCACTGCCTGCGCGACCAGGCGCTGGACATCTGCCGGGAGGCGGGCCGCGAGGACGGCGCGCCGGTGACGACCAGCGCGGCCGGACTGTCCACCCTGGTGCAACTGGTCGCGGGCGGCCTGGGCGTCACACTCCTGCCGCGCACCGCGCTGCGCGTCGAGACCGCGCGCAACGACCAGCTGACGACCGGCTACTTCGCCGACCCGGCACCGTCCCGGCGGATCGCCCTGGCGATGCGGTCCGGCGCGGCACGCCAGAGCGAGTTCGAGGAGTTCGCGGCGGCGCTGCGCGAGGCGATGCGGGGGCTTCCGGTACGGATCGTGGAGTGAGGCGGGCGGGGCGGCCCCGCAGGCAGCATGTCCGCCCGCCCCCGCCTACTCCGTACGCGGCATGTCCGCCCGCCCCGCCTATTCCGTACGCAGCCCGTCCGGCCGCATCATCCGCCACAGCGGCGGCAGGCTGAGCGCCGTCACCGCGAGGATCACCGCCCCGGCCGTACCGGTGAGGGCGGCGATTCCCGGCCAGTCCGGCAGCGCCGGCTTGCCGACCAGGTGCAGCAGCACAAGGCCGAGGCCCAGACCGCAGCCGACGGCCAGCGCCAGCCCGAGGACGACGGGGACGGCGGTCTGCCACAGCACCGACCGGCCGAGCGTGCGGCGCGGGGTGCCGAAGGCGTCCAGGGCGGACAACAGCCGCCTGCGCTCGCGGAGTTGTTCCAGTACGGAGATGAGCAGGCCCGCGCCGATGAGGCACAGCACGCCCACCGCGCCCGACTGGAGCGCCGAGCCGACGATGTCGTACACGCCGGGTTCCCGCAGGCCGCCACCCGGTGCCGACACGTGCAGCAGCGGATCGACGCGCGCGGCCGCGTTGCGTACGTACTCGACCGCGTCCGGGCGGCCCGGGTCGAGATGGACCTCGGCCTCGGCGACCGGGGCCCGCAGCAGCGCGGGGTCCAGGGCGCCGGGTGTGGCCAGGATCTTGGTCTGCGCCAGGGAGAAGAAGTTGGCGCGCGGGGCGACGGTGCGCGCGGTGTGCGGAAGCGTCCAGGTGGTGGGGTTGCGGGCGGCCTCCGGGCCGGAATCGGGGGAGATGACCAGCCGCGCGCCGGGAGCCGGGAGGCGTGGCGCTTCGGAGTCGGCGGGGTCGTCCGGAATGCCGCTGCCCCGGCTGAGGAACGCGTCGCCGTCCGCGCACCGGTCGATACGGGCCAGCCTGCGCAGCGCGCCGCAGTCGCCGACGGCCAGCGCGTAGGACTCCCTGACGGTCCCCGCGTCCGGGTCGGGCCTGCCGCTCGACAAGGGCTCCGCGCTGTCGAGCAGCACACCGTACGCGTTCCGCACGCCGGTGGTGCCCCGCAGCCGCTGGAACACCTCGGCGGCAGGGGTGTCGAGCCGGTGTCCGTACCAGGTGCCGACCTGAACCTGGTGCGCGTCGGACGGCCGGTACGACTGGTACGACAGCGACGGGTCGGTGGTCCGCACGCCCGCCAGCAGCAGTTGCACCGCGACGGCTCCGGCGACCGCCACGGTGATGCCGCTGACCGAGCGCGCCGCCGCGGTCGTGCTCAACTGGAGGCGCCGCACGGCCAGTTGCCAGGACGGCGCGCCGCCCCCGCCGAACCGGGAGACCACCGCGTCCAGCAGCCACGGCAGCACCGCCGCCACGCCCAGCAGGAGCAGCGAGGTGCCCGCGACCACCTGGGCCCCGGCCCTGGTGCCCACGATCGCCGCGTCACCGGCCGCCTTCGGCCACAGCAGCGCGACGCCCGCGGCGGGAAGCAGCAGCCGCCACCACAGACGGCGCCGTACCGCCGGTGCGGAGCGGGTCACGCCGAGCGGTTCGACCGTGACCCGGCGCATCGTGAACAGCGCGACGCCGACCGAACAGGCCGGCACGGCCACCGCGACGAGCGCCGTCAGCCACGGGTCGGGCACCACGTCGGAGGGGAAGACGCCGAGGCCCAGCACCCGTATCCGTGCGACCGGGTAGCGGACCGCGAGGAAGAGGGCGGCGCCCGTGAGGAGGCCCAGCAGCGATCCGGCCAGGGCCTCGCCGGCCGCGATCCGCCGGGTCGTGGCCCGGTCGGTGCCCACCAGCCGCAGCGCGGCCAGCCGCCGGTCGCGGCGCTCCCCGCCGAACCGCACGGCCACCGCGATGAACACGGCCACCGGGGTGAGCAGCGCGGCGCATCCGACGAGGACGGTCAGCAGCACCACCGGTTTGCCGGCGGCGGCCTCCCCGGAGTCGTGCGGGTCGAGGCCGCGGCCGAAGCCCTGGAGCCGCGTCACACCGGAGCCGGTGCCGGTGAGCCGGTCCGTCCCCTGGTAGTAGGCCAGTTCACCCGGGCCGGCCAGCCCCTCGTCGCCGATCCGCCCCACGACGCGGACGCCGGGGAAGCGGTCGCGCAGCAGCGTGCCGTCCGGGGAGGCCAGCAGGTCGGCGAGGGCCGGTGAGACGACCATCTCGCCGGGGTCCGGCAGCCGGGTCACGCCGGGCGGCAGGGCGGGCCGGCCGCCGTCGGGCTGCACCAGCCGGCCGCGTACGGGCTGCCGCCGATAGGTGGTGTCGGTCTCGGCGACCAGCAGCGAACGGGCGCTGGGACGGGTGCCCTCGAACACCCCGTCGGAGCGGGCGTTGTCGCGTGCGACCGCCGTGGCCACGGCGTGCGGGACGGCCGCGGCCAGCAGCAGGACGGCGACGCCCAGCCCCACGCCGAGCGCGGTCAGCGCCGTGCGGAGCCGGCCCTCCCGCCCGCCGTCGACGGCGAACCGTACGCCCATGGAAAGATCACGGCACCAGCGCCGGGCCCGGTGCCGTCGGGATTCCCCCACCTGCGTTCACTCCGTCCGTAGGCCGTCCGGCCGCATCATCCGCCACAGCGGCGGCAGGCTGACCACCGTCACCAGCAGGATCACCGCCGCCCCCGCGCCCGCCATGCCCGCCACCACCGGCCAGTCCACGAACACCGCACTGTCGATCAGCGACAGCAGCAGGGCGCCCAGCGCCAGCCCGCCGCCGACGGCGAGCAGCAGGCCCAGCACGACGGGGATCGCGGTCTGCCACAGGACCGACCAGCCGAGCGTGGCGCGGCGGGTGCCGAACGCGTCCAGCGCCGCCAGCAGGCGCCGGTGCTCGTACAACTGCTCCACGGTGGAGATCACCAGGCCCGCGCCGATCAGCAGCAGGGTGACCACCGCGCCGATGAACAAGCCGGTGCGCAGACTGTCGTACTGCCCGTCGTGCTGGTTCTCGGCCCGCGCGATCACGCCCAGCGTCGGGTTGATCCGCGCGGCGGTGGTACGGATGTGCTCCACCGCGTCCGGCGTGCGCGGGTCGTAGCGGACGCTCAGGTGCATGAGGGGCTGGTGCATCCGGCCGACGTCCACCGCGGACGGGGTGATCAGGATGCCGTGGGTGGTCAGACCGTCGTCGTCGGCCTTCGCCCGGACCGGGCGCGCCGTGGCGGGCAGCGTCCACGGCTGCGGGGGGCGGACGGGGCCGACGCCCTCGGGCGGGTCGAGGTTGAGCCGGGCGCCCGGCCGTACGAAGGCGCGGTCCTCCAGGTTGTCGGTGAAGAAGACGTCGCCGTCCCGGCAGGAGCCGAGGTCGGCGATCAGGGCCAGTTGGGCGCAGTCGCCGACGGTGGCGAACACACTGTCCGCCATCCGGAAGTCGCTGCCGTCCACGTACCGGCCGCGGTCGTCGGCCGCCGCGACGGTCGAGTCGATCGTGCCGCCGGCGGTACGGACCCCCTCGGTGCCGCGCAGCAGCGTGAGCGCGTGCCGGACCTGCGCCCAGCCGTCGGTCCGCCCGGTCATCTCGACCACCGGGCTGTTACGGGCGTAGGCCCCGGCGAAACCGGCCTGCATGCCGGTGAAGGTCATGTGGACGGCGATGGCCCCGGCGACCGCGACGGTGATCCCGGCGACCGCGCGGGTGGCGGCGCCGCTGTTCAGCTGGAGGCGGCGGGTGGCCAGCTGCCAGGGCACCGGGCCGCCGCGCAGCCGCCGGACCACCGCGTCGACCAGCCACGGCAGCAGCGCCGTGACGCCGAGCAGCAGCAGTGTCGCGCCGGTGGCCAGCCAGATCGTGTTGAGCGGGCTGTCCACCCGGCCGACGTCCCGCGAGACCGTCACCAGCAGCCCGGCACCGGTCAGCGGCACCAGCGGCCGCCACCACAGGCGCCGCCGCACCGGCGGCCGGTTGCGGACGACGCCCAGCGGCTCGACCGTCACCCCGCGCTGCGCGAACAGCGTCACCAGCACGGCGGCGGCCGGCACCAGCACCGCGATCAGCGCGGCCAGCAGCGGGTCCGGCACGATGTCCGACGGGAAGACGTTGATGTCCCACAGCGTCACCACCGAGGCCAGCTGCCGCCCGCCGAGGAAGAACCCGGCGCCCAGCAGCAGGCCCGCCAGCGAGCCGAGCAGCGCTTCCCCGGCGGCGATCCGGCGGGTCGTGCGGACGTCCGCGCCGACCAGGCGCAGCGCGGCGAGCCGCTGTTCGCGGCGCTCGTTGCCGAACCGTACGGACGTGCCGATGAAGACCATGACCGGCGTCAGCAGCGCCACGCACGTCATGATGACCAGCACCACCGCCGGGGCCCGCATCGGGCGCTGGACGAACTCCATCCCGAAGTGGTCGATGCGGTCGGCCCCGCGCTGTTCGGACAGCGCGGAACTGCCCGCGAGATAGGTCAGTTCGGCCGGGCCCCGCAGCCCGTCGTCACCGATCGTGCCCACCACGCGGTACGGGAGCCGTTCGCGCAGCGCCCTGCCGCCGGACGAGTCCAGCAGTTCCTTGAGGGCGGGGGAGACCAGCATGGTTCCCGGGCGCGGGAGTTCGGCGACGCCCGGCGGCTTCGGCGGGCGGGTGCCGTCGGGCCGTACCAGCCGGCCGCGAATGTCCTGGTGGTGGAAGCGGGTGTCCGCGCGGGCGTACAGGAGCGTGTTGTCGGCGGGCCGCGGCGCGTGCGCCTGCCCGAGGTTCTCGCGCGCCTTCTCCCGGCCGTGCCAGGAGTCGAGCAGGGAGGGCACGGACGCGCCGAGGAACAGGACGGCGACGCCGAGACCGACACCGACGGCGGTCAGGGCCGTACGGACCCAGCCCTCCCGGCCGCCGCTCGCGGCGAAGCGCAGGCCCATGACCAGGTCGCGGAGCCAGGCGGCGGGACCCGCGGGCGGGGAGTCGGGCATGGCCGGGAGCGTAGGTCCGGCGGCTTCGCTCGACGGGACGCCGCGTCCGGCGGGTGCGCCGTTGGTACGGGGGCCGAGCAGCGTCATCCGGACGCGCTGCCGATCGGGGCGCCGCCGGGACCGGAGGGCGGACGGGCGTCGGACGGGCTCATATCAGGCCCGCCAGCATGTCCTTCACCTTGCCGTCGCGGACGACGATCTCGCGGTCGGAGTAGGCGGCGACGCGTGCTTCGTGGGTGACCAGGACGACGGCCGCGTTGGTGTCCCGGGCGGCATCGGTCAGCAGGGACATCACGCGCTCGCCGTTGAGGGAGTCGAGGGCGCCGGTGGGCTCGTCGGCGAAGATCACGCGGGGGCGGGCGGCCAGCGCGCGGGCCACCGCGACGCGCTGGCCCTGGCCGCCGGAGACCTCGCCGGGCCGGCTGCCCGCGGTGTCCTCGACCTCCAGGCGCTCCAGCCACTCGCGGGCGTGCCGCTGCGCCTCCTTGCGCTTGACGCCGTTCAGGCGCAGCGGCAGCGCCACGTTCTCCAGGCAGGTCAGTTCGGGGACCAGCTGGCCGAACTGGAAGACGAAGCCGAAGTCGGAGCGCCGCAGGGCACTGCGCTGGGCGTCGTTCATGCCCGTCACGTCGTGGTCGCCGTAGCGGACCGTGCCGGAGTCCGGCAGGACGATGCCCGCCAGGCAGTGCAGCAGGGTCGACTTGCCGGAGCCGGAGGGGCCCATGACGGCGACGACCTCGCCCGGGTGGATGGAGAAGTCCACCCCGTCCAGCGCGGTGGTCCGCCCGAACGCCTTGTGCAGCCCCTCGGCGGCCAGCAGCGATCCCGCGGGCGTCACGAGCCGATCACCGCGGCCAGCTTGTCCAGGCGCGCGGCCGTCAGCTCCAGCCAGCGCAGGTCCGCCTCCAGGTGGAACAGGGCGTGGTCGCAGATGAGCTGGTCGGCGAGGTCGCCCTTGCGCTTGCGCTCGGTCAGGCCGCGCATCAGCCGCAGGTGCTCGGTGCGCTGGGTGTCCAGCAGCTCGGCGGCGTCCCGGCCGGTGAGCAGGGCCAGCACCACCTTGGTGTACAGCGTCGACTGGAGGTACGGCTCGGGCTTCTCGGGGCGGGCCAGCCACTGGGCGACGTCGGTCACGCCGGCGTCCGTGATGGCGTACCGCTTGCGCTCCGGACCCGCGCCCGCCTCGACGCCGTCCACCTCGACGAGACCGTTCTTCAGCAGCCGGGACATGGTCGAGTAGACCTGTCCGTAGTGCAGCGGACGGTCGTGGCCGAAGTGCTCGTCGAACGCGCGCTTCAGGTCGTAGCCATGGCGGGGGCCGGACTCCAGGAGGCCCAGCAGCGTATGACCGATTGACATGCGGACCACCTTACTTCGTCGGTACAGCCGTGGTGTATACGTGCGGTGCATAGCGCCGCCGGGCCCGGGCCCGGCGGCGCTCGGCTCACTCCGTACGCAGCCCGTCCGCCCGCATCATCCGCCACAGCGGCGGCAGGCTGAGCAGCGTGACGAGCAGCACCAGCCCGGCACCGAACAGCGGCAGCGGCCACACCACCGACCACGCGACGCCGGTCTTGTCCGCCAGGCCCAGCAGCACCCGGCCGAGCCCGATGCCGCCGGCCACCGCCAGCGCCAGGCCGAGCACCATCGGAATGGCGGTCTGCCACAGCACGGACCAGGCGAGTGTGCCGCGCCGGGTGCCGAAGGCGACCAGGACCGACAGCAGACGGCGGCGTTCGCGCAGCTGTTCCAGGGTGGTGACCAGCATGCTGGCGGCGATCAGCGTCATGGTCGCCACCGACGCGATCAGCAGGCCGTTGCGGACGCTGACGAAGCGCCGGTCGTCGCTGGTGTCCACGAGCTGGAAGGCGTTGGCCGTCACGTCGATGCGGGCCGCGGTGTTGCGGGCGTGCTCGGCGGCGTCCGGGACGGACGGGTCGAGCCGCACCATGGCCCGCGCCGTGGGGTCGGGCAGCTTCCTGACGTCGATCGCGCCCGTGGTGGCGAACAGGCCGGTGTTCTGCTCACCGGACGGGTCGGGCCGGGCGTCGACGGGGCGGATCGTCCGGGGCAGGGCCCAGGGGCTGGGCCGTCCCTTGAGCTTGCCGTTCTCGTCGAAGTCGTTGAGCAGCACGGTGGCGCCGGGGGACGTGACCTTGGGCAGGTTCTCGTCCATGTAGGAGCCGGGACCGCCCTTGATCAGGAAGACGTCGCCGTCCCGGCACGGGCCCGGCCGGGCGATCTCCTGGAGGGTCTCGCAGCTGCCGACGGTGAGCGAGGTGCTCAGCGGGAGGCCGCCCTCGTCCCGTTCCGGACCGGGGGAGACGACCCGCGAGTTGATGGTGGCGATGACGCCGCTGACGCCCTTCGTCCCGTTGAACGCGTCGATCATCTCCTGCGTGCCGGCGCCGTCCCGGGCCGGGAGCATCACCTGGAGCTGTGCCCGCGACGCGTCCTGCCCGGTGGGCTTTGTGTAGTCGTCGCCGACGGCGGTGAACAGCATCTGCAACGCGATGGCACCGGCCACGGCGACGGTGATGCCGCTGACCGCGCGGGCCGCGCTGCTGCTGCTCAGCTGGAGCCGGCGGGTGGCCAGCTGCCAGGGGACCGGGCCGCCCTTGAAGCGCGCCACGACCGCCTCCACCAGCCAGGGCAGCAGCATCGTCAGGCCGAGCAGCGTCAGCACCGCGCCGCCGCCGATCATGTACGTGTTGACCGAGCCGGTCTTCTTGTCGACCGTGCCGAACGCCGCCAGCACCACCAGGCCGATGACCGGGATCGGCAGCCGCCACCACAGCCGCCGGCGGCGCGGCACCGCGCTGCGGACGACGCCCAGCGGCTCGATGGCGATGCCGCGCAGCGCGAGGACCGTCACGACGACGGCGGACGCCGGCACGGCCAGCAGGATCAGCACGGCCAGGGCGGGCACCGGCGACAGGTCGCTGGGAAAGGCGTTGAGAGTGCTGATGTCGACCGCGCCGATGAACTGCCGGCCGAACAGGAACAGCCCGGCGCCGACGGCGAGCCCGAACAGCGAACCGAGCAGGGCCTCCCCGGCGGCGATCCGGCGCGCCATGTGGTTGTCGGCGCCCACCAGCCGCAGCGCGGCCAGCCGCCGGTCGCGCCGCTCGCCGCCGAAGCGGACGGCGGTGGCGATGAAGATGGCCACCGGCATCAGCAGCACGACGCAGCCCACCAGGATCAGCACCATCAGAACCGGGTCCATGCCGGGGGACTGGACCTGCCACCCGTAGGTGTCGGCGCGGTTGGTCCCGTTCCCGTCCTTCAGGACGAGCTGGTCGCTGCCCGCGTAGTAGAAGTACTCGCTGGGGCCGATCAGACCGGCTGTGCCGATGGTGCCGACCACGCGATACGGGAGCCGGTCGTGCAGCAGCTTGCCGTCCGGCGACTCCAGGAGCTCCTTCAGGGCGGGGGAGACGACCGCCTCGCCCGGCCCGGGCACCTTGTCCACGCCGGGCGGCAGCGCGGGGTGGCCGCCCTCCGGGCGCAGCAGCACGCCGTCCACGCTCTCGCCGCGGAACTGGGAACCCACCCGGTGGAAGAGGAAGGAGCTGTCGGAGCGCTGCGCCTGCTGCTCCCCGAACTCGATGTTGCGCGCGTTGCTGCGCTCGGCGCGGTTGGCCAGCAGGTTCGGTACGGAGGAGGCGCCCAGCAGCAGCGCCACGCCCAGGCCGACGCCGACGGCGGTCAGCGCCGTACGGACCCAGCCCTCGCGGCCGCTGCCGACCGCGAAGCGCATGCCCATGACGAGGTCGCGCACCCACACGGCGAGCCCGGCCGGGGCCTTGCCGGACGGTTCCCGCTGCTCCGTGGGGCCGGGGCGGTGCTCAAGGGCGGTCATGCCAGACCCGCCATTTCCCGGGCCTTGCCGTCGCGGACGACGATCTCGCGGTCGGAGTAGGCGGCGACGCGTGCTTCGTGGGTGACCAGGACGACGGCGGCGCTGGTGTCCCGGGCCGCGTCGGTCAGCAGGGACATCACGCGCTCGCCGTTGAGGGAGTCGAGGGCGCCGGTGGGCTCGTCGGCGAAGATCACGCGGGGGCGGGCGGCCAGCGCGCGGGCCACCGCGACCCGCTGGCCCTGGCCGCCGGAGACCTCGCCGGGCCGCTTGGCCCCGACCTCGCCGACCTCCAGCCGCTCCAGCCACTCCAGCGAGCGCTCCTCGGCCTCCTTGCGCTTGACGCCGTTCAGGCGCAGCGGCAGCGCCACGTTCTCCAGGCAGGTCAGTTCGGGGACCAGCTGGCCGAACTGGAAGACGAAGCCGAAGTCGGAGCGCCGCAGGGCGCTGCGCTGCGCGTCGGACATCCGGGTCAGGTCGCGGGAGCCGTAGAGCACGCTGCCGGAGTCCGGGCGGATGATCCCGGCCAGGCAGTGCAGCAGGGTCGACTTGCCGGAGCCGGAGGGGCCCATGACGGCGACGACCTCGCCCGGGTGGATGGAGAAGTCCGCGCCGTCGAGCGCGGGGGTCGAGCCGTACGCCTTGTGCAGCGCGCGGGCCGTGAGCAGGGAACCGGCCGGGGTCATACGAGGGCCTCCGGAAGTACGGGCAGGGGTGGTCCGGACGGCGGCGGCCGACGCCGCTGCCGGGGGCGCCGAAGCCGTACGGATACGGTGCGCGGCCGCCCCGAGGGACCTGCCCCAATGGACATGCCACACACTACATGGTGTGTATACCCATGGTGTATAGCCGGGGAAAAGGGTGCCGGGGACCCCGCCCGCGCACGGGCCGGGCCCCCGGCCTTTGGCTCTCACTCCCGCGGTCCGGCGCCCTCCGGGCCCGGCGGCTCCTCGTCCCCCGCCGGCTCCCGCGGCTGCGCCGGCTTCGGCGGCCGCCCCCGCCGGGGCAGGCCGCCCGCGCCCTTCGGCAGCCGGCCGGCGTCCGCCAGCGCCTTCCGCAGCAGGAACTCGACCTGGGCGTTGGCGCTGCGCAGTTCGTCGTCGGCCCAGCGGGCGAGCGCGTCGTGCACCAGCGGGTCGAGCCGCAGCAGCATCTGCTTGCGCCGCTGCGCCGCCCGCCGCTTCGGCGCCTGCCCGCCGTCCCCGGGGCCGGTGGCCCCGGTCGCGTCCTGGGAGCCGCCCTCGCTCACTGGTAGAGGGAGCCGGTGTTCAGTACGGGCTGGGCGGCCCGGTCGCCGCACAGCACCACCATCAGGTTGCTGACCATGGCCGCCTTACGCTCCTCGTCCAGTTCCACGATGTCCTGCTCGCTGATGCGGGCCAGCGCCTGCTCGACCATGCCGACCGCGCCCTCGACGATCTGCTGGCGGGCCGCCACCACCGCGCCGGCCTGCTGCCGCTGGAGCATCGCCGAGGCGATCTCCGGAGCGTACGCGAGGTGGCTGAAGCGGGACTCGATGATCCGTACGCCCGCGGCCTGCACCCGGGCGGTCAGCTCGACGGCCAGCTTCTCGGTGATCTCCTCGGCGTTGCCGCGCAGCGACAGCGCGTCCTCGTCGTGCGCGTCGTACGGGTACTCGATCGCGATGTGGCGTACCGCCGCCTCGGTCTGGGTGGCGACGAACTCCAGGAAGTCGTCGACCTCGAAGAGCGCCTGCGCGGTGTCCTCGACCTGCCACACGACGATGGAGGCCAGCTCGATCGGGTTGCCGTAGGCGTCGTTGACCTTCAGGACCGCGGTCTCGTGGTTGCGCACCCGGGTGGAGATCTTGCGGTCGGCGGTCAGCGGGTTCACCCAGCGCAGGCCGTCCTCGCGGATGGTGCCGACGTAGCGCCCGAAGAGCTGGATGACGCGGGCCTCGCCCGGGGCGACCATCTTCACGCCCGTCATGCAGAACAGCGAGCCCACCATCAGCAGGACGCCGACGATGATCAGCGGGACGCCCGCCGCCTTGTGCCCGTTCGAGGCGAGCACGCCGCCACCGATGATCATGCCGAGCCCGGCGAACGCGCCGAGGACGGTGAGCAGCAGGCCCAGGCCGCCCGGGATGCTGTGCGCCGGTGTCTCGCGGACCTGCGGGCGGGGCATCTCCGGCGCGTCGGCCGTGAGCTGCGCGCCGTCGCCCGCCCCGTCGTTGCCGCCGGCCGGTGTCTGGTCGGACATGTCTCTCCCCGTTTCTGGTGGGCCGTGCCCGGGCTGCCGCGCACAAGGCGCCGCGGCCCGGGCCGTACTGGTCGGTGGTACTAGCGCAACCCTAGCAAAGTGATAGCACTTTAAGAGGGTACTCAGCCGGGTGCGGCATCCTTGACCGGAGGTTCCCCCAGGAACGGGTGCTCTTTGTCACGTCGGCAAAAGCCTTGATCGATGAGCATTTGTCGACAGATGCGGTGTTAGCTTCGTGAGCTGAGTTATTGGGGGCGGAACGACTGGAGTTGCGGGAGCGATGGGGCGAGCGGACGCGAGACGGGCGGCGCAGGGACGTAACCGCCGGGCGAAGCCGAAGGCCAAGAAGGGCGGCATACGCCGCTTCTTCACCTGGAAGAAGCTGCTCGGGGCCTTCCTCGGCGTGTGCCTGCTGGGCATCCTCGGCTTCATCGGCCTGTACCTGTACGTGGACGTGCCCGACCAGGGCAACGCGGCGGCCACCACCCAGAGCAACGTCTACAAGTACGCCGACGGCTCCGTCATGGCCCGCAAGGGCGCGGTGAACCGCGAGACGGTCAAGATCGACGAGATCCCCGAGCACGTCCAGCACGCCTTCGTCGCGGCCGAGAACAAGACCTTCTACCAGGACTCCGGCGTCGACCTGCGGGGCACGGCGCGCGGCATCCTCAACACGCTCATGGGCCGTGGCAAGCAGGGTGGTTCCACCATCACCCAGCAGTACGTCAAGAACTACTACCTGAGCCAGGAGCAGACGGTCAGCCGCAAGCTCCAGGAGATCGTCATCTCCCTCAAGGTCGACAACAAGATGGACAAGAAGGACATCCTTGCCGGCTACATGAACACCAGCTACTACGGCCGCGGCGCGTACGGCATCCAGGCCGCCGCCCAGGCGTACTACGGCGTGGACGTGGGCAAGCTGACCGTCAGCCAGGGCGCCTACCTGGCCTCCCTCCTCCAGGCGCCGAGCCAGTACGACTGGGCCATCGCCTCCGCCGGCGGCAAGGAACTGGTCCAGAAGCGTTGGGCGTACACGCTCGACAACATGGTCGAGATGAAGTGGCTCAGCCCCGAGGACCGGCGGAAGCAGACGTTCCAGCAGCCCATCAAGCCCAAGCCGCTGCCCGGTGTGGCCGGCCAGATCGGCTACTTCATCAACGCCGCCAACGACGAGCTGATCCGCAAGGGCGTCGACGAGAAGGAACTCGCGGCCGGCGGCTGGACCATCACCCTGGGCATCGACAAGAAGAAGCAGCAGGAGCTGGAGAAGGCGGTCAAGAACAAGCTGACCGACGACCTCAAGCCCGACGTCCGCAAGGTGGACCGGGACGCCCAGCTCGGCGCCGTCTCGGTCGACCCCGAGTCCGGCCACGTGGTCGCCATGTACGGCGGCGCGGGCTACACCAAGCACTACACGAACAACGCCACCCGGGCGGACTTCCAGCCCGCCTCCACGTTCAAGCCGCTGATCTTCGCCTCCGCGCTGGAGAACCACGCCAAGACCCAGTCCGGCGTGCCGATCACCCCCGGCACGGTGTACGACGGGCGCAACCGGCGCCCGGTCGTGGGCGGCACCAAGCCGTTCGCCCCGCCGAACGAGGACGAGCGCACCTACGGCCGGATCACCGTCCAGCAGGCGACCAACAACTCCGTCAACTCCGTCTTCGCGCAGATGGGCGCCGACGTGGGCCTGGACGAGGTCAAGAAGACCGCGGTCAGCCTCGGCATGGACGGCAGCCGGATGGACGTCCAGCCCGCCATGACGCTCGGCACCATGGGCGCCAGCCCGCTCCAGATGGCCGGTGCCTACGCCACCCTCGACCACCACGGCAGGAAGGTCACCCCGGCCCTGGTCAAGAAGGCGGAGCACGGCTCGCAGGAGACCGAGCTGCCCGACCCGATCGGCTCCCAGGTGCTGACCCGCAACACCGCCGACACCGTCACCTCCGTGCTGCGCGGCGTGGTCAATGACGGTACGGCCAAGGAAGCCATCGGCAACACGGACTACCAGGCCGCGGGCAAGACCGGCACCTCCGACGACAACAAGTCGGCGTGGTTCGTCGGCTACACGCCCAAGCTGGTCACCGCGGTCGGCATGTTCGGCGAGGAGTCCAAGGGCGGCAAGCAGGTCACGCTCAAGGGCACCGGCGGTGGCGGGCGCGTCAACGGCGGCGGCTACCCGGCCAAGGTCTGGGCCGCCTACACCGCCGCCGCGATCGGCGACAACACCGGGGCCAAGTTCGACCTCGAAACGGACCTCGGCGCCGGATCCGGCCCGGCCAACACGCCGCCGCCGAGCAACACGCCCTCGCACACCCCGTCCCAGACGCCCTCGCAGACGCCGTCCCAGACCCCGTCGCAGACGCCGTCCCACACGCCGTCGCAGACGCCGTCCCGGACCCCGTCGCACTCGCCGTCGCGGACGCCCTCGAAGCCCCCGGAGACGCCGCCCGCCTCCCCGCCGACGGCCGGCACCGGCGGCAACGGCAACGACGGCCGCCCGCCCGGCTTCGAGGACCTGGGCTGATCCGGCGTCCGGCGCCGACGGCCGTGGCCCCCACCTGCGAGGTGGGGGCCACGGCCGTTTTCCGTCCCGGCCGCGCTCCGGCTCAGTTGCCGTCGAACCGCGCGGCGATCCGGTCCCCGAGCGCCTTGTCGACATTGCGCCAGTACTGGAAGGCGCGCAGCAGCACCGGCCGGCTCACCCCGTTCGACAGGTGCCCGACCACGTTGTTCACCAGCCGCTCGCGCGCCGCGTCGTCCAGCACCTGGCGCACCTGGGTGCCCGCCTGCCCGAAGTCGTCGTCGTCCCGGCGCAGCTTGTACGCCTCGCGCACCATCTCGCCCGCCGCGTGCCAGCCCGCCGGGTCGCCGAAGTTCTGCGTGTCGGCGGCCGGCCCGCCGTAGGAGTTGGGCGCGTACGGCGCCGCCGCGCGGGACGGCTCGTAGCGCATCGGGCCGTCCTTCGCGTACGAGGTCACCGTCGAGTGCGGGCGGTTGGGCGGCAGCTGCGTGTAGTTCGGGCCGATGCGGTAGCGGTGGGTGTCCGGGTACGAGAACAGCCGGCCCAGCAGCATCTTGTCCGGCGACGGGCCGATGCCCGGCACCATGTTGGACGGCTCGAAGGCCGCCTGCTCGACGTGGACGAAGAAGTCCTCCGGATTGCGGTCCAGCGTCATCCGGCCGACCTCGATCAGCGGGTAGTCGGCGTGCGGCCACACCTTCGTCAGGTCGAACGGGTTGAAGCGGTAGTCCGGCGCGTCGTCGAACGGCATGACCTGGACGTACATGGTCCACGAGGGGGCGTCCCCGGCCGCGATCGCCGTGTACAGGTCGCGGCGGTGCACATCGCCGTCCTCACCGGCCAGCCGGTCCGCCTCCTCCTGTGTCAGGAACTCGATGCCCTGGTCCGTCTTGATGTGGTACTTGATCCAGAACCGCTCGCCGCCGCCGTTGATCCACATGAAGGTGTGCGAGCCGTAGCCGTTCATGTGGCGGTATGTCTTCGGGATGCCGCGGTCGCCCATCAGCCAGGTGACCATGTGCGCCGACTCCGGCGACAGCGTCCAGAAGTCCCACTGCATGTCGTGGTCGCGCACCCCGCTGTCCGGGCGGCGCTTCTGCGACCGGATGAAGTCCTGGAACTTGCTCGGATCCCGCACGAAGAAGATCGGCGTGTTGTTGCCGACCAGGTCGTAGTTGCCGTACTCGGTGTAGAACTTCAGCGCGAAACCGCGCGGGTCGCGCCAGGTGTCCGGCGAGCCCTGCTCGCCCGCCACCGTCGAGAAGCGGGCCAGCATCTCCGTGCGCCGCCCCGGCTGGAAGAGGTCCGCCTTGGTGAACTGGCTCACGTCGTTGGTCACTTCGAAGAAGCCGTACGCGCCGCTGCCCTTGGCGTGCACCACCCGCTCGGGCACCCGTTCCCGGTTGAACTGTGCCATCTTCTCGATCAGGTAGTGGTCCTGGAGCAGCAGCGGGCCGTCGGAGCCCACCGAGAGCGAGTGCTCGTCGCTCTCGACCGGGATGCCGGCGTTGGTCGTCGTACGCGGGACGTCGTGCGCGGAGCTGGTCATGGCGGTGCGCCTCCCGGTGGTGGGTCGTCAGTCCCTTGCCACCCCAGAAGTCAACTCCGCCGACGCCGTGTCGGCAACCGTTGGACGCCGTCCAGTTCGGGACGAAGTCCGGGCGCCGGTACGCCTGTTGGCGGCCCGGCGTCCGCTGTCCTCACTGCGTGCCTCCGAACGGCATGGACAGCTCGAACCACACCACCTTGCCCGTGCTCAGCCGCGTCGCGCCCCAGCGCCGGGCCATCCGGTTGACCAGGTACAGGCCGCGGCCGCCCTCGTCGGACGGGCGGGCCTGCCGCAGCCTCGGCAGCTGCGGCACATCGTCGCCGACCTCGCAGCGCAGCACGTCCGTGCGCAGCAGCCGCAGCGTGATGGGCCGCTCCGCGTACCGTACGGCGTTCGTCACCACCTCGCTGACCAGCAGCTCCAGCTGGTCGGTCAGCTCCTCCAGGCCCCACCGGGACAGCGCCCGGCGGGCCAGGCGGCGGGCCTGCCCGGCGGTCTGCGCCTTCGGGTCCAGGTACCAGTAGGCGACATCGCTCGGCGCGATGCCGTCGAAGCGGGCCGCCAGCAGCGCGATGTCGTCGTCGCGGTCGCCGGGGCCGAGCATGTCCAGCACCTCGTCGCACAGCGGCTCCAGCGGCGGCGGATTGGGCCCGGTCAGCCGCGCCGTCTCGGTCAGCCGCTCCCGCAGCTGCTCGATGCCGGTCCACACGTCGCGGATGCGGGACTCCACCAGGCCGTCCGTGTACAGCACCAGTGTGGCGCCCGCGGGCGCGTCCAGCTCCACCGCCTCGAAGTCCACCCCGCCGACACCGATCGGCGCGCCCGGCGGCACCTTCAGCACCTCCGCGCGCCCGCCGCGGTGCAGCATCACGGGCGGCGGGTGCCCGGCGTTGGCGACCATGATGCGGTGCGCGACCGGGTCGTAGACCGCGTACAGGCAGGTCGCCATCCGGTCCGAGCCGAGCCGCTGCGCCTGCTCGTCGAGGTGGTGCAGCACTTCCTGCGGCGGCAGGTCCAGCCCGGCGAGGGTCTGCGCGGTGGTGCGCAGCTGGCCCATGATCGCCGCCGAGGTCATCGAGTGCCCCATCACGTCACCGACGACCAGCGCCACCCGGCTGCCGGGCAGCGGGATCGCGTCGTACCAGTCACCGCCCACCCGGGCCGTCTCGGCGGCCGGCAGATAGCGGCTGGCCAGCCGCACCCCGGTGGGCTGCGGCAGCGAGTCCGGCAGCATCGTGCGCTGGAGGGCGTCCGCGATGTACGCCTCGCGCCCGTACAGCACCGCCTTGTCCACGCCCAGCGCCGTGTGCGTGGCCAGCTGCGCCGCCACCAGCAGGTCGTCCGCCTCGAAGGCCGGGCGGTCCGGGCGGCGCAGGAACACCGCCGCGCCGATCACCCGGCGCCGCCCGCGCAGCGGCGCCAGGATCACCCGGTGCCCGGCCGGCAGCTGGGTGAGCGGGCCGAGCAGCTCCGGCAGTGCCGCGCGCGCCGCCTGCACCTCGCCGAACAGCGGCCGTACGCCGCGCAGCACCTCCGCCAGCGGCCCGCCCGGCAGCACCTCGGACAGCTCCGCAGCGCTGCCGCCCATCGCCGGGCTCAGGTCCGGCTGCGCGGGCAGCATCGGCAGCCGCCCGCCGTTGGTGTCCGGCTCCTCGGGGATCCGGTCGGTACGGCGCAGCCGCAGCACCACCGGGCCGGTCGGCCGTTCGTCGCCCACCGGCAGCGGATCGCGCAGGTAGACCAGGATGGCGTCGGCGAACGTCGGCACCGTCGCCCGGCACAGCCCCAGCACGATCTCGTCCAGGTCTATGCCGCGCGCGATCCGCCGGGTCGCCGCGCCGATGAAGCGCAGCCGGTCGCCGCCCGCCTGACGCGCCGCCAGCACCTCGCCGCTCTCGGCGGGGTGCGCGGAGCGCGCGGGCGGCGCGGCCGGTCCCGCGGCCTGCTCGGACGCCCGCGCGGGCGCGTCGCCGCGCGCGCCGGACTCCACCGGCACGCCGTGCGGCGCGGCGGGCGGCGGGACGGTGGGCGTTCCCTCGGGGCACGGGCGCGGCCGGCCGACGCCGCCGGCGGTGCCGCCGTCGCCGGGCGCCTGCCAGGACGTGCCCCCGGCGTCGGCGGCGGGCTCCTCGGAGCGGTTGTCCGCGGTGTGCGCAGAATCGTCACCGCGCGGTGCCGCGGGAGACATGTCAGCCACCTCGGCCGGCCCGTGGGGCGTGGGCCGCCCCGGGAGACCGCCGGGACCGGCGGCCGCGGTGTACGGCGCCCGGTGCGGGGTCGCCGAGGACGCGGCAGGCGGGGCGGCCTGCCGCGGTTCGTGGGAGGTCGGGTGCTCCGTCACGCGTGGGATTCCATCCGTCCGGGGCTGCGCGCGTGGCGCGCCGCGTCTCAAGCGCGTCGCAGGTGCAGGAAGAGCTGGATTTCGGGTGGGGTGTCCGTACTGGCCGGGGCATACGCATACGAGTCCTCCCCGGTGACTTCGAAGCCCGCGTCGTGCACGACCTGGCGCAAGTCGTCCCGCAGGTAACCCGATACCCGGATCGTGCTGCCCAGGAACGGAATCGGGCAGTCGTCCAGATCGGCTTCGACCATGGCCAGCACCAGCAGCCCGCCCGGCCGCAGCAGCGAGTGCAGCATCCGCAGCGTGAACGGGATCTCCGCGCGGGGCAGCATCAGCAGCGAGAAGAAGGCGGTGACCCCGTCGAAGGAGCCGGGCCCGCCGAGCTCGCCGTGGCGCAGGTCGGCGATGTCCAGCCGGTGGAACTCACCCGCCGGAACGTTCTCCCGTGCCAGGTCCACCATCGCGGGGGACAGGTCCACCCCGACGACCGAGTGCCCCGCGTCCGCCAGCTGACGGGCCGTCGGCAGCCCCGTACCGCACCCGAGATCCAGCACCCGGGACCCGGGCGGCAGCGCGGCCGCGAGCCGGGCGCCCGCGGCGAGCTGGCCGTCCTTGTGCGGGAAGGCCTCGTCGTAGCGGTCGCCGATCGCGTCGAACGCCTCCGCCTGCCCCGCCCGGTCCAGGACTAACCCGTTCAGGCCCTCGTATCCGTCGTAGCCTTCAGCGCTCACGACCTCGCCTCTCCTGCGACCGCGGTCAAGTTCGGGCTCCGGCGCGGGAGCCGCCTCCGTGCAGTTCCGTGCAGTCTTGAGTTACGCCTGTGCAGTCTTGTGGAGGACGATCCTACGGTTGATCCCCAGGGGCGCATCAAGGGGGCTCACTCGCCCGCCACACGGCGGCCCGGCCTGCTCACCGGGGCGGGCGGACGCGCCCCTGCACCAGGGAGCGCGCCCGGCTGCCGCCGGGGCGGCGCGTCCGCCGTACCGGACGGACCGCGCCCCGCGCGGGAGAACTCACGCCCGCGTATCCGATGCGGGCACCGGCCGGTCCCAGTCCTCCGGCAGCCCCGGCACCTCCCACGCCGGGTCCGGCCGCCAGTCCTCCCAGCCGCCGCCGAACGGCACCCCCCACGCGCCGATGTGCTCGACCGCCGCGCGGCCCGCCGCCCGTACGTCCGCCGCCAGCGCGGGCGGCATCAGCCCGTCCCGCTGCGCCTGCGCGAATTCGTCCTCGTCCCGCCACTCCCAACGCCGGTCCGGATACACGCAGATGTCCAGGAAGTGGTCCTGGGAGTCGATGCCGCCCGTCCAGCGGCGGCGCGGCTCCTCCAGATTCACGTACCAGTTCTTGAAGTGCCAGCCCGGCTCCCAGAACAGCCACACCGACCAGGGGTCGTGCGGCCGGGCCAGTTTCAGCACCCCGGTGCCGAACCACTGGTCGAACGCGGTGCGCCGGGGCTTGGTGTACCGGGTGGCGAGCGGCTCGCGGTGGACGGGCGTCCCGTCGGCCAGCACCGGCTTGACGCAGGGCGTGCCCGGGGCCATCCACACCGCGAGCAGCTCGTCGGTGTCCTGGACGACGGTCATCGGGCGGCAGATGTGGATGCCGTCGCCGGCGTTGTCGCGGTACCGCCACAGAATCCGGTCCCCGGGCGCCCAGCGCCCCGCCCGCTCCGCGGCGGCCCGCGCGTCCCCCGCCCCGGCGGCGCCCTTCCTCGTCTCCACCATGTCCGCTGTCATGCGCAGATCTTAGTGGCGTACCGGTGGCCGCGCCGTGACGCAGGACGCACGGTCCGTTACGGACGGGGGCGACGCTACGGGAGTGCCCGCGCCTTACGGACGTGTCATCCGCAGCACGTCCAGCGCCTCGTCCAACTGCTCCTCGGTCAGCAGCCCCTTGTCGACGTACCCCGACTCGATGACCACCTCGCGAATGGTCCTGCGCTCCGCGAGCGACTTCTTGGCGACCTTCGCCGCCTCCTCGTACCCGATGTACTTGTTGAGCGGCGTGACGACGGAGGGCGACGACTCGGCGTACTCCCGGGCCCGTTCGGCGTTGGCGGTGATCCCGTCGATCGTGCGGTCCGCCAGCAGCCGCGTGACATTGGCCAGCAGCCGCACCGACTCCAGC
Source organism: Streptomyces albofaciens JCM 4342 (assembly GCF_008634025.1). Lineage (NCBI taxonomy): Bacteria > Bacillati > Actinomycetota > Actinomycetes > Kitasatosporales > Streptomycetaceae > Streptomyces > Streptomyces albofaciens. The sequence continues at coordinate 3,349,493 of NZ_PDCM01000002.1, read as the reverse complement.
ACGTTCTTGGCGATGACCGGCAGCATCACGTTCAGCTCGAAGTTGCCCGCGGCGCCCGCCACGGCCACCGTCGTGTCGTTGCCGGTGACCTGCGCCGCCACCATCAGCGCCGCCTCCGGCAGGACCGGGTTGACCTTGCCCGGCATGATGGACGAACCGGGCTGGAGGTCGGGCAGATTGATCTCGGCGAGGCCGGTGCGCGGCCCCGAGGACATCCACCGCAGATCGTTGGCGATCTTCGTCAGGCCGACGGCGATGGTGCGCAGCTGCCCGCTGGTCTCCACGATCGCGTCCCGCGCGCCCTGCGCCTCGAAGTGGTCGCGCGCCTCGGTCAGCGGCAGCCCCGTCGTCCGCGCCACCTCGGCGATCACCGCGGCGGGGAAGCCGGGCGGGGTGTTGATGCCGGTGCCCACGGCCGTACCGCCCAGCGGCAGTTCGGCCAGCCGCGGCAGCGCGGCCCGCAGCCGCTCCACGCCGTAGCGGACCTGCGCGGCGAAGCCGCCGAACTCCTGGCCGAGCGTGACGGGCGTCGCGTCCATCAGGTGGGTACGGCCCGACTTCACGACCTCCTTGAACTCCTCCGCCTTGCGCTCCAGGGCGGCCGCCAGGTGCTCCAGCGCGGGGATCAGGTCGTGGGTGACGGCCGCGGTCGCCGCGATGTGGATCGAGGAGGGGAAGACGTCGTTGGACGACTGGGAGGCGTTGACGTGGTCGTTCGGGTGCACGTCGCGGCCCAGCCGCTCGGAGGCGAGGGTGGCCAGCACCTCATTGGTGTTCATGTTCGACGACGTACCGGACCCGGTCTGGAAGACGTCGACGGGGAAGTGCTCGTCCCACTTCCCGTCCGCGACCTCGGCCGCGGCCTCCTGGATCGCCCGCGCGACGTCCTCGTCCACCACCCCGAGCTCGGCGTTCACCTTGGCCGCCGCCGCCTTGATCCGCGCCAGCGCCTCGATGTGCGCCCGCTCCAGCCGCTGCCCGGACACGGGGAAGTTCTCCACCGCGCGCTGCGTCTGCGCCCGCCACTTCGCCCGGGCCGGCACCTTCACCTCGCCCATCGAGTCGTGCTCGGTCCGGTACTCGCCGTTGTCGCCGCTCAGGCCGTTGTCACTCATACCTTTGTCAGTGCCCGGGAACGGCGGTCTGTTCCCGGGCACCGGCACGTTTCGTCCGTCAGGCGGTACGCGCGCGGCGAACCGCCCGGCGGAACCGTGGGGCGGTCAGGCGGTGCGCACCGGAATGCTCGTGAACGTGGGCGCCGGCGCCGGGTCCTGGAAGAAGTCGTTGCCCTTGTCGTCGACGACGATGAACGCCGGGAAGTCCTCGACCTCGATCCGCCAGACCGCCTCCATGCCCAGCTCCTCGTATTCGAGGACCTCGACCTTCTTGATGCAGTCCTGCGCCAGGCGGGCCGCCGGGCCGCCGATCGAGCCGAGGTAGAAGCCGCCGTGCGCGGCGCACGCGTCGGTGACCTGCTTGGAGCGGTTGCCCTTGGCCAGCATGACCTTCGAGCCGCCCGCCGCCTGGAACTGCTCGACGTAGGCGTCCATCCGGCCGGCCGTGGTCGGGCCGAAGGAGCCGGACGCGTAGCCCTCGGGGGTCTTCGCCGGACCCGCGTAGTACACCGGGTGGTTCTTCAGGTACTCCGGCATCTCCTCGCCCGCGTCCAGCCGCTCCTTGATCTTCGCGTGCGCGATGTCGCGCGCGACGACCAGCGTGCCGGTGAGCGACAGCCGGGTCTTGACCGGGTGCTTGGTCAGCTCGGCCAGGATGTCGTCCATCGGCTGGTTCAGGTCGATGCGCACGGCGTCGAGGTCCGGGCCCGCGCCCTCGGTCAGCTCCTCCTCGGTCGTCTCCGGCAGGAAGCGCGCCGGGTCCTTCTCCAGCTGCTCCAGGAAGACGCCCTCGGCGGTGATCTTCGCGACGGCCTGGCGGTCCGCGGAGCAGGACACCGCGATGGCGACCGGGCAGGACGCGCCGTGCCGGGGCAGGCGGACCACGCGTACGTCGTGGCAGAAGTACTTGCCGCCGAACTGCGCGCCGATGCCGATCTTCTGCGTCAGCTCGAAGACCTTCTCCTCCAGCTCCTTGTCCCGGAAGCCGTGGCCGGTGGGGGAGCCCTCGGCGGGCAGCTCGTCCAGGTAGTGCGCGGAGGCGTACTTGGCGGTCTTCAGCGCGTACTCGGCGCTGGTGCCGCCGACGACGATCGCCAGGTGGTACGGCGGGCAGGCGGCCGTGCCCAGCGAGCGGATCTTCTCCTCCAGGAACTTCATCATGGAGGCCTCGTTGAGGACCGCCTTGGTCTCCTGGTAGAGGAAGGACTTGTTGGCCGAGCCGCCGCCCTTGGCCATGAACAGGAACTTGTACGCGTCCCCGTCGGTGGCGTACAGCTCGATCTGCGCCGGCAGGTTGGAGCCGGTGTTCTTCTCGTCCCACATGGTCAGCGGGGCCATCTGCGAGTAGCGCAGGTTCAGCTGCGTGTACGCGTCGTAGATGCCGCGGGACAGGGCCTCCTCGTCGCGGCCCTGGGTCAGCACGTTCTGGCCGCGCTTGCCCATCACGATCGCCGTACCGGTGTCCTGGCACATCGGCAGCACGCCCGCCGCCGCGATGTTGGCGTTCTTCAGCAGGTCCAGCGCCACGAAGCGGTCGTTGGCGGAGGCCTCCGGGTCGTCCAGGATGCGGCGCAGCTGGGCGAGGTGGGCCGGGCGCAGGTAGTGCGAGATGTCGTGCATCGCCTCGGCGGCCAGCTTGCGCAGCGCCTCCGGCTCGACCTTGAGGAATGTGCGCCCGTCGGCCTCGAAGGTGCTCACGCCCTCCGAAGTGACGAGACGGTAGGGGGTGTTGTCCTCGCCTACGGGGAGCAGGTCGGTATAGGCGAACTCCGGCATCTGGGGTCATTCCTCACTCTGCGGCGGTTTTCGGCTGACATCTGCGGCAGCGCCTGAACAGCGTAGAACCCCCACCCGCGGTTGCTGTTGTGAGGTAAGGCTCACCCGGGGCGCGAACGGGACCGTGCGTCCCCTAGTCGCGATCTATCGCGTTTCGGTACGCTGCTGCCCGTGGACGAATCGTCGCTCGCCAAGCGAGCCCAGCAGCCGGTGAACCTGACCAAGCCCGTGGCGGAGGCCGAGATCCGGGCCTCCGACGCCGACCGGGACCGGATCGCGGAGATCCTCCGCGAGGCGCTGGCGGTGGGACGGCTGGACGCGGAGGAGCACGCCGAGCGCATCGACCTGGTCTACCGCGCCAAGACGATGGGCGAACTGGAGCCGCTGGTGAGGGACCTGCCCGCGGAGGGCGGCGGCCCCCGGCAGCAGCCCGCCGCCGCGTACGGCGACGGAACGGGCGCCGCGCCGCCGGACCAGACCATGGTCGCGATCTTCAGCGCCTCGACCCGCAAGGGCCGCTGGCGGGTACCGGGCCGGATCAACGCCGTCGCCGTCTTCGGCAGCGTGGAGATCGACCTGACCGAGGGCATCTTCCAGCAGCAGCAGATCCAGATCAACGTCACCGCGATCTTCGGCAGTGTGGAGATCCGGGTGCCGGAGAACGTCACGCTGCGCAGCAGCGGTTCCGGCGTGCTCGGCGCCTTCGAGGTCGAGACGAACGAGTCGGTCGAGGGCGACGCGCCGATCGTCCAGGTCAACGGCTACGCGGTGCTCGGCAGCGTCGAGGCCAAGGCCAAGCGCGGCAAGTGGCTGCGCGACCTGCGCGACGATCTGCGCGGCGTCCGGCGCGCGTGGCAGGAGCAGCGGCGCGACGAACGGCGGGCGATCCACGAGCAGCGCCGGGACGGGCGCCGGGCCTGGCACGAGCAGCGCCGGGACGAGCGGCGCGAGCGGCACGGCCGTCTGCACGGGGGGCGTTGGGACTGACGGGGCTGCCGGTGGGGGCGGTGCCGGTGGAGATGGTGCCTGCGGCGGGGGAGGCTGCGGCGGGAGCTGTGACGGTGGAGGCTGTGACGGGAGTCGGTGAAGGCGGCGCCCGTGGCCGGTCGGGGTGCGACGGGTGGGACGGGGAAAACCGGGCGGACGGTGGTCTTCCGGACTGCGGGAAGGTCGAATTCACCACGCTTCCGCACTGCTCAAACGCCGTTCGCAACCGTGTGCATAAGCACGCGTACAGCGGGTAGGGCTGGTGCATCGTCTCTCGTACGGCTGCGGGGTGCGAAAAGTCGTGCGCAGCGAGACGGGCAAGGGTGACTCTTTCGCCGAAGCCGTCGTCAGGAGTAGACCGTGCTGCTACCGCATCAGCCTCTGCAGGACACCGCAGTTGTTCCGCCCCAGCGGGTTCCCTCCCGCGAAGAGGCCGGTCCCTGGCACGCGGAGGCGGTGTGCCGCCGTGACGAGGCGGGACTGTTCTTCGCACCGTCCAAGGAGCCGACCGCCGCACGCCTGGCGCGGGAGGAAGCCGCCAAGCGGGTCTGCGCCCGCTGCCCCGTGATGATCGAATGCCGGGAGCACGCCCTGGTGCAGCCGGAGCCCTACGGAGTGTGGGGCGGTCTGACCGCCGCCGAGCGCCGGGTCGTGCTCGCGCGCCGTCGGCGCCGGGAGACCGAGCTGCAGCGCTCGGCCCGGATGCAGGCCGCCGGCTGAGCGGCCCGTGCACCCGGCACGTGTAACGGGCCGGGACCCCGCCGAGTGTGACGGCGGAGTCCCGGCCCGATCGCTTGTGCGCGCCGACCGGCCGTCGCCGGTCCGGCCGCCGCTAGCTGGGGCGCTCGAAGTCGACCGAGCTGTACGCGCGCAGCTTGGCGAGCCGGTGCTCGGAGTCGACCCGGCGGATCGTGCCGGACTTGGAGCGCATCACCAGCGACGAGGTGGTCGCCGTCTCGGCGCGGTAGCGCACCCCGCGCAGCAGCTCGCCGTCGGTGATGCCGGTGGCCACGAAGAAGACGTTGTCGCCGCGGACCAGGTCGTCGGTCTGCAGCACCTTGTCCAGGTCGTGCCCGGCGTCGATCGCGCGCTGCCGCTCCTCGTCGTCCTTCGGCCACAGCTTGGCCTGGAGGGTGCCGCCCAGGCACTTGAGGGCGCACGCGGCGATGATGCCCTCGGGCGTACCGCCGATGCCCAGCAGCAGGTCCACGCCGGTGCCCTCGCGAGCCGCCATGATCGCGCCGGCCACGTCGCCGTCGGAGATGAACTTGATCCGGGCGCCCGCCTCCCGCACCTCCTTGACCAGGCCCTCGTGGCGCGGCCGGTCCAGGATGACGACGGTGACGTCCTCGACGGCGGACTTCTTCGCCTTGGCGATCCGGCGGATGTTGACGCCGACCGGCGCGGTGATGTCGACGAAGTCGGCGGCCTCCGGTCCGGTGGCCAGCTTGTCCATGTAGAACACCGCCGACGGGTCGAACATGGCGCCGCGCTCGGCGACGGCCATCACGGAGACCGCGTTGGCCATGCCCTTGGCGGTCAGCGTCGTACCGTCGACCGGGTCCACGGCCACATCGCACTCGGCACCGGTGCCGTCACCGACCCGCTCGCCGTTGTAGAGCATCGGGGCGTTGTCCTTCTCGCCCTCCCCGATGACCACGACGCCGTTCATGGAGACGGTGTGGATCAAGGCGCGCATGGCCTTGACGGCGGCGCCGTCGGCGCCGTTCTTGTCGCCGCGCCCGACCCAGCGGCCCGAGGCCATGGCTCCGGCCTCGGTCACCCGGACGAGTTCCAGTGCGAGGTTGCGGTCGGGAGCCTCGGGGCTGACCTCGAGTTGGGACGGCAGATGATGCTCGGTCATCGAGCGCACCTTTCTGTACGGCGACGGCCGGAATGGTGAGGGTGGCTATGACTTTATCGGTAGGTCGCCAGAATGAGCAGTGGGCCCTACGCATGAGCAGTGTTAACGCGCTGTACGGGCGTGTCTCCGCGGTGCGCGCGCCGGGCGCCGAACGGCGGGGGCATGTCTTCGCGGGGCCGGGCATGGGGGACGATAGGGACGTGGCAGGTATGCGAGGCAAGCAGACGGTTCGGGACATGGTCCTGTCGATGGCGGTGATCGGCGCCCTCGTCGCGGGCATCTATCTCTTCATCCCGCACGACGACAGCCGGTCCGCCGAGGTGGGCGCGGTCAAGACGGTCGACTACCGCGTGGAGCTCGCGACCGCCCGGCGTGCCGCGCCGTATCCGGTCGCCGCCCCCAAGGGCCTGCCCGAGGGCTGGCGCGCCACCTCCGTCACGTACAAGGCGAGCAACGACGGCAAGGGCGGCGCCTGGCACCTGGGCTTCCTCGACCCCGAGCAGGAGTACGCGGCGCTGGAGCAGAGCGACGCGCCCGCGAAGAAGTTCATCCAGGACGTCACGCTGGGCGCCGAGAAGGCGCCGGGCAAGCAGGCCGTCGGCGGCGTGAAGTGGGACCGCTACAAGGGCGAGAAGTACCGCGCGCTGGTGCGCGAGGAGGAGGGCGTCACCACCGTCCTCACCGGCACCGCGCCGTACGGGCGGCTCGCGGAGCTGGCCGCGTCGCTGGAGGCCAAGAAGGGCTGACGGCCTGCCCTGCCGGACGGCTCTGGCTGTACGGCTAGGTCGGTGAGGCTTTGGCGGTATGGCTCTGGCTGTACGGCTAGAGCGGTGTGGCTTTGGCGGTATGGCTCTGGCTGTACGGCTAGAGCGGTATGGCTTTGGCCGTACGACTTTTCCGCACGACGAGGCCGCCGCACTCGGAGTGGGTGCGGCGGCCTCGTCGTATGCGGGGTCCTGAGCGGGAGGGGCTCAGACGGTGGTCACGGCCTCGTCGAAGCTCAGACGGGGCGAGCGGGGGAAGAACGCGTCGGCGCCCGGCTTGCCGATGTTGATGACCATGAAGGACTTCTGCTTGCCGTCGCCGAAGAACTCCTTGTCGATGCCGGCGAAGTCGAAGCCGGTCATCGGGCCGGCGGCCAGGCCGGCCGCGCGGATGCCGAGGATGAGGTAACCGGCCTGCAGCGTCGCGTTCTGGGCGCCGGCGACCTCGCGGACGGACAGCTCGGAGAAGTAGGCGTCCTTGATGCCCGGGGCGTGCGGGAACAGGGTCGGCAGCTTCTCGTGGAAGTCCAGGTCCGTGGAGAGCACCAGGGTCAGCGGCGCGCTCAGCGTCTTCGGGCCGTTGGCGCCCATGGCGTACTTGACCAGGCGCTCACGGGCGTCCGCCGAGCGGACCAGGGTCAGCCGCAGCGGCGACTGGTTGAAGGCGGTCGGCGCGTACTTCACCAGGTCGTAGATGGCCTGCACCTGCTCGTCCGACACCGGCTCGTCGGTGAACGAGTTGGCGGTCTGGGCCTCGCGGAAGAGGAGGTCCTGGGCGGCGGCGTCGAGCGCGAGAGACATGAGGGCACCTCGGTGGGTCGGGGTTTTTCCGTGTTCGGTACCAACCCTAACCGAGATAGATTAAGTTTCAACTAATACCGGGGAATCGTGACTCGGTTCACAAAGTGGGGTGTGGTGCGGATGCGGCGCGGAGGGCGGTGCCGGCGCCCGTTACCGCGGGCATGGCCGTGTGCGTGTCCTATGTGTGTCCACGCTTGCCGTATGTGTGCCGTGCCGTATGTGTGCGGGGGGCGGTGCCGACCCGCAGTCGTACGTCAACGTGTCGGCCCGTGGCCCGTGGCCGTACGCACACCGCGTCGGCCCGCAGCCGTACGCCACCGTGTCTCGGCTCCCAGGCGTACGCCACCGCGTCGGCCCCCAGCCGTATATACGTACGTACATGGCTCAGCCGGGCGGCTCGCCCCGTACCCGCGCAGCCGACCGCTCCCGGGCCGTCGCCGGACCGCTATCGAGCCCCTACTCGGCCGCCGCCTCGGCTTCGTCCTCGTCCTCGGCCTCCTCCGCCAGCGCCGCGTCCAGCCGCGCCCGCGCGCCGTCCAGCCAGCGGCGGCAGACCTTTGCCAGCTCCTCGCCGCGCTCCCAGAGCGCGAGGGACTCCTCCAGGGTGGTTCCGCCGGCCTCCAGGCTGCGGACGACCTCGATCAGCTCGTCCCGGGCCTGCTCGTAACCGAGCGTGGAACCCTCCGGCTGGGCCGCGTCCGTCGCGCCCGCCGCGCCGCCCGCCGCCGTGTCGTCCGTCTTCACCTTCGCCATGGCTCCCACCCTAATCCTGGGGTCCGACATCGGACGGTGCGCCGGAAACCCGTACCCGGAACTCGCCCTCGGCGACCCGGGCTCGCAGCTCGTCCTCCGGCGCGACCTCGTCGGGCGAGCGCACGGCCGAGCCGTCCGGCCTCTGGAGCACCGCGTACCCGCGCTCCAGGGTGGCCTTTGGGGAGAGGGCGACCACCCGCGCCAAAGTGTGCGACAGCTCGGAGTCGGCCCGGTCGAGCAGATGCCCGAGCGTCCGCCGACCGCGCTCCAGCAGCGCCGTGACCTGGTCCTCGCGCTCCTCGACCATCCGGTGGGGCCGCTCCATCGAGGGCCTGCTCAGCGCCGCGGCCAGGCCGCGCTCCTCGCGGTCCAGGAAGCCGCCGACCGCGCGCAGCGCCCGTTCCCGCAGCTGCTGGATACGGGCGAACTCCTCGCCCACGTCCGGTACGACCTTCTTCGCCGCGTCCGTCGGCGTCGAGGCGCGCAGGTCGGCGACCAGGTCGAGCAGCGGTGAGTCCGGCTCGTGGCCGATCGCGGAGACGACCGGCGTACGGGCCGCGCCGACCGCTCTGACCAGCTGCTCGTCCGAGAACGGCAGCAGGTCCTCGACGCTGCCGCCGCCGCGCGCCACGATGATCACGTCGACCTCGGGCAGCGCGTCCAGCTCCTTGACCGCCTCGATGACCTGGGGCACCGCGTGCACCCCCTGCACCGGTACGTTGCGCACCTCGAAACGGACCGCGGGCCAGCGCAGGCGGGCGTTCTCCAGGACGTCGCGCTCGGCGGCGCTGGCCCGCCCGCAGACCAGGCCGATCAGCTGCGGCAGGAACGGCAGCCCGCGCTTGCGCTCCGCCCGGAACAGGCCCTCCGCGGCGAGGGACTTCTTCAGCTGCTCCAGCCGGGCCAGCAGCTCGCCGACGCCCACCGGCTTGATCTCGGCGGCGCGCAGCGAGAGCTGGCCGCGCGGCGCGTACCACTCCGGCTTGGCGTGCACGACGACGCGCGCGCCCTCGCTCACCACGTCGGCGATCTTGTCGAAGACCTGGCGGTAGCACGTCACGCTGACCGAGATGTCGTACGACGGGTCGCGCAGCGTCAGGAAGACCACGCCGGCGCCCGGCCGCCGGGACAGCTGCGTGATCTGGCCCTCCACCCAGACGGCACCCAGCCGGTCGATCCACCCCCCGATGAGCCGCGACACCTCGCCGACGGGGATCGGCGCCTCCGCAGACGTCCTCACACTCATGCCACGAGCGTATAGGCAGGCACTGACAGCGCTGGGCGGCGCGGAGCGGGGGGAGGGGAGCGCGGCGGGGCGGGGCAGTACCAGGCCGACCGCGTACAGGCCCGTTTCCGGCGTGGGCGGCCGCTCACCGTTCGACGGTGCCCGCCCCTAACCGTTCGACGGCGCCTGCCGCTCATCGTTCGACGGTGCCCGCCGCTCACCGCTCGGCGTCGCCTGCCGCTCACCGTTCGACGGTGCCTGCCGCTCACCGCTCGGCGTCGCCCGCCGTACCGCTCCTCCTGCGCCCGTACTGCACGGCCAACACCACCAGCCCCACCACCAACCAGACGGCCCCGACGGTCTGCGCGGTCCCGGACGCTTCCACGATCACGGCGACCACCACCGCCAGGCCCAGCAGGGGCACCAGGACGTGCTTGAGGACGTTCGGCCGCTCGGCCCGCTTGCGTACCCAGAACCATCCGATCACCGAGGCGTGCAGCAGCCCGAAGGCGGTCAGCGCGCCCACGTTGACGATCGAGGAGAGGTGGTCCAGGCCGTCGTCGCGGCGGGCCGCCCACACCGCCGCGACCAGCGTCACCACCGCGGCGCCCAGCAGCGCCCGCCGCGGCACCCCGCTGCCCGCGTCCACCTTCGACATCGCGCCCGGCAGCCGCCGGTCCCGCGCCATCGCGAACAGCAGCCGCCCGGCCGCCGCCTGCCCCGCCAGCGCCGCGAACGCCGCGCCGATCGCCTTGCTCGCCGCCACCAGCTTCTGCAGCCACTCGCCGACGGCCGTGTTCGCGGTCGTGTAGAAGGCGTCACCCTGCTCGGCGGGGTTCGCCGCCAGCTCGGCCGCCGACATCGGCGCGAGCAGTGCCGCCAGGTAGGTCTGTACGGCGAACAGCACACCCGCCAGCACCAGGCAGGTCAGCACGGCCCGCGCCACCCGCGCGGAACTCCCCGTGGTCTCCTCCGCGAACGCGGCGATCGCGTCGAACCCCAGATACGACAGCACCGCCACCGACACCGCGGCCAGCACCGCGCTCGTCGAGAACCCGCCCTCACCGGTCAGCGGCACCGACCACCCGCGCCGCGCCCCGTCCGTGGCCAGCACCCACACCGCCGCCACCACGAACACCACCAGCGCCGCCAGCTCCATCGCCAGCACCACGAACCCGGCCACCGCCGCCGTCCGTACCCCCATGAGGTTCAGCAGCGTGGTGACGACCACCGCGAGCGCCGTCCACACCCACTGGTGCACGGACGGCACCAGCGCGTGCATGGCGATGCCGGAGAAGAGGTACGCCACCGCCGGGATCAGCAGGTAGTCGAGCATCGCCATCCACCCCGCGACGAAGCCCGCGCCGTCGCCGAGCCCGACCCGCGCGTAGGTGAACACCGAGCCGGCCTGCGGGGCGACCCGCACCATCTGCGCGTATGAGTACGCGGTGAAGGCCATCGCGACGGTCGCCACGATGTAGACGACGGTGATCGCGCCGTGCGACTTGGCCTGGAGCGTGCCGAAGATGCCGACGGGCGCCATCGGGGCGATGAACAGCAGCCCGTAGACGATCAGGTCCCGGAAGGTCAGCGTGCGCCGGAGCCCGGCGTCGGTGGACGCGCCGGGGGGCCCACCGGCGGACGGTGGCGGGGAGGGCGCGCTCGGCGGGGAGGGCGGATTCGGCGGGGAGGACGGATCTGGTGTGGAGGACGGCTTCGGCCGGGAGGGCGGGTTCGGCTCGGACGGTGCGCTCATGACGGTCACTCCAGCGGGGGACGTACGTGCCGACGATGATCGTCGGCTGCCTTCCAGCTTCCGGCAAGCCCGCGCCCCGGGTGAGGTGACGCGCCAGGGGAGGGGACATGTCAGGGGAGACCGGTACCGGCCGGGCCGGAAGAGCCGGAACCGGGCGTGTCGGAAGGGAACGAAAACCGGGCGTGTCAGAAGGGCCCGCACCGGACGTGCCAGAAGGAACCGGAACTGGAACCGGAACCGGGCGTGCCAGGGGGAGTGACCCGGCGAGGACGCGGTCCTGCCCTCGTACAGCACGCCCCTTGCCGTACGGCGCGCCCCTTACCGTACGGCGCACCTCCCGCCACCCGGTTCACTCCGGTGCGCCTGCCGCCACCGGGTTCACTCCGGCGCGCCCCACGGCAGCACGAACCCCGAAGTGCGCCCCGTACGATGGATCGTATGACTGCTGCTACGCCCAGCCCGTCGCCCGCCAGCGCTCCGGACGGAGCCGCCACGCCGCGCGAGGACCGCCGCCGGGTCCTGCTCGCCGCGCCGCGTGGTTATTGCGCGGGCGTGGACCGTGCCGTGATCGCCGTCGAGAAAGCCTTGGAACAGTACGGCGCGCCCGTCTACGTGCGCCACGAGATCGTCCACAACAAGTACGTGGTCAAGACCCTGGAGAAGAAGGGCGCGATCTTCGTCGACGAGACGGCGGAGGTGCCGGAGGGCAACATCGTCATCTTCTCCGCGCACGGCGTCGCGCCGGTCGTCCACGACGAGGCCAAGCGCGGCAAGCTCGCCACCATCGACGCCACCTGCCCGCTGGTCACCAAGGTCCACAAGGAAGCCGTCCGTTACGCCAAGGAGGACTACGACATCCTCCTGATCGGCCACGAGGGCCACGAAGAGGTCATCGGCACCAGCGGCGAGGCCCCCGACCACATCACCCTGGTCGACGGCCCGGAGGACGTGGCGAACGTCGAGGTCCGCGACCCGGACAAGGTCGTCTGGCTCTCCCAGACCACCTTGTCGGTCGACGAGACCATGGAGACGGTCGACGCCCTGAAGGGCCGCTACCCGAACCTCCTCTCCCCGCCCAGCGACGACATCTGCTACGCCACGCAGAACCGCCAGACCGCCGTCAAGCAGATGGGCGCCCAGGCGGACCTCGTCATCGTGGTCGGCTCCAAGAACTCCTCGAACTCGGTCCGCCTGGTCGAGGTCGCCCTCGGCGCGGGTGCCGGCGCCGCCCATCTGGTCGACGGCGCCGAGGAGATCGACGAGAGCTGGCTGGAGGGCGTGACCACCGTAGGCCTGACCTCCGGTGCCTCCGTCCCCGAGATCCTGGTGCACGGCGTTCTGGACTGGCTCGCCGAGCGCGGTTACGAGGACGTCGAGACCGTCAAGGCCGCCGAGGAGTCCATCACCTTCTCGCTGCCCAAGGAGCTGCGCCGCGACCTGCGCGCCGAGGCGAAAACCGCGGCCGAGGGGTGAACCCACCGGTTCATGCCTAGCCTCTAGGCATGAAGGTCTTTGGTGTGGACATCGGCGGGTCGGGCATCAAGGGCGCTCCGGTCGACCTGGAGCGCGGCGACCTGGCGGACGAGCGGTTCAAGGTGCTGACCCCGCATCCGGCCACCCCGGACGCGGTCGCGGACTGCGTCAAGCAGGTCGTGGACCATTTCGGCTGGTCGGGGCCGGTCGGCGCGACGTTCCCCGGCGTGGTGACCGACGGCGTCACCCGTACGGCGGCCAACGTCGACAAGGGATGGATCGACCGGAACGCCGCCGCGCTGCTGGCCGGCCGCCTCGGTGACGGGACCGGCGGCTGCCCGGTCACCGTCCTCAACGACGCGGACGCGGCGGGCGTGGCCGAGATGCGCTTCGGCGCGGGCCGGGGCCGCCGCGGCACGGTCATCGTGCTCACCTTCGGCACCGGCATCGGCAGCGCCGTCTTCACCGACGGCGAACTGGTCCCCAACACCGAGCTGGGCCACCTGGAGCTGCACGGCCACGACGCCGAGAAGCGGGCGTCCACCAAGGTCAAGGACGACGAGGACCTGAGCTGGCAGGAGTGGGCGCACCGCGTGCAGAAATACCTCGCCCACGTGGAGATGCTCTTCTCGCCCCGGCTGTTCGTGATCGGCGGCGGCGTCAGCCGCAAGGCGGCGAAGTTCCTGCCGCTGATCGAGGGCATCCGGGCGGAGATCGTGCCCGCGCAGCTCCAGAACAACGCGGGCATCGTGGGCGCGGCGATGGCGGCCGGGGGCGCGAGCCGGGACGGTGCGGCGGCCCCGGCCGGCGCCGGCGCGTCAGCGGGCCCCCTGGCCACCCCCGCCTCGTCCTCGTCCTCGTCCCCTCCCCCCGACGGCTCTACCTCTACCTCTACGTCTACGTCGCAGGTCGGCTGGCCGGCCGATCCCTGACCTGGCCCGCCCGTGGCCCGGGGCTGCGGGGGTGGTGCGACCCCTGGGCCAGCCCCGGCCGCTGCCCTGGGCCCGGCCCCTCGTCCACCTGCCCGCGCCTCCGCTGCCATCGCCCGGACACCGGGCCCGACGTCTGGCCGGGGGGCTTCCCGGCCGCGCCGCTCGCGCCCTTGCCCTTCCCGGACTCCCGGCTCTGCGCCCGCGCCACCTGTCGCTGCGCCTGCCGCTCGGCCTGCCGCCGCGCGATGGCCGCCGCCTTCCGTACGGCGACGATCAGCGCGCAGACCAGCGTCCCCGTGAACAGCCAGCCCGCCTGTGTCGCCAGCACCGTGAAGACGCCCATCAGCAGCCCGGCGAACCCGCCCGTGTGGTGGCTGATCGGCACGGTGCCGAGGGTGAACATGATCGGCAGCGCGATCGGCGCCGTGATCAGGTCGTACGGCCGTACCCACAGCCCGGCGCACACGCTCACCAGGACGAAGCAGACCCCGTACGCCGTCGGCGCGCCGTCGAACAGCAACTGGTCGAAGAAGGCGAAGGCGAACAGGACGAGGGTGCCGAGCAGGCCGCAGCCCAGGCCGGTGAGCCGGGGCGAGGGCAGCCGCGCGGCGGCCGAAGCCAGCGGCGCCAGCGGGCCGCGCCGGCGGGCCCGCACGCGATAGACGGTCGAGGTCTCGCCGCCGGGCCCCGCCGCGCCCGGCGCACGTGGGGCACCCGGTCCGCCCGGGGCCCGCGGGGCACCCGGGGTGTTCGCCGCGCCCCGGGCGTCCGGAGCGTTCGGCGGCACGGCCTCCGCGGGACGGGGAAGCCGTGCGTCCTGGCCCGCTGCCGGACGAACGGTCCGGGGCGGACTGTGCTGAGGGCTGCGCGCTCTGTGTTGCTCCACTCGGCAACGGTAGGCCGCCAAGTGGGATTAATCGGTTACAGGACACGCGTTTCGACTGACCTGACCGGACCATTCGGCGTACAAATCACCTGATGGGTGTGACGCAACGTACGCGAAGGAGGCCTTGCGCCGCCGTGACCGGGGCGTGCCCCCGCCCTGTACGACCGCCCGTACCTCCACGGCCGGGGGCGTGCCCGTCCCGTATGACCGCCCGTACCTCCACGGCCGGGGGCGTGCCCGTCCCGTATGACCGCCCGTACGACCGCCTGGTACCTCCACCGCCCGGGATGTGCCTCCGCCCCGCATGACCGCCCAGTACCCGCACCGCCCGGGGCATGCCCCTACCCCGCACGACGCCCGCACCTCCACCGCCCACCCGGGGCCCTTCCCCCGCCCCGTAGACTGGACGACCGGTCCTCCATGGACCGCACCCCTTACGGCCGCCCCGGCCCCGCAGCGGGCCGTACGCACCGTCGCCCAGTCCACTCGCATCCTCTCCGGGAAGTCGCCACCGTGTCGCTCACGATCGGAATCGTCGGTCTGCCGAATGTCGGCAAGTCGACCATGTTCAACGCCCTGACCAAGAACGACGTGCTGGCGGCCAACTACCCGTTCGCCACCATCGAGCCCAACGTCGGCGTCGTCGGCGTCCCCGACCCGCGGCTGGCCAAGCTGGCCGAGATCTTCGGCTCGCAGAAGATCCTCCCGGCCACCGTCGACTTCGTCGACATCGCCGGCATCGTCCGCGGCGCCTCCGAGGGCGAGGGCCTGGGCAACAAGTTCCTGGCGAACATCCGCGAGTCCGACGCGATCTGCCAGGTCATCCGCGCCTTCAAGGACGAGAACGTCGTCCACGTCGACGGCAAGGTCTCGCCCAAGGACGACATCGAGACCATCAACACCGAGCTGATCCTCGCCGACCTCCAGACCATCGAGAAGGTACTGCCGCGCCTCCAGAAGGAGTCGCGCATCAAGAAGGACGTGGCCCCGAAGGTCAAGGCGGTCGAGGAGGCCAAGGCCATCCTGGAGGAGGGCCGCACCCTCTTCTCCGCCGGCATCGTCCAGGGCGCCGAGAACTCCGAGCTCCTGCACGACCTCCACCTCCTCACCACCAAGCCCTTCCTCTACGTCTTCAACGTCGACGAGGACGAGCTGACCGACGAGGACTTCAGGAACGAGCAGCGCGCCCTCGTCGCCCCCGCCGAAGCCATCTTCCTGAACGCCAAGCTGGAAGCCGACCTGGCCGAACTCGACGAGTCCGAAGCCCTCGAACTCCTCCAGTCCGTAGGCCAGGAAGAACCCGGCCTCGCCACCCTCGCCCACGTAGGCTTCAACACCCTCGGCCTCCAGACCTACCTCACCGCCGGCCCCAAGGAAACCCGAGCCTGGACCATCAAGAAGGGCGCGACGGCGCCTGAGGCGGCGGGTGTGATTCACACCGATTTCCAGAAGGGCTTCATCAAGGCCGAGGTGATCTCCTTCGACGACCTCGTCGAAACGGGCTCCGTAGCCGAAGCCCGCGCTGCCGGAAAGGCGCGCATGGAGGGCAAGGATTATGTGATGCAGGACGGGGATGTGGTGGAGTTCCGCTTCAACGTCTGACCGGACGCTTCAGCTTCTCTCGCGTTTGCAAGGGCCGGCTCCTTCGGGACCGGCCCTTTGGCGTGCTCTTCTTCAGCCGCGGCGCTGAGCCGGGACGAGACCGTCCAGGGCGAGGCTGATCGGTCGTTGAGCCGGATGGTCATTTTCCGCTCGACCTCGAAGTCGGTCGGTGCCTGCGCCATGAGCGCGGTGGGCAGGGCGGCGATGAGACGGCTGTGCCGGGAGTGATGGTACCCGGCTGCACCGTGGCAATGCCGGCGTGGAATTCAGGTCACGAGCCCGGCGCACAACGGCTCGCGTGCCGGATTGCGTGCGCCCTGTTCAAGGGGAAATGCCGAGGGTATATTTCGTGAATATGAGGGGGATTCGTGCGTACTGGGGTTATGTAGCCGCCGGTGTCTTGGTTGCTGCCTGGGGTAATGGTGGGTCCGGGCTGCTCATCATCATTCTGTCGTTGGCCGTCAGCGCCTTTGCGCTGTTTCAGGTTCCGACATGGTGTGGTGCTGTGAATCGTGACGGGAAAACGTACTGCCGGAAAAATGCTGCGGGCATCCTCATGGGGTGCGAACTTCGTCAGCACAGGTGGCAGAAGATGAAACTGATCGTCTTGCGCAGCAAAGCTGGCGATCTCACGCAAGCAGTCTTTCCCAACGCCAAGGAGAAGTTCGCCGGGGTGATCGCTGTCGGCGGGCTGGTTTCCGCGGTCGCTGCCGTTGTCGTACCCCAGGTCACTGGGCAGAGCTGACGCGGGACGTCCCGGCATGGTGCGGTTCGCCGGGTGCGGTAGATCCATTATGGGCCGCGCGGGGGCCGGAAATCTACGTTCTTGCGGATGATCTTGGGAGGTTTTCGGCGGCCTAGCGTGGGGGCATGACTGCTGCGCATGACGTTGAGGACATTCGGGTTGCCGCGCCGGACGGTGTGGAGATCGCTGTGCGGGATCACGGTGGGGACGGGGTGCCCCTGCTTCTTCTGCACGGGGCCGGGCGGAACCTGGTGGATTGGGAGCTTGTGGCGCCGCTGCTGGTGGCTGAGGGGCATCGGGTGGTGGCCATGGACTTGCGGGGGCATGGGAAGTCCGGGGGTGGGGAACGGCCTTGGACGTTTGAGGCGGCGGTCGCGGATGTGGCGGCCGTGTTGGAGAGGTTCGGGATTGCGGATGCCGTGGTGGTGGGGCACTCGTTGGGTGGGATGGTCGCGGCTTGTTGCTTGGAGGAGCTGGACGGGACGCCTGGTGCGGTGAACCTGGATGGGCACGGGATGGGGCGGCCCGAGCAGTATGTGGGGTTGGAGAGGGCGTATGTGGTGCGGCGGTTGGCGGAAGCTCGGGAAATTGCTGAGGCGGCGATGGGGCGGCCCTTGCCGGGAGGTGGGCTGGAGGGCGTGTTGGCCTATAACGCTGCTATGGCGGAAGAGTTGGGTATATCGGCTGGGGTGTTGGAGGCGGGGGTGCGGCGGGGAACTGTGTGGAATGCGGAGGGGGAGGTTTATCTGCGGCCTGAGCGGGTGGCGGGGCTCGGGATGCAGGAGGCCATGGCGGGGATTGATTTGTTCGGGCTTTATCGGCGGGTGCGGCGGCCTTTGTTGATCGCGCGGGCGTTGCGGCCCAATCCCTCTACGCCCGGTATGCCTTGGGTGGATGAATTGATGGCGGCGTATGTGAAGGGGTTGCACGCCGATTTGGACGAGTTGGCGCGTAGCGAGAGGTGGGTCGAGGTGGTGGGGGTGGACGCCACGCATGCGATGTTGCTGCAGCGGCCGCGGGAGGTCGCTGGTTTGGTGGCGGATTTTGTCCGGCGTGTGGGGGCGGGGGAGTGGAAGGCCCGGTCTTAGCGGGGGTAGAGCTGGAAAAGGGTGGCGGGGGTGCCGCGGTACTGGTCGCCTGCCTGGCGCAGCATGGGTTCGAGGAAGCCGCGGGCGTAGGCGGCCGGGTCCTGGCCGGCGCCTTCCAGGCCGGTGATGTACGCGCGGTGCTCGGCCAGGGAGGCGACGGCCCGCTCGATACCGGGGCCGACCTCCTTCGCGTGGGTGGGGTACGGGGACCCGGCCACCGCCACCCACCGGACGCCGTCCCAGGGGGAGAGACCGGGTTCGGATGTCAGATCGGGGAAGATCCAGCGGTTGCCGGCGTCGCCCGCCGCGTCCAGGGCGGCGCGGCCCACCACCCGGTGGTCGGGGGTGTTCCAGGCGACCTCGCCCCAGGTGTCGTGGTGGTTGAGGGTGATCAGCAGTTCCGGGCGGTACCGGCGGATGGCGGCCGACAGGTCGCGCCGCAGCGGCAGCCCGGCCTCGATGACGCCGTCCTGGTGCCCGTCCAGGAACTCCACCGTCCGTACGCCGACCACGGCGGCGCTCGCCCGCTGCTCCGCCTCGCGGATCGTGGCGCACTCCTGGGGGCCGAGGCCGTCGATCCCCGCCTCACCGCGCGTGACCAGGAGGTACGTGATCTCGCGGCCGGCCGCCGTCCACTCGGCGACGGCGGCGGCCGCGCCGTATTCGAGGTCGTCGGGGTGCGCGACGACGGCGAGGGCGCGCTGCCAGTCCTCCGGCATGGGGGAGAGGGGAGGAGCGGAGGGCAGTTCGGTGCCGCTGTGGGTGTCGTCGGGCACGGTGGGCTCCTTCCCGTACCGCTCGGGCGCCGATCGGCGCGCAGGGCGTGTCGTACCGGGCTGTCGGCCGACGTGTCGTACCGACTTTCGCACGAAACGTACGGCCGCGCCGGGCCGCCGGGAAAGCGCGTCTTGAAGTGGCCAACTTCGATGATCGGCACCTTGGTTGAGCTGGGCTTCATCACTTCGAGTGAATTACTGGCCCAGGCTTGCGGTCAACAACGCGCGGTTGCCACGCTGTTGCTGACTGTCAAGCTGTTGGGAGGGGCATGTGCCTTTCGGTGAGCAGCCCGCGTACCTCCGCGTCGCCGGCGACCTGCGCCAGAAGATCGTCGAAGGTGTGCTGCCCCCGCACACCCGCCTCCCCTCCCAGGCGCGCATCCGCGAGGAGTACGGCGTCTCCGACACCGTCGCCCTGGAGGCCCGCAAGGTCCTGATGGCCGAGGGGCTGGTGGAGGGCCGCTCCGGGTCCGGGACGTACGTACGAGAGCAGCCCGTCCCGCGCCGCATCGCCCGCGCCGGCTACCGCACCGGCGTGGGCGCCACACCGTTCCGGCAGGAGCAGGCCGACGAGCGGGTGAAGGGCACCTGGGAGTCCAGCAGCGAGCGGGAGGAGGCCGGCCCGGTCGTCGCGTCCCGGCTGCGCATCCAGGTGGGCGACCGGGTGATGCGCACGCGTTATCTCTTCCGCGCGGAGGGTGAGCCGTCCATGCTCTCGACCTCCTGGGAGCCGCTGGACCTGACGGGACGCACCCCGGTCATGCTGCCTGAGGAGGGTCCGCTGGCCGGGCGCGGCGTGGTGGAGCGGATGGCGGCCATCGACGTGATCGTGGACAACGTCGTCGAGGAGGTCGGCGCGCGTCCGGGCCTGGCGGAGGAGGCCATGGCGCTGGGCGGGGTGCCGGGCCACGCGGTGCTGGTCATCTCGCGTACGTACTTCGCGGGTGGCCGCCCGGTGGAGACCGCCGACGTCGTCACGCTCGCCGACCGCCATCGGGTCGCGTATCACCTGCCGGTGCATTAGCGGGTGCATTAGCGGGTGCACTGGCTGGTGCGATAGCGGGGCGCGGTAGCGGGATGCGATGGCCAGTGCAGTAGCCGATGCAATGGCCGGTGCGATAGCCGGTGCATTGGAGGCCGGGGCGGGATCGCGCCGGGGCGCCTGGTGGTGGTCGCCGGTCCACGGGGCGCTTGGTGGTGGTTGTTGGTCTATGGGGCGCTTGGTGGGGGTCGCTGGTTCACGGGGGCGCTTGGTGGGGTCGCCGGTCCACGGGGCGCCTGGCGGTGGTTACCGGTTCACGGGGCGCTTGGTGGCGGAGCCCGGTCCATGGGACGCCTGGCGGCGGTTGCGGGTCCAGCCGGGCCCGGTCGGCCGTGGGTCCCCGTAAGGCTCTACCGGTCCGCTGCCTGTCTGTCCCACCTGCCTGTCCCACCTTTCTGCCCGCTGGCTCGCCCGCCCGCTCCCGTCCGTCGGCTCTCGCCCGCTCCCGTCCGTCGGCTCTCGCCCGCCACCTCTCAACCCACCGCCCCCGTTCCGGCGCCCCGTTCCGCCCCCCGAAGGGAGCCCCCGAAGAGACCCCCAGAAGCCGCCCTCCACCACATTCAGCGCCTCCTTCCCACCCCATCAATGGCCGAAACCCGTTCCCTCAGAGCAATTTCGGCGGTTCCAGACCCAAGATCGCACGTTGCGTACTGACGCGTAACCCGCAAGTAGCCACCCCCTAAAAGGGTGTATGTCCGGATTTGCCCAGCCAATTGTTGTGTTGGAAACCTCACACACCTTCAGCCAGACCCGAGTTTTGACCCCGCTTGGGAATCCGATCTTCCAATTCGCTCTTACGATGGCGAAGTTTGTGCACGGCACGGGGGAAGATCAGGAGACCAAGCACGTTGAGCACGACGCAGACCCAGAGCGCGGAGCAGGGCTCCCACTCGAATTACCGACGGTCCCTCGGGACCATTGCCCTGACCGCCACGGGTCTTGGGTCGATCATCGGTTCCGGCTGGCTCTTCGGGGCCGAGCGGGCCGCTGCCATCGCCGGTCCCGCCGCCATCCTCGCGTGGGTCATCGGCGCGGCCGTTGCGCTCACGATCGCCCTCACCTACACCGAGCTGGGCTCGATGTTCCCGAAGGCGGGCGGCATGGTCCGCTACGGCCAGTACTCGCACGGCTCGCTGGCCGGCTACCTCGCCGCCTGGGCCAACTGGATCGCGATCGTCTCGGTCATACCCGGGGAGGCGACCGCCTCCGTCCAGTACATGAGCTCCTGGGACTTCGAGTGGACCAAGGCGCTCTACGACGGCAAGGAGCTGACCGGCACCGGTGTCGCCCTGGCCAGCGTCCTGCTGATCTTCTACTTCTTCCTGAACTGGTTCGCGATCTCCCTCTTCGCGAAGACCAACACCGCGATCACGATCTTCAAGGTCGTGGTGCCGGTGCTGACCGCCAGCGCGCTGATGCTGGCGCACTTCGACACCGCCAACATCAAGGAGCACGGCGGTTTCACGCCGAACGGCTGGAGCGCGGTCTTCTCGGCCGTCGCCCTCTCCGGCATCGTCTGGGCCTACAACGGCTTCCAGTCGCCGCTGAACATGGCCGGCGAGGCGCGTAACCCGGGCAAGTCGCTGCCCAAGGCCGTCGTCTACTCGATCATCATCGCGCTCGTCATCTACGTGGCGCTCCAGGTCGCCTTCCTGATGGCCGTCCCCGGCGGCAAGCTGGAGTCCGCCGGCGGCTGGGCGCACCTCGGCTACAACTCGCCGCTCGCCGACCTCGCCATCGCCTGGGGCCTGAACTGGCTGGCGCTGCTGCTGTACGCGGACGCCTTCGTCTCCCCGTCCGGCACGGGCATGATCTACGCCGCGACCACCTCGCGGATGATCCACGGCGTGCAGGAGAACGGCCACCTGCCGAAGATCTTCGGCCGGGTCGACAAGAAGACCGGTGTGCCGCGTCCGGCGCTGGTCCTCAACCTGTTCATCGCCTTCCTGTTCCTCGCGGTCTTCCGCGGCTGGGGCTCGCTCGCCGAGATCGTCTCGGTGGCCACCGTCATCTCGTACATCACCGGCCCCGTCGCGGTGATGTCGCTGCGCCGGCTCGCGCCCGACATCAAGCGGCCGGTGAAGCTGAAGATCATGCCGGTCATCGCGCCCATCGCGATGGTCTTCGGCTCGCTCGTCCTGTACTGGGGCCGCTGGCCGCTCACCGGCAAGGTCATCCTGATCATGGCGGTCGGTCTGCCGGTCTGGGCCTGGTACGAGCTGCGCAAGCCGTGGGCCGAGCTGAAGCCGCACCTGAAGGCGGGCGCCTGGATGGTGGCGTACCTGCTGGTCATGGCGTGCGTCTCGTACATGGGCGGCGAGGAGTTCGGCGGCAAGGGCTACCTGCCGGCGGGCTGGGACATCCTCGTGGTCGCGGTGATCGGCCTCCTCTTCTACGTCTGGGGCGTCCGCAGCTCCTGGCGCAACCCGACGCTGGTCCAGGCCGAGGCGGAGTCGCTGGCGGCGGCCGAGGCCGAGGCGGCCGGGGAGCCGGGCGCGGACGGTGCGAAGACCGACGCCAAGCCGGACGCCAAGTGCGAGGCGGGGACCGCCTGACAGGGCCTTTTGCCGGGCCTTTTGCAAGGGTGTTCGCAGAGCCGTTCGCAGGGCTGCGCGGTGTGACCGCAGGGCAACCCCTCGCGGCCCTGGTGAAGTGAAATCGACGGGCGCCGTCGGTGGCAGGAGCCGCCGGCGGCGCCTGTTCGTGTGAGGGCGGACCGTTCGCGTACGGACCCGGGAGCGGCCGGACGCACTACAGGCGCCTCTCGTGCACGGCCTGATGGCCGGTTCGGTATCTCTTTGTGCAAAGCCGTATCCGGTGCGTAAAGGTCGGGCGTAGGCTCGGGCATATGCGGTATGCGGTTTCGGCATCAGATCGGGAGGGGCGCGCGACGGCGCGCCGGACGGCGGACGGAGGGGCGCGATGACCGACAGTGGCGCGGTGCTGCCCTGGCTCGTCATTCGTCAGGACGAGGGCGGCAACCGCTATCGCGTCGGCCGCTACGCCACCCGCGCGGAAGCGGAGCAGGTGGCCGACCGGCTCGACACCCGCAGCCACGGGCGGCTGTACGTCGTGGAGCGGGTGGACCACGCCGCCACCTGACGTGCGGGGACGGTGGCAGGGGGACGTAGGCTGCCGCGCATGACGGACGTACGTGTGGTGGTGGGCGCGGCGGTGCTCGACGGCGGCAGGCTGCTGGCCGCGCGGCGCAGCGCCCCGGCCGCGCTGGCCGGGCGCTGGGAGCTGCCCGGCGGCAAGGTGGAGCCCGGCGAGACGCCAGAGGAGGCGCTGACGCGCGAACTGCGCGAGGAGCTGGGGATCGAGGCCGAACCGGTGGAGCGCATCCCGGGGGAGTGGGCGCTGCGTCCCGGGCTCGTCCTGTGGGTGTGGACGGCCCGGCTGGTGTCCGGCGAGCCCCGCGCCCTCCAGGACCATGACGCGCTGCGCTGGCTGGCGCCGGACCAGGAGCACGAGGTCGACTGGCTCGACCAGGACCGCCCGGCGGTCGCGGAGGCGATGCGGCGCTTGAGCGGAAGCGCTTACGCGGCCGAGGCGTGAGCGGGGACGCATGCCCGTCCGGTGCCTGAGCGCAAGCGCTTACGCGGCCGGGGCGTGAGCGGGAACGCGTACGCATTCGGCGCCTGAGCGGGGACGCCTACGTATCCGGCGCCTGAGCGGGGACTCGTACGCGCCCGAGATCCGGAAGCGTGCCGCACCCGCACCCGCACCCGCACCCCGCCCGCCCCCAGCCGCCTCCTGCCCTCTCCTCGCCCATACGGGCCGATCATCGGACCGGAGCGGTTCCCTCGTACGGGGCCGCCACCGAGGCCGTCTCCGGGGCCGGCGGCACGAGGTGGCGCCTCGGAGTACCCCCGCGCCGTACGGGGCGTACGGGGCGAGCCCCCGTCCGCCTCAATACGCCGTTTGTGCCACAGTGCGCTATTGAGGGCGATATTGCAGCCCTGATACCGGGTATGTGCTGTTTACCCCCTCACCACGGACGATCCGGAGGGTGTTCGCACGGGCTGGGAAGTGATCGGCGTGAGCGACAGCGCAGCGGCAGGGGCCCCCGAGTCCGCGTCCTACGCGCCCCGGCGCGGTGTGATCTCCGGTTCCCCCATCGCCGAGTGGAGTTTCCCGGCCGAGCCCGGCTCCGTGCGCACCGCCCGCGCCGTGGTCCGCGAGACACTCCGGGAGTGGGGGCTGGAATCCGCCGCCGACCTGGCCGTGCTGCTCGTCAGTGAGCTGGTGACCAACTCCCTGCGCTACGCCAGCGGGCCCATCGGGGTGCGCATGGTCCTCAAGAGCGGGGGCGATCTCCTGGTCGAGGTGTCCGATCCGGTGCCCGACCCGCCCCAGGAGCGCGCCGCGGCCCCCGAGGACGAGGGGGGCCGGGGGCTGCAACTGGTGGCGTGCACGTCGCGGCGTTGGGGCACCCGGCACGGCAGGACGGGCAAAACAGTGTGGTTCGAGCTGTCTGTGGCGGGTTAGGAGTCTGGTGGCGGCCTGATCGTTGCCGTTTCATTGACATTCTGTGGACGGCCTGCGATCGAGACTGTGCTGTGATCGTGAAGACCGTGTTCCGGATGGCCGCGGTGCTGGATACTCGGCTCGTCCGGTCCGGGCACGATGAGCTGGAGGGGACGGGGCTCGTGAGCGAGAAGTCATCTGGCGGGGCAGGACCCGCGCAGCCGGCCGGGCCGGGCGGTACGGCGGGCCCGGCGCGGCCGGAGCGGCCTTCCGGGGCCGAGGGCCCGGAAGGCCCGCCGATATGGCAGAGCAGCCCGCCCGGTTCCATCTACGACTACATCCGCGTCGCGTCCTTCTCGCTCGGCCCCGACGGCCGCATCGACCGGTGGAGCGAGCGTGCCGCCGAGATGCTCGGGATCCCCGCCCGGCATGCCGTCGGCAAGGACCCGGTGTCCGCGTTCGTCCCCCATGAGCTGCACGAACAGGCCCGCCGTACGGTCTCGCAGATCCTCGACGGCCGGGAGTGGACCGGCCTGGTCCCGTACCGCACGCGCGAGACGGCGACGCAGACGGGGACGGGGACGGGGACGGAGACAGGCGAGGATGCCGGGGAGCAGGGGTGCCCGCGGCTCGCCGAGATCTACGTGATGCCGTCCGAGACCGCGGACGGTGAGCGTGCCGCGGTCTGTCTGGTGGTCGACGTCCGCGCGCTGCGCGGCATCGAGACCGATATAGCCGCTTCTCAGGCCGTTTTCGGCCAATCTCCCATGGGCTTCGTGCTCTTCGACACGGACCTGCGGATCCGGCGCGTCAACGAGCGGTTCGCGACCGTCTTCGGCGGTCCCGCGGCCAAGTACCGCGGCGGCGGGCCGCACGACTTCCTGCCGCGTTCCGAGGCGGACCGGCTCCAGGCGGCGCTGCGGCGGGTGCTGGAGACCGGCGATCCGGTCGCGGAGATGCAGCTGGTCGGTACGGTCCCGCCGGCGACGCCCGCCCCCTCTTCACCGGCCCCCACGGTCTCCGCCTCCACTCCCTCCGCCTCCGGCCCCACTCCCTCCGGCCCCACTCCCTCTCTCCCCACCGCTTCCATCCCCGCCCCCGCCGCCCCGGAGCGCCCCGCCCCCGCCACCCCGGAGCCTCCCGCCTCCATCCCCGCCCCCGCCCCCGCCCCCGCGCCCCCGACCGCCGCCGAAGCCGACCGCCGCCGCTGGTCCGTCTCCCTGTACCGGCTGCACGGCGCCAGCGGCCGCCCCATCGGCGTCGCCGCCCTCGCCGCCGATGTGACGGGCCGGCGGCGGGCCGAGCGGGAGGCCGCCAGCGCCCGCCGCAACCTGGCCCTGCTCAACGAGGCCGGCGCCCGTATCGGCAACTCCCTGGACCTGGAGACCACCGCCCGCACGCTGCTGGACGTGGCCGTACCGCAGTTCTGCGACCTGGCCTCCGTGGATCTCTACCAGGGGCTGCTGGCCGGTGACGAGGCGCCGCCGGGGATGGCCGACGGCAGCGCCGAGCTGCGCCGGGTCGCCTTCGCCAGCGCCGTCTCCGACGCGCCGCTGGCCACCACGACCAGCGGTGTCCCGGAGGGCGAGGGCGAGGACGGCCCGGTCGCGGTCGGCGCCGTCCACCGCTACCCGTTCAACTCCCCGTGCGCGGGCGCACTCCGTACGGCCCAGGCGCAGATCATCCCGGGCCGGGAGGGCGAGGAGCGGGCCGAGCTGGGCTCGGTGGTGCACTCGACGCTCGCGGTGCCGATGGTCGCCCGGGACACGGTGGTCGGGCTGGTGCAGTTCTCCCGTACGAAGGGCAGCGAGTCGTTCGGCGAACGGGACACCGCCCTGGCCGTCGAACTGGCCGCGCGCGCCGCGGTCTGCATCGACAACGCCCGGCTGTACCGCCGGGAGCACGAGCGCGCGCTGATCCTCCAGCGCAGTCTGCTGCCCCCCGGCGACCCCGAGGCGGCCGGTCTGGACATCGCCTGCCGCTATCTGCCGGGCACCACCGCCACCGAGGTCGGCGGCGACTGGTTCGACGTCATCGAGCTGCCCGGCCACCGGACTGCGCTGGTCGTCGGCGATGTGATGGGCCGCGGGCTGCGGGCCGCCGTCGCGATGGGGGAACTGCGTACTGCCGTACGCACCCTGGCGCTGCTCGACATGGAACCGGCCGAGGTGCTCTCCGCCCTCGACGAGATCGCACGCGGGCTCGGGGCCACCGGCGGCGGCGCACGTACGACCGCGCGCGCCCCCCGCAGCCGTACCGCGGCCTCCGCCGAAGCGTCCGCGGACTGCTCCGCCGAGACGCCCCGGCCGGGCCCCGGCACCGCCGACCTGTCCGAGGTCTACCTCGCCACCTGCGTCTACGCCGTGTACGACCCGGTCACCCGGCGCTGTACGTTCGCCAACGCCGGGCATCTGCCGCCCATCCTGGTCGAGGAGGGCGAGGACGCGCTGCTGCTGGACGTGCCGCCCGGCATGCCGCTCGGCGTCGGCGGCGAGCCGTTCGAGGAGACCGAGGTCGAACTGCCCGACGGCGCGCTGCTCGCCCTGTACACGGACGGCCTGGTCGAATCCCGCGAGCATCCGCTGGACGAGGGCCTGAACGCCTTCCGTACGGCCCTGTCGGAGACCGGGCGCCCGCTGGAGGACGTCTGCGACCACGTGCTGAACGCGCTGGACACCCGGCACGGCGAGGACGACATCGCCCTGCTGATGGCGCGGGTGCACGGCCTGCCCAAGGACTCCGTCGGCGACTGGAACCTCGCCCCCGAGGCCCGCTCGGTCTCCCGCGCCCGTGAGCTGGCCCGTGACCAGCTCACGGACTGGGGCCTGGAGGCCCTGGTGGACACCACGGAGCTGCTCGTCAGCGAGCTGGTCACCAACGCCCTGCGGCACGGCCACGGCGAGATCAGGCTGCGGCTGCTGCTGGACCGCACGCTGGTGTGCGAGGTCTGGGACGCGGACCTGGCACAGCCCCGCCGCCGCCGGGCCCGGGACACCGACGAGGGCGGGCGGGGCCTGCAACTCGTCGGCCTCCTCAGCGCCGGGTGGGGCAGCCGCCGTACGCCCCGCGGCAAGACCGTCTGGTTCGAGCTGGCGCTGCCCGACGGCGAAACCGCCGTCCCCGATCCGGCGGACGCCCTGCTGAGCCTGTTCTGAGCGGGCCCGTATCCGTACGGGGCCCGGGCGCCCTCAGGTCCGTACGGGGCCCGGGCAGCACTCCGTACGGTCCCGGACCTCGGTCCGTACGGCCCGACCTCAGTCCGTACGGTTCCGCCGCCGGATCTTGCTGCCCAGCCAGACCAGCGGGTCGTACTTGCGGTCGACCGACCGTTCCTTCAGGGGGATCAGGGCGTTGTCGGTGATCCGGATGTGCTCCGGGCAGACCTCGGTGCAGCACTTGGTGATGTTGCAGTGGCCGAGGCCGTGGTTCTCCTGGGCCGTGCGCTTGCGGTCGAGGCCGGTCTCGGGGGCGGCGTCCAGGGGGTGCATGTCGAGTTCGGCGATGCGCATCAGGAAGCGCGGCCCCGCGAAGGCGGTCTTGTTCTCCTCGTGGTCGCGTACGACGTGGCAGGTGTCCTGGCACAGGAAGCACTCGATGCACTTGCGGAACTCCTGCGACCGGCCGACGTCCTCCTGCCGCATGCGGTACTCGCCGGGCGCCAGGCCGGGTGGCGGGACGAAGCTGGGGATCTCGCGGGCCTTGGCGTAGTTGAAGGAGACGTCCGTGACCAGGTCGCGGACGACCGGGAAGGTACGCATCGGGGTGACGGTGACCGTCTCGTCGCGCTCGAAGACCGACATCCGGGTCATGCACATCAGCTTCGGCCGACCGTTGATCTCCGCGCTGCACGAGCCGCACTTGCCCGCCTTGCAGTTCCAGCGCACGGCCAGGTCGGGTGCCTGGGTGGCCTGGAGCCGGTGGATGATGTCGAGGACCACCTCGCCGTCGTTGACCTCGACGCGGAAGTCCTCCAGGCCGCCGCCGTCCGCGTCGCCCCGCCAGATCCTGAAGTGCGCCTTGTAGGCGTCGGACTGCGCGCTCACCGGCTCGTCTCCTCGTCGTCCGTCGTTCCGGCGGCCGGCACCCCCGGCCCGGGAGGCGCCGCCTCGGCCGTCCCCGCGGCCGCCGCCGTCAGTTCCGCTTCCGCCAGGTACTTCGCCAGCTCGTCCCGCTCGAACAGCTCCAGCAGGTCGGGCCGGATCGGCGGGGTCCGGCGGCGGGTGAGGCGGATCTGCCCGGTGGCCGGGTCCTGCGGCGGGGAGTCCGGGCCGCCGTCGGCCAGTTCGCAGACCAGGTTGACCCGGCGCCAGCGCCGGTCCATCTCCGGGTAGTCGTCCCGGGTGTGCCCGCCGCGGGACTCCGTACGCTCCAGCGCCGCACGCGCCACGCACTCGCTGACCAGCAGCATGTTGCGCAGGTCGATGGCCAGGTGCCAGCCGGGGTTGTACTGCCGGTGGCCCTCGACCCCGGCCCGCCGGGCCCGTACCCGCAGGTCGGCGAGGCGTTCCAGGGCCTCTTCCATCTCGCCCTGCTTGCGGATGATGCCCACCAGGTCGTTCATCGACTGCTGGAGTTCCTGGTGGAGGGTGTACGGGTTCTCGGCCGGGCGGCCGGCGTGGTCCGCGTCCGGCCCCTCGGCGCTGAACGGCCGCAGCGCCTCCGCCTCGGCCGCGTCGAGCTGGAGCGGGTCGGCGGTGGGCCGTACGGACTGCGAGCGCGCGTACTCGGCCGCGTACAGGCCCGCCCGGCGGCCGAAGACCAGCAGGTCGGACAGGGAGTTGCCGCCGAGCCGGTTGGAGCCGTGCATGCCGCCGGCCACCTCGCCGGCGGCGAACAGGCCCGGGACGCCGGTGGCCGCCGCGGTGTCCGGATCGACCTCCACGCCGCCCATCACGTAGTGGCAGGTCGGCCCGACCTCCATCGCCTCGGCGGTGATGTCCACGTCCGCCAGCTCCTTGAACTGGTGGTGCATGGACGGCAGCCGCCGCCGGATCACCTCGGCCGGCATCCGGGTGGACACGTCCAGGAAGACACCGCCGTGCGGGGAGCCGCGGCCCGCCTTGACCTCGGCGTTGATGGCCCGCGCGACCTCGTCGCGGGGGAGCAGCTCGGGCGGGCGGCGGTTGTGGTCCGGGTCGTCGTACCAGCGGTCGCCCTCGGCCTCGGACTGCGCGTACTTCTCCTTGAATACGTCCGGGATGTAGTCGAACATGAAGCGCTTGCCGTCGCTGTTGCGCAGCACCCCGCCGTCGCCGCGGACCGACTCGGTGACGAGGATGCCCTTGACGGACGGCGGCCAGACCATGCCCGTCGGGTGGAACTGGACGAACTCCATGTTGATCAGCGGCGCCCCGGCGAGCAGCGCGAGCGCGTGCCCGTCACCGGTGTACTCCCAGGAGTTGGAGGTCACCTTGAAGGACTTGCCGATGCCACCGGTGGCCAGCACCACGGACGGCGCCTGGAGGACGAAGAAGCGGCCGGACTCCCGCTCGTAGCAGAAGGTGCCCGCGACCCGGTCGCCGTCCTTCAGGACGCGGGTGACGGTGCACTCCTGGAAGACCTTCAACCGGGCGTCATGGGCGCCGAGCTCCCGTTCGTCCTCCTGCTGGAGGGAGACGATCTTCTGCTGGAGGGTACGGATCAGCTCCAGGCCCGTACGGTCGCCGACGTGCGCCAGGCGCGGGTATTCGTGGCCGCCGAAGTTGCGCTGCGAGATCCGCCCGTCCGGGGTGCGGTCGAACAGGGCGCCCCAGGTCTCCAGCTCCCAGACCCGCTGCGGCGCCTCGCGGGCGTGCAGCTCCGCCATCCGCCAGTGGTTGAGGAACTTGCCGCCGCGCATGGTGTCGCGGAAGTGGACCCGCCAGTTGTCGCCCTCGTTGACGTTGCCCATGCTGGCCGCGATGCCGCCCTCGGCCATGACCGTGTGCGCCTTGCCGAACAGCGACTTGCAGATCACCGCCGTCCGCATGCCCTGCTCCCGGGCCTCGATGGCGGCGCGCAGCCCGGCCCCGCCCGCGCCCACCACGACGACGTCCCACTCCTGCCGGTCCAGCTGCGTCATCACCAGGCACCCTTCCTAGAAGAACCGCGGGTCGTCGAAGACCCCGGTGGCGAGCAGGAAGACATAGAAGTCGGCGGCGGCCACGCTGATCAGCGAGGCCCAGGCGAGCGCCGCGTGCCGTGCGTTGAGCTTGCCGACCCAGCCCCACAGGCGGTAGCGCACCGGGTGTTTGGAGAAGTGCCGCAGCCGGCCGCCGACGATGTGCCGGCAGGAGTGGCAGGAGAGCGTGTACGCCCAGATCAGCACGATGTTGACGAGGAAGACCAGGGTGCCCAGGCCCATGTGGCCCCACTCGTAGTCCGCGTTGCGGAAGGTGAGCACCGTGTCGTAGGTGAGGATGCCCGCCACGATCACCGCGAAGTAGAAGAAGTAGCGGTGGATGTTCTGGAGGATCAGCGGGAAGCGGGTCTCGCCGGTGTACTTCTTGTGCGGCTCGGCGACCGCGCAGGCGGGCGGCGAGGCCCAGAAGCCGCGGTAGTACGCCTTGCGGTAGTAGTAGCAGGTCAGCCGGAAGCCCAGCGGGAAGATCAGGATCAGCAGCGCGGGGGACAGGCCCCACCAGCTGCCGAACACCTCCCAGTTCGGGCCGCCGCGCATCGGGTGGCAGTTCTCCGCCAGGCACGGCGAGTAGAACGGCGAGACGTAGGGCGCGGCGTAGTAGTCCGCGTTCGCGAACGCCCGCCACGTCGAGTAGACGACGAAGGCGAACAGTCCCGCCGCGGTCGTGGCGGGGTACAGCCACCAGCGGTCGGTGCGCAGGTGGCGGGCGGGAATCGCGGCGCGCGAAGGGGCGTGCACTCCGGCGCTGTACGGGCCGGACGCGCCGTTCGCGCCGCGTGCGTCGGTATGCGGTTGGGGTTCGGTGCCAGTGGCCAACGTCGGTCTCCGTGGACGGCTGTCTGGGGTGGGACGGGTGGCGCTCAGCGGCGGTACGGCTCAGCGGCGGTACGGGGGCGTGCCCTACGGCGTCCGGCGGCCGAGGGAACCGAGCCCCTCGTCCTCCGCGCCGGCCCACAGGGCGGTGTCATACGGCGTGTCCGGGATGATCACGATCTCGGGGCCCGGTACGGGGGCGGGCCCGGCGCCCGCGGGCCGCTCGCGGGCCGGTCCGGCGGCGCCCTCCCGCAGCAGTCGCAGGCTTTCGCGCAAATGATCCGTGTCGCTGCGCACGCGGCGTATGTCCAGGCCGCCGCCGACCTGTTGCTCCAGTCGTCCGACCGACCGTTCCAGATCGTCCAAGTTGCGCTGAACAGCCGTCAGGTCGTCCTGAAGTGACATGACTTGCCTCACCTCCGCGGGTGTGGTCGGCACCGTTCCGCGCGGCCCCGGGCGCCGGCCCGGGTGCAGCGGCGTGCGCCTGCGAGTGTCGCGCGTCACAGTCGCGATTGGGAAGGGATCTGCCGCGATTGCGGAACCGGACCGGCGTGTTTCGGCAGGTGTGCGCCGTCGTGCCGTACCGCGGGACGTGCGTTTGTACGGCGGCGTGTACGCCCGCGGGCGCCGGCCCGTACGCTCTCCCCTCGCGCGGCCCGTACGGCCGGGGCCGGACGGTCTCGCGTACGAGGTCGCGCGCGCACCGGGACCGCCGCCGGAGCGCGCGCGGTTGGGCCGGGCGGGTGGCCTTCCCGGCCGTGGCCGACGTGTCGCCCGCGCGCACCGGGGCCGGTCGCCTTCAGTGGTGGAGCCATAGGTGTGATGAGCCGCAAAGTCGGCCGAACGTGATCCGTGGCCCCGCGGCCCGCCGCGGTGGCCCGGCGCGGGCGAGCCCCGGAGGTAACCGTGATGACCCACCCCGTCAGGCCAGGCGGCGCGGCCTGCCGCAGGCGCCGCCGCGCCGCGCTCCTCGCCGCGGGAGTGCTGCTGCCGCTGCCGGTGCTGACCGGCTGCGGCGGGGGCGACGACACCGGGGAAGCCGCCCCCGGCACCCAGGACATCGCCGCCGCGGCCCGCGACCGGGTGCGCCAGGGCGGCACGCTGCGCTGGGCGGTGGACGCCATGCCCGGCACCCTGAACGCCTTCCAGGCGCGCGCGGACGCCGCCACGCGGCGCGTCACCGACGCCGTACTGCCCCGGCTGTTCACCCTGGACCAGCGCGGCCGCCCGCAGCGCAACCCGGACTACCTGGCCGCCGCCGACGTCACCGACCGCGAGCCCCGCCAGACCGTCGTCTACAAGATCAACCCGAAGGCCCGGTGGAGCGACGGACGCGCCGTCGGCCCGGAGGACTTCGCCGCCCAGTGGAACGCGCTGCGTGGCAAGGACAACGCGTACTGGAGCGCGCGCAACGCCGGGTACGACCGGATCGAGAAGGTCGAGCGGGGCGGCAGCGCGCGCGAGGTCAAGGTCACCTTCGCCAAGCCGTACGCGGACTGGAAGTCGCTGTTCACGCCGCTGTACCCGAAGAGCGTGATGGGCGACGCGCGCGCCTTCAACGACAGCGCGCGCGAACAGCTGAAGGAGACGGCCGGGCCGTTCGCGGTGCAAGGCCGTGACGAGCAGGCGGGCACCCTCACCCTCGCCCGCGACCCGAAGTGGTGGGGCGCGCCCGCCAAGCTGGACAAGGTGGTGCTGACGGCGGTGCCGCGCGACAGGCGGGCCGCCGCGCTGGCCGCCGGGACGCTCGACCTGGCCGAGGTGGACCCGGAGGACGCCCGCAAGATCACCGCGGCGGGGCGGCCGGCGCCGTCCGGGGCGGCGGGGACCGGGTCCCGGAAGGGCGGATCGCCGGGCGCCGGGGCGCCCGACGCCGGTTCACCCGGTGTCGGCTCGGGCTCGCCGGGCGCCGGGGCGCCCGACGGTGCCTCGCAAGCCGGGCGCGCGGAGGGCGCGGGGGATGACGCCGAGCGCTCCCCGGCCCCCGGTGGCGACGACGTACCGCCGCGCCGCGCGGCCACCGCCGAGCAGCAGGCGCTGCGCGGCTACACCGTCCGCAAGGCCCTCGAACCCGCCTACACACAGCTCGCCCTCAACGGCAGCGTCGATCCGCTCAACGACGACCGGGTGCGCCGCGCGGTGGCCCGCGCCATCGACCGGCAGAAGCTGGCCGACAGTGTGCTCAAGCCGCTCGGCCTGCCGAACCGCCCGCTCGGCAGCCACCTGCTGATGGCGGGCCAGCCCGGCTACGCGGACCACAGCGACGCCCTCGGTGGACCGGACACCGGGGCCGCGCGGGCGATGCTGGCGGACGCGGGCTGGCGCGCGCCGGGCGGTACGGCCCAGCCGCAGAAGCCGGACAAGAAGGTGGACGCCGGCCACGACGACGAGAAGGGCGGCGACGTGGTCCGGGTCTCCGTACCGACGACGCCGCTGTCCTCGGCCGGTGTGCGGTCCGCCGACCTCCAGCGGTCCACGCTGCTGCGGCAGAGCGCCGTCTTCTACAAGACCGCCGCCGCCGACCGGCGCACCACCGCGGAGGGCGACACGGCCACCGCCGCGTACGCGGACTACCGGCGCTACGAGATGCTGGCGGCCAACGCGCTGAGCGCCGCCGAGATGATCGAGGTGGCCCCCGCGCCCGGCGGCGTACGGACGCCCGACGGACCGGACGGGGCGGGCCGGGCGGCGGACGGCAAGCCGGTCGGCGCGGACGCCCTGGCGCTCGCCGGCCCGGCCGACCCCGCCGCGGGCGGCCCGGCCGCGGCCGTGAAGAAGGACGGCAAGCCGCTCGCCCTGCGCTTCGTGCTGCCGGACGGGCCCGGCTCCGAGCGGCTGCGCACCGTCGCCGACCGGATCTCCGGGATGCTCGCCCGGATCGGGGTGCAGACCGTCGTCCAGAAGGTGCCGGACAAGAGCTACTTCGAGGACCACATCGCCGCCGGCGACTTCGACCTGGCGCTCTACACCTGGCCCGGCTCCGCCTACCCGGCCACCGACGGCCGTCCGATCTACGCCAAGCCGCAGCCAGCCGCCGACGGCAGCCTGACCGTCGAACAGAACTACACCCGGGTCGGCACCGACCACATCGACCAGCTCTTCGACCAAGCGGCGGCCGAACTGGACGAGGACGCGTCCCGCGAACTGGTCGAGCGCGCCGACGCCCGGATCTGGGCGGCGGCCGGCTCGGTGCCGCTCTACCAGCGCCCCGAGGTGGTCGCCGCGAAGAAGAACCTGGTCAACGCGGGAGCCTTCGGCTTCTCGACGCCGCGCTACCAGGACATCGGCTACAAGAAGAGCTGACGGCGGGCTACGAGTGACAGGGCGGGACGGCCGCCCCGGGTGATCGTCCGGGGCGTACGTCCCGCCGCCGTACGTCCCGCCGCCGTACGTCCCCCCCCCCCGCCGCACGGACCCGTGGCGTACGGTGACGCCCACCCGTCACGCGTCCGGCCGGGCGGGGAACGGCAGGTGCCCAACCCGTGCGGGATGCCCGTTCGGATTTGCATCGCCGCAGGTCAGGGCCGGTCCGAGCGACCTGGGGCGGCCGACGCCGCGCCAGCCACGTACCATGGGGTGAGGCCGTGGCGTCTTCATGCCCGGCAGGCACACGTACCGGACCGTACGTGCCGCCATCCACGATCCGGGAGAAGCGCCGCAGTATGCCCACGCGCCACGACATTCGTAACGTCGCCATCGTCGCCCACGTCGACCACGGCAAGACGACCCTCGTCGACGCCATGCTCAAGCAGGCCGGCTCGTTCGCCGCGCACGCCGCGGAGAACCTCGACGAGCGCATGATGGACTCGAACGACCTGGAGCGTGAGAAAGGCATCACGATCCTCGCCAAGAACACGGCGGTGAAGTACCACCCCAAGGACGGCGGGGACCCGATCACCATCAACATCATCGACACCCCCGGCCACGCCGACTTCGGCGGCGAGGTCGAGCGCGGTCTGTCGATGGTGGACGCGGTCGTGCTGCTGGTGGATGCCTCCGAGGGCCCGCTGCCGCAGACCCGCTTCGTGCTGCGCAAGGCGCTGGCCGCGAAGATGCCGGTCATCCTGTGCATCAACAAGACCGACCGCCCGGACTCGCGCATCGCCGAGGTCGTCGACGAGACCTACGACCTGTTCCTGGACCTGGACGCGGACGAGGACCAGATCGAGTTCCCGATCGTCTACGCCTGCGCCCGTGACGGCGTCGCCTCGCTGACCAAGCCCGAGGACGGCACCGTCCCGCAGGACAGCGACAACCTGGAGCCGTTCTTCTCCACGCTGCTGGAGACCGTCCCGGCCCCCGAGTACGACGAGTCGGCCCCCCTCCAGGCGCACGTCACCAACCTGGACGCGGACAACTTCCTCGGCCGTATCGCGCTGCTCCGTGTCGAGCAGGGCGAGCTGCGCAAGGGCCAGACCGTGGCGTGGATGAAGCGCGACGGGTCCGTGCAGAACGTCCGCATCACCGAGCTGATGATGACCGAGGCGCTGACCCGCAAGCCGGCCGAGGTGGCGGGCCCCGGTGACATCTGCGCCGTCGCCGGCATCCCCGACATCATGATCGGCGAGACGCTGGCCGACCCGGAGAACCCGGTCGCGCTGCCGCTGATCACGGTCGACGAGCCGGCGATCTCGATGACCATCGGCACCAACACCTCCCCGCTGGTCGGCCGCGGCGGCACCGGCAAGGGCGCGGACGCCAAGGCCGCGGTCAAGGACCGCAAGGTCACCGCCCGCCAGGTCAAGGACCGCCTGGACCGCGAGCTGATCGGCAACGTCTCGCTGCGCGTGCTGGACACCGAGCGCCCGGACGCCTGGGAGGTGCAGGGCCGCGGTGAGCTGGCGCTGGCCATCCTGGTCGAGCAGATGCGCCGTGAGGGCTTCGAGATGACCATCGGCAAGCCGCAGGTGGTCACCAAGGAGGTCGACGGCAAGGTCTACGAGCCGGTCGAGCGCATGACGATCGACGTGCCCGAGGAGCACATGGGCGCCGTCACCCAGCTCATGGGCGTGCGCAAGGGCCGGATGGACAACATGTCCAACCACGGCTCGGGCTGGGTCCGCATGGAGTTCGTGGTGCCGTCGCGCGGTCTGATCGGCTTCCGTACGGAGTTCCTGACCAACACCCGCGGTACGGGCATCGCGCACTCCATCCACGAGGGCCACGAGCCCTGGTTCGGCACCCTGACCACCCGTAACAACGGTTCGCTGGTCGCCGACCGGGCCGGCGCGGTCACCGCCTTCGCGATGACCAACCTCCAGGAGCGCGGCGTGCTGTTCACCGAGCCGGGCACCGAGGTGTACGAGGGCATGATCGTCGGCGAGAACTCCCGCTCCGACGACATGGACGTGAACATCACCAAGGAGAAGAAGCTCACGAACATGCGCTCCTCCACGGCCGACGTCACGGAGTCGATCGTCCCGCCGCGCAAGCTCTCGCTGGAGCAGTCGCTGGAGTTCTGCCGCGACGACGAGTGCGTCGAGGTCACCCCGGAGGCGGTCCGCATCCGCAAGGTCGTCCTGGACGCCCGTGAGCGCGCGCGGACGGCGTCGCGCGCGAAGCGCTGATCCGTCACGCCGGGTAACCTCCGGCGTACGAGCGGCGATTACGCTCCGAGAGCGCCCCACCGGATTCACCGTCCGGTGGGGCGCTTTCCGTTTCCCGTTCTGGCGCGGCCGATATCGCAATTGATCGCAATGAGTCAACAAGATTTGGGTTGCGATCCGGCCATGGTGAGTCCGAATTGCGGACGAAGATCGCGACGTGGTGCACCGACAGTCCGTTTCGTTACCGTCTGGATGGTTTGTTTTGTCCGGATTCCGAACTTCCGGAAACCGGATGTGACCAAACCGAGACCCCTTACACGTGGTTTATGGGGCGAAGGTGACTGAGACTGGGGGGCATTGAGCTCGGGTCAATGGGTCACGCGCTGTGGGGAGCGCCGACTCACGAGCAGCAGGGGCTGGTCGCTGGCTGTCAGGGGTGTCAGCTGCGGGCAGCTCCTTTCCATGAAGTGAATGGACTCATGAGGAGGCAGTCCCATGCGCGGTGCCAAGAGCGCCACCTGGATCGCAGGGGCGATAGCCATCGCCCTGTCGGCGACGGCATGCGGTGGAAGCAGCGGTAGTTCGGGTGCCGAGGCCGGCTTCGTCCGGGCCAACTGGGGAGACCCGCAGAACCCGCTGGAGCCCGCGAACACCAACGAGGTGCTCGGCGGCAAGGTGCTGGACCAGATCTTCATGAATCTGAAGGAGTACGACCCGAAGACCGGCGAGGCGAAGAACGCCGCCGCCGAGTCGATCGAGACCTCCGACGCCCAGAACTTCACCATCAAGCTGAAGAAGGGCCTGAAGTTCTCCAACGGCGAGCCGCTCACGGCCAAGTCGTTCGTGGACGCCTGGAACTACGCGGCGCTGGCCACCAACAAGCAGAAGAACGCCTACTTCTTCTCCGACATCGAGGGCTACGACAAGACCTCCCCGGAGGAGGGCAAGCCGACCGCCCAGACGCTGTCGGGCCTGAAGGTCGTGGACGACACCACCTTCACCGTCAAGCTCAGCAAGAAGTTCGGCACCTGGCCGGTCCGCCTGGGCTACAAGGCGTTCTCGCCGCTGCCCAAGATGTTCTTCGACAAGCACGAGGAATACCTGAAGAAGCCGGTCGGCAACGGCCCGTACGCCGTGGACTCGTACGAGCGGGGCAAGCTGATGAAGCTCGTCCCGAACAAGTACTACACCGGTGACCACAAGCCGCAGAACAAGGGCGTACTGCTCCAGGTCTTCACCGACTCCAACGCCGCGTACGCCGCCCTCCAGGCCGGCAACCTCGATGTCAACGACGACATCCCGGCGGAGCAGATCAAGAACGCCAAGAACGACCTCAAGGGCAACTACCACACCCAGCCCGCGGGTCTCTACCAGGCCGTCACCTTCCCGTTCTACAAGCCCGAGTGGAACAAGCCGGGCATGGAGAAGGTCCGCAAGGGCATCTCCATGGCGATCGACCGCAAGAGCATCACGGAGAAGATCTACAACGGCACCCGTACACCGATGGTCGACCTCACCTCTCCGGTGCTCGGCGAGGCCAACGGTTACGACAAGAACCTCTGCGGTGACGTCTGCACCTACAACCCGACCGAGGCCAAGAAGCTCATCGAAGAGGGCGGCGGCATCCCCGGCGGCAAGCTGACCATCAGCTACAACGCCGACAAGGACTCCCACAAGCAGTGGGCGGACGCGGCCTGCAACAGCATCAACAAGGTCCTCGGCGACGACAAGGCCTGCGTGGGCAACCCGGTCGGCACCTTCGGTGACTTCCGCAACCAGATCACCAAGGGCGAGATGAACGGGCCGTTCCGCGCCGGCTGGCAGATGGACTACCCGCACATCGAGAACTTCCTGACCCCGCTGTACAAGACCGGGTCCAGCTCCAACGACGGCAAGTGGAGCAACAAGGAATTCGACAAGCTGATGGACGAGGCCGCCGCCGAGACGGACATCAAGAAGGCCACCGACATCTACAAGCAGGCCGAGAAGATCGTCATCCAGGACGCGGTGAACATCCCGCTCTTCTACCAGAACGGCACCGTCGGCTGGTCGGACAAGGTCTCCGACGTCACGCTCAACCCCTTCAGCGTCCCTGTCTTCAGCGACATCAAGGTCAAGGGCTGATCCGACGCAGCCGCCCCTGAGCGGGGCGCGAAGAACATAACCGCTTACGGCGGCAGGGGACAGTCGGTACCCGTCGAGAACGGGTCCGGCTGTTCCCGCGTCGGCGCTTTCCTGGAGGACACATGGGGCGCTACGTCATACGACGACTGCTCCAGATGGTGCCCGTCTTCATCGGCACCACTTTCCTGATCTTCGTCATGGTCTACGCGATCGGCGACCCCGTCGCCGCCATGTTCGGAGACCGGACACCGGACCCGGCCACCGCCGCGGCGATCCGGGAGTCCCTGCACCTCAACGACCCGTTGTGGAGCCAGTACCTGCAATACATGGCCGGGATCTTCCAGGGCGACTTCGGTACGTCCTTCAACGGCACCCCGGTCGTGGAACTGATGGGCAACGCCTTCCCGAACACCATCAAGCTGACGCTGGTGGCGTTCGCCATCGAGCTGGTGGTCGGCCTGACCCTCGGCGTCATCGCGGGCCTGCGCCGAGGCCGGATCGTGGACACCGGCGTGCTGGTCTTCACGCTGCTGGTGATCTCGGTCCCGACGTTCGTCACCGGCTACGTGCTGCAGTACTTCATCGGCGTGAAGCTCGGCTGGGCCGCCCCGGCGGTCTCCATCGACGTCACCTTCGACCAGCTGCTGCTGCCCGGCATCGTGCTGGCGGGCGTCTCGCTGGCGTACGTGTCCCGGCTCACCCGAACCTCGATCGCGGAGAACCTGCGCTCGGACTACATCCGCACCGCGACGGCCAAGGGCCTGCCGCGCCGCCGGGTGGTCACCGTCCACCTGATGCGCAACTCGCTGATCCCCGTCGTCACCTTCCTCGGCACCGACATCGGCGGCCTGATGGCCGGCGCCGTCGTCACCGAGCGGATCTTCAACATCCAGGGCGTCGGCTACCAGCTCTACCAGGGCATCCTGCGGCAGAACTCACCGACCGTGGTGGGCTTCGTGACCATCCTCGTGGTCGTCTTCCTCGCCGCCAACCTGCTCGTCGACCTGCTTTACGCGGTCCTGGACCCGAGGATCCGTTATGCCTGACACCGAGACCTCCGTGCACACCCAGGCACCCGTGGACGCGGCCGATGTCGTCGGCGTGGAGCTGAAGGCGGACAAGCCCCGCAGCCTGTGGGGCGACGCCTGGCGCGACCTGCGGCGCAACCCCATCTTCTACATCTCCGCGGTGCTGATCCTCTTCCTGGTCGTCATCTCGATCTGGCCGAGCCTGCTGACCAGCACCAGCCCGTACGCCTGCGACATCACCAAGTCCAAGCAGGGCCCGGCCGACGGCCACCCCTTCGGCTTCAACACCCAGGGCTGCGACGTCTACGCCCGCACCGTCTACGGCGCCCGGGCCTCGGTCGTCGTCGGTGTGTGCACCACCCTGCTCGCCGCCGTGTTCGGCTGCCTGATGGGCGGCCTGGCCGGCTTCTTCGGCGGCTGGTGGGACTCGATCCTCTCCCGGATCGGCGACATCTTCTTCGGCATCCCGATCCTGCTCGGCGGCATCGTCTTCCTGTCCGTCATCAAGGGCGGCTCGATCTTCACCGTCGTGCTGCTGATGGCGATCCTGGGCTGGCCGCAGATCGCCCGTATCGCCCGCGGCTCGGTGATCACCGCCAAGCAGCAGGACTACGTGCAGGCGGCGCGCGCCCTGGGCGCGAGCACCTCGCGGATGCTGCTGCGGCACATCACGCCCAACGCGCTGGCGCCCGTCATCGTCGTGGCGACCATCGCGCTCGGTACGTATGTCTCCCTGGAGGCGACGCTGTCGTTCCTGGGCGTCGGCCTGAAGCCGCCGACGGTCTCCTGGGGCATCGACATCTCCACCGCCGCCACGGATGTGCGCAACGCGCCGCACATGCTGCTCTGGCCGGCGGGCGCCCTCAGCATCACGGTGCTGGCGTTCATCATGCTCGGCGACGCGGTGCGCGACGCCCTCGACCCCAAGCTGCGCTGAGGGAGGCGTACGTGACCACCATCTCCAAACCCGCGGACGTTCCCACGCAGCGGGACCGGGACAAGAGCGAGGGCACCCTCCTCGAAGTCCGCGACCTGCACGTGGAATTCCACACCCGGGACGGCGTCGTCAAGGCCGTCAACGGCGTCAACTACAGTGTCGGCGCGGGCGAGACGCTGGCCGTGCTCGGTGAATCCGGGTCCGGCAAGTCCGTCACCGCGCAGGCCATCATGGGCATCCTCGACATGCCGCCGGCCAAGATCCCGCGGGGGGAGATCCTCTTCCGCGGGCAGGACATGCTGAAGATGTCCGGCGAACAGCGCCGCAAGATCCGTGGCGCCAAGATCGCCATGATCTTCCAGGACGCGCTGTCCTCCCTGAACCCGGTACTCAGCGTGGGCTACCAGCTCAGCGAGATGTTCCGGGTCCACCAGGGCCTGAGCAAGAAGGCGGCCAAGGCCAAGTCCGTCGAGCTGATGGACCGGGTGAAGATCCCGGCCGCCTCGAAGCGGGTGGACGACTACCCGCACCAGTTCTCCGGCGGTATGCGCCAGCGCATCATGATCGCGATGGCGCTGGCCCTGGAGCCGGACCTGATCATCGCGGACGAGCCCACCACCGCCCTCGACGTGACCGTTCAGGCGCAGGTCATGGATCTGCTCGCGGACCTCCAGCGCGAGTTCAACATGGGCCTGATCCTGATCACCCACGACCTGGGCGTGGTCGCGGACGTCGCCGACAAGATCGCGGTGATGTACGCGGGCCGGATCGTCGAGCACGCTCCCGTGCACGAGCTGTACAAGAGCCCCGCGCACCCGTACACCCGCGGTCTGCTCGACTCCATCCCGCGCCTGGACCAGAAGGGCCAGGAGCTGTACGCGATCAAGGGCCTGCCGCCCAACCTGCTCAACATTCCGCCGGGCTGCGCGTTCAACCCGCGCTGCCCGAAGGCGCAGGACATCTGCCGTACGGAGGTGCCGGCGCTGCACACCGTCGCCGACGCCCGCGGCAGCGCGTGCCACTTCTGGGAGGAGACGATCAATGGCTGAGCCCGAGAAGGACACGCGGCGCGAGCCCATCCTCGAAGTCCGCAACCTGGTCAAGCACTTCCCGCTGACCCAGGGCATCCTGTTCAAGAAGCAGGTCGGCGCGGTCAAGGCCGTGGACGGCATCTCCTTCGAGCTGTACCAGGGCGAGACGCTCGGCATCGTCGGCGAGTCCGGCTGCGGCAAGTCCACGGTCGCCAAGCTGCTGATGAACCTGGAGCGGGCGACCTCCGGCGAGGTCTTCTACAAGGGCCAGGACATCACCAAGCTGTCCGGGCGCGCGCTGAAGGCCGTACGGCGCAACATCCAGATGGTGTTCCAGGACCCGTACACCTCGCTCAACCCGCGGATGACGGTCGGCGACATCATCGGCGAGCCCTTCGACATCCACCCCGAGGTGGCCCCGAAGGGCGACCGGCGCCGCAAGGTGCAGGAGCTGCTGGACGTCGTCGGCCTCAACCCCGAGTACGTCAACCGCTATCCGCACCAGTTCTCCGGCGGCCAGCGCCAGCGCATCGGCATCGCCCGCGGCCTCGCGCTCAACCCGGAGATCATCATCTGCGACGAGCCGGTCTCGGCGCTGGACGTGTCCGTCCAGGCGCAGGTCATCAACCTGATGGAGAAGCTCCAGGACGAGTTCAACCTCTCCTACCTCTTCATCGCGCACGACCTGTCCATCGTCCGGCACATCTCCGACCGGGTCGGGGTGATGTACCTCGGCAAGATGGCGGAGATCGGCACGGACGAGCAGATCTACGACCACCCGACGCACCCCTACACCCAGGCGCTGCTCTCGGCCGTCCCCGTGCCGGACCCCGACGCGCGCGAGGGCCGCGAGCGCATCATCCTGACCGGCGACGTCCCGTCCCCGGCCAACCCGCCGTCCGGCTGCCGCTTCCGCACCCGCTGCTGGAAGGCCCAGGACAAGTGCGCCGAGGAACTCCCGCTGCTGGCGATCCCCGAGCGCTTCGCCGGCACGGACTCCTTGGCCGCCCATGAGTCCGCCTGCCACTTCGCGGAGGAGAAGGACGTGGTGGGCGCGGCGTAGGGCCGTCCCCCTCCTGAACACGCGGGCCTGAATACGCGGGCGCCCGGACCGGATCGGTCCGGGCGCCCGCGTGCAGGTACCCGTTCGCCATGTCCGCCTGCTGTCGGCCCCACCGTCGCCGCGCGGTCGAACACGCCGCGATTCCGCGGACCAGAGGCCGCCTGCCGCCGCACAGGACACCAGCCCCGGTGTGCCTCAGCCCCACTTCGCCACCGTCTCCTCGGGCTCCCGCTGCGCCA
Organism: Streptomyces albofaciens JCM 4342; assembly: GCF_008634025.1. NCBI lineage: Bacteria > Bacillati > Actinomycetota > Actinomycetes > Kitasatosporales > Streptomycetaceae > Streptomyces > Streptomyces albofaciens. The sequence continues at coordinate 3,306,536 of NZ_PDCM01000002.1, read as the reverse complement.
GCGTGAACCACACCGCTTTCCCGTTCGGATAGTCCCGCACTCCCCAGCTGTCCGCACAGGCGTCCACGATCCCCAGCCCCCGCCCGTACTCGGCGTCCACGGCCGCCTTCTGCTGCTCCGGCACGCCGGGTCCGGTGTCCCACACGGCGATGGTCAGGTCGAACGGCGAACGGTCCACGCTCACGTACGCGTCGGTTCTCCCGTACTGGTACGAGTTGGTCACCAGCTCCGAGACCATCAGCTCCGCCGTCTCGACCAGGCAGTTCAGCCCGGCCCCGGCCAGGATCTGCCGCAGCGCGGCTCTGACGACACCGACCGCCCGGGGGTCGTGCGGAATGAACAAGCCGTAGGACCAGGTCTCGCTGGGCGTGCTCATGAGGCAGCCTCCAGGTGAATGCAGTCTGTGACTGGCGACATACGTAAGGTAAGGGCGCGTGACATATACGTGCAACCAACTCACAGAAAGGGCGAGTTGGGTCATACTGCCAATGGGAGAACTGGGAGGGACGCATGGGCCTGAGGGCGAATCCCACGTACCGGCAGCGGCGTTTCGGGGCGGAGGTCCGCAGGCTGCGGGAGCGGGCCGGCCTGACCGTCAGCGAGGCCGCGGGCGTCATGGGCATGCGGCAGTCGCACGTCAGCAACGCCGAAGCCGGACGTACGTCCTTGGCCCCGGCCAGGCTGCGCGAATTGGCCCAGACCGCGAGTGGTACACGTTCTACCTACCTCGAAGCGTTGATCGACCTCGGACAGCGGTCCGGCAAAGGGTGGTGGAGCCTGTACCGGAACAGCGTCCGGGCACCCCTGCTCGACTTCGCCGAGCTGGAGGCGGGAGCCGAGTCCATCGCCTGCTACGAGCCGTTGTTCATCCCCGGCCTGTTGCAGACACGGGCGTACGCCACGGCCGTACACCGCGGCGGGTACGTGGAAGTGCCCCGCAGCACGGAGGCGGCCGCGGTGGAGTTCCGGATGGAGCGGCAACGGGTGCTGTCGGGGGAGGGGGCGCCGCGGGTGCACGCGGTCGTCCACGAGGCCGCGCTGCGCGCTTCCTTCGGGGGCCGCGAGCTCATGCGGGACCAGTTGCTGCGCCTGATCGACGCGTGTCACCAGCCGAACGTGACGCTCCAAGTACTGCCGTTCGACGGCCCGCTGCCTTTCGGGGCCGCCTTCACCGTGCTGATGCCGCCCGTGCGGGAACTGTCGACGGTGGTCGTCCCGCACGTCGGGAATTCCCTGTACCTGGGCGAAGTCGAGGCTGTCGAGCGGTACGCGCGCACCTTCGCCAGGCTGGCGGAGGCCGCGCTTCCGCCCGAGGCGCGGCGTTCGAAGGACACCGTCGGGCTCATCGAACGAATCCTGTATCCCCTGCTCTAGGAAGGTGTACATGTCCCGGTTCGAGTGGCGGAAATCCAGCTTCAGCGAGGGGCACACCGAGGCGTGTGTCGAGGTGGCGGCCGGGCCCGGCGAGGCGCGGTGGATGCGGGAGAGCGCGGAGCCCGAGACGGTGATGGGGGTGTCCGCGGCGGCGCTGGGCGGGCTGGTGCGCGTGGTGCGGGCCGGAGGGCTCGGGCGGCGGGCCGGGTGATCCACGGGCGGAGCCCGGGCGGACGGCGCAGACTGGGGGCAGGGACGTTTCGCCTGTTGGGGTGAGGCCGATGCGCCGTAGTGGTGTCGCAGTGGGTGCCGCCTTGTCGGCGGCTGTGCTGGCCGGGTGCGGTTCCTCCGGGGAGGGCGGCTCGGGGGCGACGGTCACGAGCACCCGTACGGTTACCGAGGCGCCCTCGCCCTCCGGTACGGGGACGGCCGCCCCCAGTACCGCACCGGAGGGGACGGTCGAGGCCCGCGACGCCGCCTCCGTCGTCGAGGACTACTACGCGGCCGTCAACGCCCGCGACTTCCGTCGCGCCTGGGACCTGGGCGGCCGGCACCTCGGGGGTTCATACGAGGCCTTCGTGGCGGGCTTCGCGGACACCGTGCACGACGCCGTCCGCGTGACCGGCGTCCAGGGGGACACCGTCTCGGTCGCGCTCGACGCCGAGCAGCGGGACGGGGCCGTGCGGTCCTTCGCCGGGACGTACACCGTCCGGGACGGGGTGATCGTCGGCGCGGACATCCGGGCGGTGGCGGGGCCGTCGCCGAGTGGCGGGGGTGGCGGCTCGCCGGCGCCGAGGCCGTCGTCGGGCGGGCCCGACCTCGACTGTTCGGACCTCGACGGGCCGACGCACGTCGGGACCTCCGACCCGCACCACCTTGACCGCGACGGCGACGGAGTCGGCTGCGAGCCGAACGACGAGTGATGCCCCGCGTCGGTCCGTGAAAGTCGCTCGTACGAGGGGATTCCCTCCGTGTCGGGCCCGGCTGACGGGATCCGGCGGGTCCGGGATGCCAGGTTGGGGCCGGCAGGCCGGGTCGTGGGTGCATCGGGCCGCAGCTCTGAGGAGGCAGCTCGTTGCGCGGAGCCTTGCGCGTCGGTTCGGCGTTCTTCGCGGCCACCGCGGTGGCCCTGGCGGCCGCCGGGTGCGGCGGGGGCGGGCAGGACCCCAGCGTCGTACGGGCGTCCTGGGGCGACCCGCAGAACCCGGTCGAGCCGGCCAACACCACCGACGTACAGGGCGGCAAGGTGCTCGACCTGGCTTTTCGGGGGCTGAAGCGGTACAACCCGCGGACCGCCGTGGCCGAGAACATGGTGGCCGAGTCGGTCGAATCACCGGACGCGCGGAACTTCACGGTGAAGCTCAAGCCGGGGTGGTCCTTCAGCAATGGGGAGAAGGTGACGGCCCGGTCTTTCGTCGATGCCTGGAATTACGGGGCGCTGGTCAGCAATCGGCAGCTGGGGGCGCCCTTCTTCAGTTATGTGGAGGGGTACGAGGAGGTCCACCCGGAGGGGGAGGGCGCGAAGCCGACCGCGCGGACGATGCGCGGTCTGCGGGTCAAGGACGAGCTGACGTTCACGGTGCGGCTGAACCAGAAATTCGGGCTGTGGCCGGAGATGCTCGGTTACAGCGCCTTTCTGCCGCTGCCCCGGCAGTTCTTCACCGACCACGACGCCTGGCTGGCGAAGCCGGTCGGCAACGGTCCGTACGCCGTGCAGTCGTACGCCAAGGGCGGGATCATGCGGTTGCGGACCTGGAAGGACTATCCGGGGCCCGACAAGGCGAAGAACGGTGGGGTCGATCTCCAGGTCTACACGGACAATGACACCGCCTACACCGACTTGATGGCGGGCAATCTCGATCTCGTGGACGATGTGCCGGCCTCGCAGCTGAAGCATGTGCAGAAGGATCTGCGAGGGCGGTACATCAACCAGCCCGCCGGGATCATTCAGACGCTGTCGTTCCCGATGTACGACAAGGCCTGGGCGAAGCCGGGCGTGGAAAAGGTCCGGCGCGGCATCTCGATGGCCATCAACCGGGCGGCCATCACCCGGCAGATCTTCCGGGGCACGCGGACGCCGGCCACCGACTGGACCGCCATGGCCCTCGGCGAGCACGGCGGCTACCAGGCGGGACTGTGCGGTACGGCGTGTACGTACGACCCGGCGGCGGCCCGGAAGCTGGTCGAGGAAGGGGGCGGGATTCCCGGCGGGTCGATGAAGGTGACGTACAACGCGGACACCGGATCGCACAAGCTGTGGGTGGACGCCCTGTGCAACAGCGTGAACAAGGCGCTGGGCCGGCATGTGTGCGACGGGAGCCCGATGGGCACCTTCGCCGATTACCGGTCCAAGGTCAGCGCGAAGAAGATGAGCGGCCCTTTCCGGGCCGGCTGGCAGATGGACTATCCGCTGATCCAGACGTTCCTGCAGAGCCAGTATTTCACCGGGGCCTCGTCCAACGACTCCGGCTGGAGCAACAAGGAATTCGACGGGCTGGTGAGCCGCGCGAACGCGGAACGCGACGTGGGCCGGGTCAACGACACCTATCACCGGGCCGAGCGGATCCTCGCCCGGGAAATGCCCGCGATTCCGCTCTGGTACCAGAACGGCAGCGGCGGCTACACGGACCGGGTCGAGCATGTCGCCCTGAACCCCTTCAGCGTTCCGGTGTACGACCAGATCACGATCAAGGACTGAGGGCGGGGGACGGCCATGGGGCGTTATGTGATCCGGCGGCTGCTACAGATGGTGCCGGTCTTCATCGGGGCCACCTTCCTGATTTTCGTGATGGTGTACGCGCTGGGCGATCCGGTCGCCGCGCTCTCCGGCGACCGCGCCCCCGACCCCGCCACCGCCGCGCAGATCCGCCGCGAACTCCATTTGGACGAGCCGCTGTGGCAGCAGTACCTGCAATACATGGGGCAGATCTTCACCGGGAATTTCGGTACGACGTTCGACGGCTTGCAGGTCCTGGACAAGATGGGCACCGCCTTTCCCGTCACCCTGCGGCTGACCGCGGTCGCCGTCGTCGCGGAGATCGTCGTCGGGGTGACGCTGGGCGTGCTCAGCGGGCTGCGGCGCGGGCGGCTGCTGGACACCGGGGTGCTGGTGCTGACGCTGGTCGTGGTGTCCGTGCCGACGTTCGTCAGCGGGTATGTCCTCCAGTACCTGCTGGGCGTGAAGTGGGGGTGGGTCACCCCGGCCGTCCCGATCGGCGCGCCCCTGGACGCGCTGCTGCTCCCCGGCTGCGTGCTGGCGCTGGTGTCGCTGGCGTACGTCACCCGGCTCACCCGTACGTCGATCGCGGAGAACGCCCGCGCCGACTACGTCCGTACGGCCGTCGCCAAGGGGCTGCCCCGGCGGCGGATCGTCGTGCGGCACCTGCTGCGCAACTCGCTCATCCCGGTGGTCACCTTCATCGGCGCCGACATCGGGTCCCTGATGGGCGGCGCGGTGGTCACCGAACGGATCTTCAATGTGCACGGCGTCGGCTACGAGCTGTACCAGGGCATCGTCCGCCAGAACTCCCCGACCGTCGTCGGCTTCGTGACCGTCCTGGTCATCGTCTTCCTGCTGGCGAACCTGATCGTCGACCTCCTGTACGCCGTGCTCGACCCGAGGATCCGCTATGCCTGAACCCGAGCGCCCCGAGCCGTTCCAGACGGCGGGCGGCGGCACGCCACTGCCCGCCGTCGAGGCGGAGACCATGGGCGGGCTCGCCGGGCCGCCCGAGGTGCCCGGCGCACCGGGAGCGCCGCAGGGCACCGGCGTGCAGCCCGCCACCGGCCGGGCCCGCAGCCTGTGGTCGGACGCCTGGCACGACCTGCGCCGCAACCCGGTCTTCCTGGTCTCCGGGCTGCTGATCGTCTTCTTCGTGCTGATCGCCGTCTGGCCGTCCCTGCTGACCGGCACCGACCCGCTGGACTGCGACATCACCCGGTCCCAGGAGGGCTCGCGGTCCGGCCATCCCTTCGGCTTCGACACCCAGGGCTGCGACGTCTTCGCGCGTACGGTGCACGGGGCCCGCGCCTCGGTGGCGGTCGGCGTCTGCGCGACGGCCGGAGCCGCGCTGCTCGGCGGGGTGCTGGGCGGCCTCGCCGGGTTCTTCGGCGGCTGGTGGGACGCGCTGCTCTCCCGTGTCGCGGACATGTTCTTCGCCATTCCCATGCTGCTGGGCGGCCTGGTCTTCCTGTCCGTGGTGCCGTCCGGGTCGGTGTGGCCGGTCGTCGGGTTCATCGTGCTGCTCGGCTGGCCGCAGCTGGCGCGGATCGCGCGCGGCTCCGTACTGACCGTCAAACAGGCCGACTTCGTGCAGGCCGCGCGGGCGCTGGGGGCCGGGAACACCCGGCTGCTGCTGCGGCATCTGGCGCCCAACGCGGTCGCACCGGTGATCGTCGTGGCGACCATCGCGCTCGGTACGTACATCGCGCTGGAGGCGACGCTGTCCTACCTGGGCGTCGGCCTGAAGCCGCCGACGGTCTCCTGGGGCATCGACATCTCCGAGGCGTCCAAACAGATCCGCAACGCGCCGCACATGCTGCTGTGGCCGGCGGGCGCGCTCAGCCTGACCGTGCTGGCGTTCATCATGCTCGGCGACGCGGTGCGCGACGCCCTCGACCCCAAGTTGCGCTGAGGAGACGGTGGATGACGGCTGAGGGCACGCGGGGGGCCGCCCCCGCGGACGGCGGCGCGCTGCTGGACGTACGCGGGTTGCAGGTCGAGTTCCGTACGCGGGACGGGATCGCGCGCGCGGTCAACGGTGTCAGCTACACGGTCGCCGCGGGTGAGACGCTGGCCGTGCTGGGCGAGTCGGGATCGGGCAAGTCGGTGACCGCGCAGGCGGTGATGGGCATCCTGGACACCCCGCCCGGGTACGTCACCGGCGGCGAGATCCTCTTCCACGGCCGGGACCTGCTGCGGATGGGCGCCGAGGAACGGCGCCGGGTCCGGGGCAGCAAGCTCGCGATGATCTTCCAGGACGCGCTGTCGGCGCTCAACCCGGTGCTGAGCGTGGGCGCGCAGCTCGGGGAGATGTTCGAGGTGCACCGCGGCGCGTCGCGCTCGGCGGCCCGCGACCGGGCCGCCGAGCTGATGGACCGGGTGCGCATCCCGGCCGCCCGCAGCCGGGTGGGGGACTACCCGCACCAGTTCAGCGGCGGTATGCGCCAGCGCATCATGATCGCGATGGCGCTGGCCCTGGAGCCGGACCTGATCATCGCGGACGAGCCCACCACCGCCCTCGACGTGACCGTCCAGGCGCAGGTCATGGACCTGCTCGCGGAGCTGCGCCGGGAGTACGCCATGGGCCTCGTCCTGATCACCCACGACCTGGGCGTGGTCGCGGACGTGGCCGACCGGATCGCCGTCATGTACGCGGGCCGGATCGTGGAGACCGCCCCCGTCCACGACCTCTACCGGGCGCCGGCCCACCCGTACACCCGGGGTCTGCTCGACTCCATCCCGCGCCTGGACCGCAAGGGCCGGGAGCTGTACGCGATCAAGGGCCTGCCGCCCAGCCTGACCGCGATCCCGCCGGGCTGCCCCTTCCACCCGCGCTGCCCCAAGGCGCGGGACGTCTGCCGTACGGACCGGCCGCCGCTGTACGACGTGGCCCCGGGCCGGGCCAGCGCGTGCCACTTCTGGGAGGAGACCGTCAGTGAGCAGGGAGAGCGCCCATGAGCGCTGAGGTGGCGGCGGGCGCAGGGGAGCCCGTCCTCGACGTACGGGAGCTGGCCAAGCTCTACCCGCTGACCCGGGGCATCGTGCTGCGCAAGCAGATCGGCTCGGTCAGGGCGGTGGACACCGTCTCCTTCACGCTGCGCAAAGGGGAGACGCTGGGCATCGTCGGCGAATCCGGGTGCGGCAAGTCGACGGTCGCCAAGATGCTGGTCGGGCTGGAGAAGCCGACCGGCGGCCGGATCCTGTACCGGGGGGAGGACATCACCAAGCTGTCCGGGCGCGCGCTGAAGGCCGTGCGCCGCAACATCCAGATGGTGTTCCAGGACCCGTACACCTCGCTCAACCCGCGGATGACGGTCGGCGACATCATCGGCGAGCCGTACGACATCCACCCGGAGGTGGCCCCGAAGGGCGACCGGCGCAGAAGAGTGCGGGAACTGCTGGATGTCGTCGGCCTCAACCCCGAATACATCAACCGCTACCCGCACCAGTTCTCCGGCGGCCAGCGCCAGCGCATCGGCATCGCCCGCGGCCTGGCGCTGCGCCCGGAGATCATCGTCGCGGACGAACCGGTCTCCGCGCTGGACGTGTCGGTCCAGGCGCAGGTCGTCAACCTGCTGGAACGCCTCCAGGACGAGTTCGACCTGTCGTACGTCTTCATCGCGCACGACCTGTCGGTCGTGCGGCACATCTCCGACCGGGTCGCCGTGATGTACCTCGGCCGCTTCGTCGAGACCGGTACGGAGGAGGAGATCTACGGCCATCCGACGCACCCGTACACCCAGGCCCTGCTGTCCGCCGTACCCGTACCGGACCCCGGGGCGCGCGCCCGCCGCGAACGCATCCTGCTGGCCGGGGACGTGCCCTCGCCCGCCGATCCGCCGTCCGGCTGCCGCTTTCGCACGCGCTGCTGGAAGGCGCGGGAACGCTGCGCCCTGGAGGTGCCGGCGCTGGCCGTACCGGAAGGCTTCGAAGAGGTGACGGGGCCCGCCCGGCACGCCTCGGCCTGCCATTTCGCGGAGGAGCGGCAGGTGGTGCCGGAGGCCTGACGGGCGGCCCGCACCCGCCCCCGGTCAGCGCGCGTCCGGCCCCGGCACCGCGTCCTCGATCGCCGCCAGCGCCGGGTCCAGCACGATGTCCTCGTCCCGCGCCGCCGTCGTCGGCTCCTCCGGGAAGTGGCACGCCGTCAGATGGCCCGACCGGTTGCCGGTGATCTGCACCAGCGGTGGTACCTCGGTGGCGCACTTGTCGCGCGCCTTCCAGCAGCGGGTACGGAACCGGCAGCCGGACGGCGGATCGATCGGCGACGGCACGTCCCCGGCCAGCCGGATGCGCTCGCGGTCGTCCGGCTCCTCCTGCGCGTCCAGCAGCCGGGCCTCCGGGACGGCGGAGAGCAGCGCGTGGGTGTACGGGTGGCGCGGCCGGTGGTAGATCGAGTCCCGGTCGCCGACCTCGACGATCTTGCCCAGGTACATCACCGCGACCCGCTGGCTGAAGTGCCGCACGATCGCCAGGTCGTGTGCGATGAACAGGAACGCGATGTTCAGTTCGCGCTGCAACTCCTGGAGAAGATTGACCACTTGGGCCTGGATGGAGACGTCCAGCGCGGAGACCGGCTCGTCCGCGACGATCAGCTTTGGCTCCAGCGCGAGCGCCCGGGCCACGCCGATGCGCTGGCGCTGGCCGCCGGAGAACTCGTGCGGGAAGCGGTTGTAGTGCTCCGGGTTGAGGCCGACGGTCTCCAGCAGCTCCCGGACCCGCTGCTCCCGGCCGCCCGGCGGCTCGATGCCGTTGATCTCCATCGGCCCGCCGATGATGGTGCCGACCGTCTGCCGGGGGTTCAGCGACGAGTACGGGTCCTGGAAGATCATCTGGATCTCGGAGCGGACCGGGGCCAGCTCCTTGCGCCCGGCGTGGGTGATGTCCCGGCCCCGGTACGTGATCGACCCCGCGGTCGGCTCCAGCAGCCGGGTCAGCAGCCGCCCGGTGGTGGACTTCCCGCAGCCCGACTCGCCGACCAGGCCGAACGTCTCACCGGTGTGCACGGTCAGATCGATGCCGTCGACCGCCTGCACCGCGCCGATCCGGCGCTTGAAGGGGAACCCCGCCATGATCGGGAAGTGTTTGGTCAGGCCCTCGGCGGTCAGCAGCACCTCGCCGGGCCCGGCGGCGGCCGGACGGGGAGCGGGGACGATGACGTCTTCGGGTGCGTTCATGGTCGTCGCTCCTAGCCCAGCCGGGGCTTGATCTGTTCGGTGAACAGGGTGTGCTTCTGTTCGAGGGTCAGATGGCAGGCCGCGGCGCGTCCGGGGGCCAGCAGCGGCCGCTCGTCCTGGCAGCGGGAGCCGCCCACCTCGGGCGGGAAGGCGCAGCGCGGGTGGAAGGGGCAGCCCGAGGGCGGCGCGAGCAGGCTCGGCGGCGTGCCGGGGATCGGCGTCAGCGGTTCGTCGACGTTCGACGACAGCCGCGGCATCGAGCCCAGCAGGCCCCAGGTGTACGGGTGCCGCGGCTCGGTGAGGATCTCCTTGACGGTGCCGCGCTCCACGGCCCGCCCGGCGTACATCACCAGCAGCTCGTCGGCGGTGTTGGCGACCACGCCCAGGTCGTGGGTGATCAGGATGATGGCGGAGCCGAACTCCTGCTGGAGGTCCTTGAGCAGGTCCAGGATCTGTGCCTGTACGGTCACGTCCAGCGCCGTGGTCGGCTCGTCGGCGATCAGCAGGGACGGGTTGCACACCAGCGCCATGGCGATCATGGCGCGCTGGCGCATCCCGCCGGAGAACTGGTGCGGATAGTCGTCCACCCGCAGCGTCGGCTGCGGGATGCCCACCTTCGCCAGCATCTCGACCGCCCGCTGCCGGCCCTCGCGCTTGCTCGCGCCGGTGTGCTTGATGAACGGCTCGGCGATCTGCCGCCCCACCGTGTAGTACGGCGACAGCGAGGTCAGCGGGTCCTGGAAGATCATCGCCAGCTTGTTGCCGCGCAGCTTCTCCAGGTCCTTCTCCCGGGCCCCGGTCAGCTCGTCGCCGTCCAGCAGGATCTCCCCGGCGATCTCCGTGTAGTTGGGGTTGTGCAGGCCCAGGATCGCCAGGTTGGTCACCGACTTGCCGGAGCCGGACTCGCCGACGATGCCGAGGGTGCGGCCGCGCTCCAGGTCGAAGGAGAGGTTGTCGACCGCCTGGACCACGCCGTCCTCGGTGGCGAACCGTACGTACAGGTCCCGTACGGACAGGAAGGGCGGGGCGGGTGCCGGCGCGGCCGGGCCCGGTGCGGCCGCGGGCTGGGTGGGTGTGGACACGGGGTCTTCTCCTAGGACAGCCGCACACGCGGGTCGATGAACGCGTAGCAGGCGTCCACCACGATGTTGAACAGGATGATGAAGGTCGCGGCGAACAGCATCACGCCCATGGTCATCGGCAGGTCGGTGTTCTGCACCGACTTCACGGCGAGGGTGCCGAGGCCCGGCAGCGCGAAGGTGTATTCGGTGATCATCGCGCCGCCGAAGAGGGACCCCAGGTCGATGCCGAAAATGGTGACGATGGGAATGAGCGAGCCGCGCCAGGCGTAGCGGAAGAAGACCCTGCGGGAGGCCATTCCCTTGGCCCGCGCGGTCCGTACGTGATCCTCCTGAAGCTGTTCGATCATCGAGGAGCGCGCCATGCGGGTGTACTGCGCGGTGAAGATGATGGAGAGCACGCACCAGGGAATGATCAGCCCCAGGAACCATCCCACCGGGTCGTCGAAGAACGGTACGTACTTCGGCTGTCCGAACCAGCCGAGGTTGTAGACCAGCAGGGCCAGCACGATCGGCCCGACGAAATAGATCTGCATCGAGGAGAGCACCAGCGAGGCCGAGCTGAAGATCTTGTCGATCAGCTTGCCCTGTTTCCAGGCCGCGATCATTCCGGTGCCGACGCCCACCGTCAGGAAGACCGCGGCGGCGCCGATGGTCAGCGAGACGGTGGTCGGGAAGCGGTCCACGATCGTGTCCCAGACGGGATCGCCGTTGGCGAAGGAATAGCCGAAGCAGGGGGCCGGGCACGGGCCTTGGGCGAAATCCCGTCCGGTGACGATGCCGGACATGAATTCCCAGTACTGGACCGGAACCGGCTTGTCGAGCCCGAGATTCTTGTGGATCACTGCGATGGCGTCGGGCGTGCAGTTCTTTCCGCAGGCCAGCAGCGCGGGATCCCGGGGGGCGGCGAAGAAGAGGAAGAACGTGAACGCGCTGATGATCAGCAGGATCACGATCGCGCCGAGGGACCGGCGGAAGAGGAAACGCAGCATGGCAGTCGCAGCTCTCGTGGGCAGCCGGAGGGTGGAAGGGTGCGCCGGGCCGGTGTGCCCGTCCGGGACGACGGGCACACCGGGCGCGGGCGGCGCGTGGGCGCCTGGGGCGCCGGCTCCGCTACTTCTTCACGTACAGCTTGGTCGGGTCGACCGAGCTGATGATGTCGTTGTTGACGACCCCGCCGACCTTGGAGCCGTGCAGCTGGACCTGCTTGTAATAGAAGGTCGGCAGCTGCGGCAGGTCCTCCTTGAGGATCTTCTCGCCGAGCGCGAACCAGTCGTGCGCGGCCTTCGTCTGGTCGGTCAGCTGGGAGATCCGGTCGATTTCCTTGTTGACCGCGGGGTTGTTGTAGTGCGAGTAGTTCGGCGCGTTGTCCTGGATCTGCCGGCCGTCGTAGACCGGCGGGATCACGGTCAGCGCGCTGGGCCAGTCGGCGCCCCACGCGGAGGGGTAGATGTCGAACTGGTTGTCGACCTTGCCGATGATGTCGTAGTAGGTGTCCGACGGCAGGTCCTTGTTCTGCACGTTGAAGCCGGCCTTGCGCAGGTTGTCGGCGACCGCGACCGAGTACTTCTGCGGCTCCGGCGCGTTGGTGTACGCGAAGGTCAGCTTCATGCCGACCTTGCCGGCCTCCTTGAGCAGCTGCTTGGCCTTCTCCACGTCGCCCATCGGCTTCTTGAGCTTGCCGTACGGGTCGATGTCCTTGTGGCCGGTGAGCGTCGGGCTGATGTAGCTGCCCGCCAGCTCGCCGCCGCCCGGCACGCCGTACGCGTCCAGGATGGCCTGGATGGGCAGCGCGTGGGCGATGGCCTCGCGGACCTTCTTGTCCTTCAAGCGCTTCATGTTGAAGTTCATGACGCCGACGTAGGGCTGGTAGCCGGAGGTCGAGCGCTTCTTGATGTCCGGCTCGCCCGCCACCTGCTGGAGGCTGGCGGCGTCGACCTGGTTGTTGAAGCTGATGGCGGTCTTGTTGTCGGCGCTGTCGGACATCAGCCGCTGCGTGGAGTCCGGGTAGGAGACCCCGAACTGGATGTCGAACCGGTCGACGTACTGGTGCCGGGTGATGTCCGTGTTCGGGTCCCAGTTGGGGTTGCGGACCAGCTGCATGCCCTTGCCGGACTTGAACGACCCCGGCTGGATCTTGTACGGGCCGGAGGCGACCGGGGCCTTGTCGTACCTCTCCTTGGTGTCGCCCTTCTCCGGGACGACGGCGTAGCCCGCCATGGCCAGCGCGTACGGCAGGTCACCGACCGGCTTCTTGAAGTGGAAGCGGATGGTGTTCTCGTCCGGCGTCTCCAGCACGCTGTCGGGCAGGTGCTTGCCCTTGTACGGGCCGTCCGGCAGCAGCTTGCGGTATTCGTTGCCCTCCGCGTCGGCCAGCCAGCGCTGGACGTACGTCGGCCCGTTGGAGATGAAGCTCGCGAACTGGCGCTCGAAGGTGTGCCGCAGGTCCTTCGAGGTGATCGGCTGCCCGTTCTCGAACTTCACCCCCTTCTTCAGGGTGTAGGTCCAGGTCCGGCCGCCGTCGGAGGACTTGCCGCTGTCCGTCGCCAGGTCGCCGACCACCGTGTACTTGCCCTTGTTGTCCAGGTGGTACGAGGTCAGCCGGCGGAACAGCAGCGTGGACAGGGTGCCCTCGTCGCTGACGTAGATCTGGGCCGGGTCCAGGTGGTCGTAGGTGTCCCGCTGGTAGACCTTGATCGTGCCGCCGGACGTGGCGCCCGGCACCGCCTCGGCCGGGCCCGTGGACGCCTTGGCGTCCCCGAAGGTGATCTGGGCGCGCTGGCTCTCGGCCTGCTTGCGGCCCTCGTCGTCCCCCGCCCCCTTGCCGGCCCCGCTGCTGCAGGCGGTCAGGACCAGTGCCCCCGCGGACAGCGCCACGACCGTGGCGCGCGCTCTGTGCGTACGGACTGTCTTCATGGTGGTGGATGCACCTGCCTGTCGTAGTTCCGTGGCCGCTGCCTGACGTGTGCGGTGCTGGGGTGGCAGCACCCCCCGTGGAACACGTTTCACCGGGCGCGCTTCGGGTCGAAGGCGTCCCGGACGGAATCCCCGAGGAGGTTGAACGCCACGATGAAGATCACCATCGCGACGCCGGGGAAGAACAAGTACGTGATGTCGTTGCGGTAGTAGTCGGCGGCGTTGGCGAACATCCGGCCCCAGTCGGGCGTGGGCTCGACCAGGCCGACACCCAGGAAGGACAGACCGGCGATGGCGGTGACGAAGTTGGGGAGCATGTACGTCGTCTGCACCAGGATCGGCGTCATCACGTTCGGCAGCAGCTCGCGCCGGATGATGCGGGCCGGGGAGGCCCCGCTGACCTTGGCCGCGTCGATGAACTCCCGCTCACGCAGCGACAGGACGGTGCCGCGCAGCAGCCGGGCCAGGCTCATCCAGCCCAGGAACCACAGCACCAGGATCAGGATGAGACAGCGCATCCAGGTCGCCATCGCGTCCTCGGGGGCCACGAAGATCGCGCCGACCACCGGGACGAACGCGACGAAGAACAGCTGGTTGGGAAAGGCCATCAGCAGGTCGATGAGCCGGCCGATGAAGTAGTCGATCCGGCCGCCGAAGTATCCGGCCGCCACACCCATCACGATCGCGGTCAGCACCGATACCAGGGTGATGGCGACCGAGAGGTAGAGCGTCGTGCGGATGCCGTAGATCAATTGCATGAAAACATCGCGGCCGAGGCCCGGTTCGATGCCGAACCAGAAATCACCGGAGATCCCGCCGTTCGGCTGCGCGGGATATCCGTTGACCAGCAGGCCCGGGGTGATCTGCCCGTAGCGGGTGTACGGGTCTTTTCCGTAGAGCTTGGAGATCACCGGGGCCAGCAGGCCGATCAGGAAGAAGGCCAGCACGACACAGCCGCTGATCACTCCGGCCCGGTCGCGCCGGAATCTGATCCACATCAATTGGCCGGGGGAACGGCCGGCCAGTTCCCCGATCTTGCTGCCCTTGATTCTTCCGGTGCCCTCGGGCCCGAGTCCGGAGGGATCGGTCTGCGTCACCGCGGTCTGGGACGGACTGGTCATCGCGAAGTTCCCCCGCACGGAGTTCACCTGGAACAGGAAGCCGAGCTGATAGGCACCGCTGGTTGAGCGGACTTTGGCAAGTGATTTATGTCGCAGTCAAGAGGACGGTGGGGGCCCGGCCGGGCGGTGTCCGCTTCTTGAGCGAAGGGTGTGCAGATTGACGCCACAGCGTGCTTGACAGACATGCGCGGTGTACGGCATGGGTGACATATCGTGCCCAACGTCTTTAACGTCGGGGCAACTTGACGGACGTCGCGCCGATATACGGACGCGCCATTCTCGAAAGCGTACGGCCGTGCGGGTGCCGTGAACCGGCCGGGGCGGGCCCGTGCCCACCCCGGCCGGGAGCGTGCCGGGCCGCCGTCCGCCGTCTGCTGCCGCACTGTTGTCCCGGTGCGGTGAGTGGAGTAGACCTGTCCGTGCGGGGGCAGGGGGTGGGCCACGTCATGGGGCGGAGAAGGGCTCGCGCGCGCGGCGCCGGGGGGTTCGCCGTACTGCTGTGCGCGTTACTGGCCCTGCCGTGTGCCGCGTGGGCCGCTCGTGACCTGTGGATCGCCGAACGCGCCGTGGACGTATGGTGGTTGTGGGCCGGGGAGCCGGTCCGGCCGCACGGGCCGCCGACGTGGGCGACCACGCTGCTCGACCCGCTGCTGCTGCTCGGCTACCTCTGCGTGGCGGCGGCCGTGCTGCGCCGGGCGCCGTCCGCCCCCTGCGCGCTGACCGCGATGGCGGCCGTGACGCTGCTGTTCCGCCTGCCGCTGCTGCGCACCCTGGGCGGTGAGCGGCTGTCCGGCCCGGAACCGGGCGTCAGGGAATGGGTGCTGATCACGGCCGGTGCCGCACTTCTGCTGAGCGTGCTCCTGCTGATCGCCGCCTCGGCCGGCCGGCACGGCACCGGCCGCCCGCCCGGCCGCCTGCGCCTCGGTCCCGCCGTGTCGGCCGCCCTGCTGCTGGTCGGCGCCGGACTGGTACTGGCAGGCCGGCAGGCGTACTGGATACGCGAGTTGGGGTGGCCGCTGTACTGGGCCGACGTCATCGGAAGCACCGGAACCTTCCGCTCCCTGCTACAGCCGCCGCCCAACTGGTACCTGCTGTCACTCGTGCTGCTGGCCCTGGTGTCGGCCGTCGGTGTCGCCCAACGTGCCGTATCGGTGCGCCCGTTGGGCATGCTGACCGCTGCGCTGCTGCTGGCGCACGGCGCCGCGGGACTGGCGGCCGAGCAGCGCGCGGGACTGCTCGGCCGTCTCTCCACCCTGCCCGCATCACGCCAACTGGAGGTCGCCAGTTCGGCGTTCATAGCCCTGGCCGGGCTGGTGGCGTTGGCCGTACTGGCGCGCGCGGTCGACGGCAGACGCTCTCGCGGTCCGGAGGCGGGGCCGGTGCCGCCGGGCTTCACGCCACCGGCCCCGCCGTCGAAGCTGCCGCCGCACTGGTGAGCGCGCTACGGGCGGCCCGCCGGGCTCACCGCATGCCCAGCGACCGCTTGAGGAAGTCGACCTGCAGCAGCAGGAGGTTCTCGGCGACCTGTTCCTGCGGTGTCATGTGGGTGACGCCCGACAGTGGCAGCACCTCGTGGGGGCGGCCGGCGGCCAGCAGGGCCGAGGAGAGGCGCAGGGAGTGCGCCACGACCACGTTGTCGTCGGCGAGACCGTGCACGATCATCATCGGGCGGTGCGGCTCCGCCGCGTCCACCAGGCCGTCGTCGCCGACCAGCGAGTTGGCGGTGTAGCGGGCCGGGTCCTCGTCCGGGTGGCCCAGGTAGCGCTCCGTGTAGTGGGTGTCGTACAGGCGCTGGTCGGTGACCGGGGCGCCCACGACGGCGGCGTGGAAGACGTCGGGGCGGCGCAGCACCGCCAGCCCCGCCAGGTAGCCGCCGAACGACCAGCCCCGGATCGCCACCCGGTCCAGGTCCAGCGGGAACCGCCCGGCCAGCCCGTGCAGCGCGTCGATCTGGTCCTGGAGGACCACCGCGGCGAGGTCGTGGTGGACGGCCTTCTCCCAGTCGGGGGAGCGGCCCGGGGTGCCGCGCCCGTCCGCGACGACCACCGCGAAACCCTGGTCGGCGAACCACTGCGACGTCAGATGGGCGTTGTGCGCGGCCACCACCCGCTGCGCGTGCGGACCGCCGTACGGGTCCATGAGCACCGGCAGCGGCCCGTCGCCCTCCTCGTAACCGGTCGGCAGCACCACCGCGCACGGGATGCGCCGCTCGCCCGCGAGGACCAGCCGCGGGCTGGTGGCCAGCACCGGGACCTCGGCGTACGAGCCGATCCCGGCCAGCCAGGTCTCGCCGCCGTCCGCCTCCAGGCGCACCACCTCCGTCTGCGCCCCCGGCCGCTCCAGGCACACGTGGGAGAGCACCGCGACGGAGCCGCCGCGCACCGCGGAGGACACCGACGGGTACGGGCGCCGCCCGACCCGCTCCCAGCCGCCCTGGTCGCCGCTGCCCCGGTACCAGGCGCGGTAGACGCCGATGTCGTGCAGGTCCTCCGCGCTCGCCGTGAACAGCACGTCGTCCTCGCCGATGTCCAGGACGGCGCGGACGTGCAGCGGCGCGGCGGTCAGCGCCCGGTCGCCGACGAACAGGCGGCGCGCGCCGCCCTCGTCCGCGATGCGCACCAGGCGGCCGTCCGGCGTCCAGGCGGGCGCCCCGGCGGCCAGTTCGACCCACCGCGGGTCCTCGTCGGCGTGCAGGGTGCTGGTGGCGCCGGTCTTGGTGTCGACGGTCAGGTAGCGCTGCGCGCGCTGGTCGCGGGACTGGACGAGCAGGAGGGGCGGACCGGCGGCGGACCAGTGCACCCGCGCCAGGTACGGGTAACGCTCCCGGTCCCACGTCACGTCCGTGCGCGAGCCGTCCAGGCCGAGCAGGGCGAGGCCCACCCCGGCGTTGGGGGTGCCGGCCGCCGGATAGGCGACCTGCGCCGGTTCCCGGTCCGGGTGCGCGGGGTCGGCGATCCACCAGCGCCGTACGGGGGCGTCGTCCACCCGCGCGGCCAGCACGCGGTCGCTGTCCGGCGACCACCAGAAGCCGCGGTACCGGCCCATCTCCTCGGCCGCGATGAACTCCGCCAGACCCCAGGTGACGTGCGGACCGTCCGGCTCGGCGAGCGAACGGTCGCCCGCGCCGTCCGCCTGCCGCTCCGGCCCGTCGGCCGGTACGACCCGCAGCCGGCCCTGCGACACATACGCGATGTGCCGCCCGTCGGGCGACGGCCGGGGGTCCACCACCGGCCCCGGCACGGACAGTTCACGGGCCGTGCCGGCGCGCAGCTCGGCGGTGAACAGACGGCCCGAGAGGGTGAAGGCGGCGAGTTCCACGGCGGCGTCGACGGCGTACCCCACCACCCCGGACGATCCCTCGCGCGTGCGTTCGCGGCGCGCCCGCTCCTCGGCGGAGAGCTCCTCGTCCGCGCCGGCGAGCAGCGTCCGGGGGTCGGCGGCGGCGTACTCCCGCCCCTCGTCGAGATCCAGCACCCACAGCAGATTCGCTCGATCGGTGCCCGTACGGGAACGGAGGAAGGCGACGCGCGAGCCGTCCGGCGCGACCGCGAAGCCGCGTGGCGCGCCCAGCGAGAAGCGCTGGGTCCGGGCGTGCTGCCGGGGAAAGGAGAGCTGTCCGGTCATGCGGACGAGCCTACGGGGCGGGACGCGGGCGCGGCGGGACTCGCGATGATCGCGTGCGCCCCCGTTCTGCTCCCGTGCACCGACATATGCGCGAGCGTGGAAAGTTATGATCCCTTCCGCGGAGTGGGTAAGGGAGTGGAGCGTGACTTCCCCGTGCCCGCGGGGCCGTCGGCCGTCGGTCCCGCACCGTCCCAACGCTGTCCGGACCGTGCGTACTTGGAGGTGAGCCGCCGTGGCACTGACGATTTCGGCGGTGGTGCTGCTGGCGATCATCGTCTTCCTGCTCGTCAAGAAGTCCGGGCTGAAGACGGGGCATGCGCTGGTGTGCATGCTGCTCGGGTTCTATCTGGCCAGCTCGTCGATCGGCCCGACCATCAAGCAGATGACGACGAACATCGCGGGCATGCTCAACGGCATCAAGTTCTAGCCGCTCCGCCGCGCGTTCCGGCCGCCACCCGGCGCGTTCCGGCCGCTTCCGCACCCCTTCCGCCGGTGCCCGCCGGTCACGGGCGGTGAGCGGGCGCTCCTGCCGGGGGGCGGGCCGGGCGGGCCGGATCGGATGCTGAGTCCCGGCCACCCGGCTCGTACGCTGTTCCCATGACCGACCTTCCCGCCCGCCGGCTGCTGCTCGTGCACGCGCACCCGGACGACGAGTCCATCAACAATGGCGCCACGATGGCCAAGTACGCGGACGAGGGTGCCCTGGTCACGCTCGTGACCTGCACCCGGGGCGAGGAGGGCGAGGTCATCCCGCCGGAGCTGGCCCACCTGGCGCCGGACCGCGACGACACGCTGGGCCCGTACCGGGTCGAGGAACTGGCCGCCGCCATGGCGGCGCTCGGGGTCACCGACCACCGCTTCCTCGGCGGCGCGGGCCGCTACCGCGACTCCGGGATGATGGGCGCGCCGCAGAACGGGCGGCCGGGCGCCTTCTGGGGCGCCGACCTCGACGAGGCCGCCGGGCACCTGGTCGCCGTGGTCCGCGAGGTACGGCCGCAGGTGCTGGTCACCTACGACGACAACGGCGGCTACGGCCACCCCGATCACATCAAGGCGCACCGCGTCGCGATGCGCGCCGCCGACCTCGCCGCCGACCCGGCCTTCCGCCCGGAGCTGGGCGCGCCGCACCGGATCGCCAAGATCTACTGGAACCGCAACCCGCGCTCGGCGGTCGAGGCGGGCTTCGCGCGGCTGCGCGCGGCGGGTCTGTCCTTCCCCGGCGTCGCCGAGGTGGACGATGTGCCGGGGGTCGTGGACGACGCCGTGGTGACCGCCTCGGTCGCCGGCGGTGAGCGGTACGGGGCCGCCAAAGCGGCGGCGATGCGGGCGCACGCGACGCAGATCGCCGTCGAGGGGCCCTTCTTCGCGCTCTCCAACGACCTGGGGCAGCCGCTGTTCGCCACCGAGCACTACCAGCTGGTGCGAGGTGTGTCCGGCGCCGCGGAAGGGCAACGCGAGGACGATCTCTTCGCGGGCGTACCGGACGACGAGGGGGACGAGGAGCGCAACGCGGACGAGAAGGAGAAGGCGGTATGAGCGGCGCGAAGAAGCGGACCAGGGCCACGACGGGCGGCAAGGGGCCCGCGGCGGGCACTCCGGCCGCCGCCGGGAGTGGCCGGAAAGCGGCGGCGGACGGCGGCACGGCGGGCAGGGCGCCCGGCACCGGCCTCGCCGCGCCGCTGAGCCCCGGCCGGGTGGCCGCTTACGTCCTGCTGCTCGTCCTCGGCGCGGTGGTGGCCATCGCGGGCGGGCTCGTCCAGGCCGCGTGGTTCCCCGGCGGACTGCTGCTGGCGCTGGCGGGGGCCGGCGGCCTCTTCTACGGGGGCGCGCGGGCGCTCGGCCGGACGGGTGGTGTGCTGGCGCCCGGCGCGGGCTGGCTGGTGACGGTGATCCTGCTCAGCGACTCCCGTCCCGAGGGCGACTTCCTCTTCGGCGCGAGCCCGGGCACGTATGTCTTCCTCGTCGGCGGCATCGCGCTGGCTGTGATCTGTGCCACCGGTTCGCAGATGCGGGCCAACGGTGCGCAAGCGGCCCGACTTGGCAGGTAGGAGCCGGTCGGATAGATCATTTTCGGAACCGCACGGCGGTCCGGGAGTGGGGCGTTGGGCCGCTCCCGGGGTACCCGCCCACGGTGGACAGTATGGTGGTGCGCGCCGCCGAGCCGCCCAAGCACCTTACTGACGAGCGGCGGAGCCAACCGGGAGAACCTGCTTTGAGTCGTGAATCTGACAGTTCGTCCTCCGGCGCCCAGGGGCGCGGCGGTGCCGCGTACCCGTCGGGGACACCGCCGTACGGCACGCCTCACTCCGAGGCGGACGACGTGGCGGCGGCCGACGCCGCGGCGAAGCCGGAGGAGCCGAAGACCGAGACCACGCTGACCACGCGGATCAAGATCAACATTCCGGGGTCCCGCCCCATCCCGCCGGTCGTCGTGCGCAAGCCCGTCGGCGAGGAGTCCGGCACGAACGGAGCGGCCGGTTCCGGTGCGTCCGGTGCATCCGGTACGTCTGGTGTGTCCCGCGCTTCCGGTGAGGGCGCCTCCGACGGCGGGTCCAAGGGCGCCGAGCGCACGGGCAGCACCCGCAAGCCCGAGGCGGCCGGTTCCGGCGGCGGCAAGAGCGCCCCGGCCGAGAAGACCAGTGACTGGTTCTCGCCCCGTAAGCCCGCGACGGCCGCCGCCGGTTCCCCGGCCGCGCCGCCCGCCGCTCCGGCGGCCTCGCCGGACCGGCCGGGCGCGACGGCGCCGCAGGCCCCGGCCCCCGGTTCGCAGCAGCGCCCGGACCTGCCGTTCTTCTCCGACGCGCCCGCGCCCGGCGGCGACTCGCCGTTCGACGCGGCCCCGTCGTCGCCGTTCGACGCGCCCGCCGCCCCGTTCGACGGGCCCGCGGGCCAGGGCGGGGCGAGCCCGTTCGACACTCCCGGCGGCTCCGGCCGTACGGACGGCCGCGGCGTCCCCACCGGTCCCGCCGGCCCCAGCGGCCCGACGGCCGGCCCGGCCACCGGCGGCGCGTCGTTCGACCGGCCGTCCGGCTTCCAGGCCCCGGGCGCGCTGGGCACGCCCGGCGGGCCCGCCGCGACCGACGACACGGCCGTCCTGACCCCGCAGCCCCCGGCCCCGCCCGCCGGAGCGGGCGGCGGCCTCGGCGTGACCGGCGGCATCGCGGGCGGTGTGCCGGGCGGCGGCACGGACGGCGGGGGCTTCTCCGGCGGCGCGCCCGCCGGCACCGGCCGCGGCGACCGTGACCAGCTGGCCGGCGACACCCTGGTCGGCGGCATCCCGGCGGTGCCCGCCGACGCCGCCCCGGCGTCCGGCGCGGCCTTCCCGCCCGGGCCGGGCGCGGACCAGGACACCCCGGCCCCGCCGCGCCCGAAGATCCCCGAGCCGATAAACCCGAAGAAGAAGGGCCGCAACAAGATCGTCCTGCTGGGCGTCGCGGTCGTCGTGCTCGCGGGTGTCGCGTACGGCGCGGGGCTGCTGCTCGACCACGCCGACGTCCCCACCGGGACCACCGCGCTGGGCGTGGACATCGGCGGCACCACGAAGGAAGAGGCCGTCAAGAAGCTCGAAGCGGCCGTCCAGAAGGCCCGTACCGAGCCGCTGAAGCTGACCGTGGACGGCAAGGAGCAGACGCTCGTGCCCGCCAAGGCCGGGCTGAACATCGACGTCCAGGCCACGGTCCGGGACGCCTCCGGCCGCGACTACAACCCGGTCTCCGTCATCAGCTCGCTGTTCGGCGGCACGCGGACCGCCAAGCCCGCGATGATCACCGACGACGAGAAGCTGGACAACGCGCTCAAGGCGGTCGCCGGGCCGGCGGGCGCCGCCAAGGACGGCGGCATCACCTTCGAGAACGGCAAGGCCGTGCCGCACTACGGCCAGCCCTACAAGGCGGTCGACGTCAAGGCGTCCAAGAGCAAGATCGAGCAGGCGTACCTGGACCGCGCCACCACCGGCAAGAACACCCCGGTGGTGCTGGCCGCCGTCGAACAGCGGCCGAAGGCGGACAAGGCGGCGGTCGACCGGGCGATGAAGGAGGTGGCCGAGCCGGCCGTCTCCGGCTGGGTCTACCTGTCGGCGGGCGGTGTCGAGGTGCCGTTCAGCCAGCGCTCCATCGGCGAGCTGCTGTCCTTCACCGTCGCCCAGGACGGCTCGCTCCAGCCGGTCATCGACCTGGCCAAGCTGGAGGAGAAGTACGGCCACGCCTTCGACAACGTGTCGATCGACGGCGGCTCCGGCAAGGTCAAGATGGCCCCGAAGCACGCCGCCGCGGCCCTTCAGCAGGCGCTGCGCAAGCCCGCGCCGCCCGCGCCGCAGAAGCGCGTCGCCAAGGTGGAGGGCGCGGTCACGGGCTGATACGCCGTCGGAGCGTCGCTCCGGGAGCGTCACGTCGAGCCGGTTCCGTACGACGGTACGGGACCGGCTCGACGGCGTGCCGTACGACGGTACGGGACCGGCTCGACGTCGTGCCGTACGACGGTACGGAGCCGGCTCGACGTCGTGCCGTACGCGACCGGCCCCGGCCGGACGCCTGCCGAAGGTGGGGTCGCGGCCCTTACTTTCGTCGCTACTGGGCGGTACCCGGCGCGCCATAGCGTCCCGGCCATGCCTTTCGAAAACAGCCGCTTGCGCAGCACCACCCGCGCCACCACCCGCACCACCGCCCTCGCCCTGGCGCTCACCGCCGTCCTGGCCACCGGGCCCGCCGCCGCGGCCACGGCCCCCGACCACCGTTCGGACGGCCACCGCGCGAACGGCCTCCGTTCGGACGGTCACCGGGCCACCCAGGACGCGCTGCGCGCCGTCGTCGAAAAGGGCGGTCTGCCCGGGGTGGCCGCCGAGGCTTGGGACGGGCGCGGCCGGTGGTTCGGCGCGGCCGGCCACGCGGACACCGGGACGCACCGGGAACGCACCCGCGCCGAGCACTTCCGCGCCGCCAGCATCACGAAGACCTTCATCGCCACCGTCCTCCTCCAACTGGAGGAGGAGGGCGCCCTGAGCCTGGACGACACCGTCGAGAAGTGGCTGCCGGGGGTGGTGCGCGGCAACGGCAACGACGGCCGCGCCATCACACTGCGCAGGCTGCTGAACCACACCAGCGGCCTCTTCAACTACACCAGCGACCCCGAGTTCGCGGACCGCACCTCCGGCCCCGGATTCCCCGCCCACCGCTACACCACCTACCGCCCCGCGGAACTGGTCGCCCTCGCCATGAAGCGGCCGCCGCGCGACACATCGGGCACGGCCTCGTACAGCAACACCAACTACGTCCTCGCCGGGATGGTCATCGAGAAGGTGACGGGACACGCGTACGCCCACGAGGTGCGGCGGCGCATCCTGACCCCCCTGAAGCTGCGCGAGACCTCCTTCCCCGGCACGCGCCCCCGGATGCCGCTCCCGCACCCCACCGCCTACTCACGGCTGCACCAGCGGCAGCCCGACGCGCCCGTCGTCGACGCGACCGAGCAGAACATGTCGTGGCTCGGCGCCGCGGGCGAGATCATCTCCACCACCGGTGATCTGAACACGTTCTTCCGGGCCCTGACCGGGGGCCGGCTGCTGGGCCCGGAGGCGACCCGCAAGATGTTCACCACCGTGCCCGCGGACGCCGCCGGCTGGCGCTACGGGCTCGGCATCGAGTCCGTCACCCTCTCCTGCGGCGTGACGGTGGTGGGCAAGACGGGCCGCGCCAACGGCTCGGTGTCCGGGGCCGTCGGGACCGCGGACGGCCGGCACCAGCTGACGTTCAACATCAACGGCGACTGGCTGGGCGACGCCTCCTCGTACGTGGGAGTGGTGGAGGCCGAGTTCTGCGGCGCGCGGAACGGTCAGGGCGCCCCCTGACCCCGGGCGGCCCCTAGGGGCCCCACCCATGACATCTGTCATGCCGGAGTCACGACACCCGACACTGCCGGGCGGACCCCCGCACCGGCAAGCTGGTGCACATGACGAGCACAGCCACCACCTCACCACCTGCCACCGGGCGCCGCACGGGGGCGGCGCCCGTTGTCAGCTTCCGTGAAGTCAGCAAGAGCTACGGTTCCGTGAAGGCGGTGGCCGACCTCGACCTGGAGCTGTACCCGGGCGAGACCGTCGCCCTGCTCGGCCCCAACGGCGCCGGCAAGTCCTCCACCCTCGACCTGCTGCTGGGCCTGCGCAATCCCGACACCGGCTCCGTTTCGCTGTTCGGCACCACCCCGCAGCGCGCCATCGAGCAGGGCAAGGTCGGCGCGATGCTGCAGAGCGGGGGCCTGATGGCCGGCGTCAAGGTCCGCGAACTGGTCCGGCTCGCCGCCGACCTGCACCCGCACGCCTATCCGGTCGACCGGATCCTGGAGACCGCCGGGATCACCGAGATCGCCGACCGGATGGTCGACAAGCTCTCCGGCGGCCAGGAGCAGCGGGTGCGGTTCGCGCTCGCCACGGCCGGCGCCAACGACCTGATCGTGCTGGACGAGCCGACGACCGGCATGGACGTCTCCTCCCGGCAGACCTTCTGGGGCACCATGCGCGCCCAGGCCCGGCAGGGCCGTACGGTGCTCTTCGCCACCCACTACCTCGAAGAGGCGGACGAGATCGCGGACCGCGTGATCGTGCTGCACCGCGGCCGGGTGCTGGCCGACGGCACCTCCGCCGAGATCAAGGCGCGGGCCGGCGCCCGCCGCATCGCCTTCGACCTGGACGCCCCGGCCGACCGCGAGGCGCTGCGCGGCCTGCCGTCCCTGACCTCGCTGGAGGTCTCCGGGCACACCGTGCGCATCCAGTCCCAGGACGCGGACGCGACCGTGCACGCCGTCTACGGCCTCGGTCTGTACCCGCGCAACCTGGAAGTGGCCGGACTCGGCCTGGAGCAGGCGTTCATCGCCATCACCGACGCAGCGACCGCCGAGGAGGCGGCACGATGACCACCCTGATCAAGCTGGAGATCGTCCGCGCCCTGCGGAACAAGAAGTTCATGTTCTTCTCGGTGATCTACCCGCCGGCGCTCTACCTGATCATCGCGGGCGGCGCCGACAGCACGCCGATCCCGGGCATGAAGCTGGACATGGGGCTGTACTACATGGTCGCCATGTCCGCGTTCGGCGCCATGACCGCCGTGCTCCTCGGCAACAGCGAGGCGATAGCCAAGGAGCGCGAGAAGGGCTGGGTGCGCCAGCTGCGGCTCACCGCGCTGCCCGGACGTGGCTATGTCGCCGCCAAGATGGCCTCCGCCGCGACGATCAGCCTGCCGTCGATCCTGCTCGTCCTGCTCGTCGGCGCCACGGTCAAGGGCGTACGCCTGGAGGCCTGGCAGTGGATCGCCATCCCCGTCGGCACCTGGCTCGGCAGCTTCGTCTTCGCCGCGCTCGGGGTGGCCATCGGCTACCTGGCCAGTGGCGACGCGGTCCGCCCCATTGCGATGATGGTGTACTTCGTGCTGGCGTTCCTCGGCGGACTGTGGATGCCGCTGACGATCCTGCCGCAGTGGGTGCAGAACATCGCGGAGTGGCTGCCCACCCACGCGTACGCCGCACTCGGCACCGCCGTCGAGGCGGGGAGCGCCCCGCACCTCAAGGACGTGGCCATCCTCGCCGGCTACCTGATCATCTTCGCCGGGAGCGCGGCCTGGCTCTATCGGAAGGACACGCGCACGGCATGACCGAGCCGGAGACCGAGACCAACCCGGCGATGTTCGGGGTGGCGCCCCGCACGCGCAAGCAGATGCTGACCAAGTGCATCTGGATCGTCATCTGGTTCCTGTACCTGACGGGTCCGATCGGGGACCTGGCCGAGGGCGACCTGTCCCCGGCGGACGAGGCACTGGGCTGGGCCGGTCTCCTGGCGTTCATCAGCCTGTACTTCGCGCTGCTCTTCCGGCACATGACGCACCGGCCGCTGCCGAGCGGCCTGGTCCGGGCGGCCGTGCTCGCCATCGTGGCGCTCGCCGCCCTGCTGTCCTGGGAGATCGGCCCGAACTGGCTGGTGCTTTTCACGTTCGCGTGCGTCTCGGTGGGCGTCACCCAGCCGTTCCGCATCTCGCGGTGGGCCATCCCCGCGCTGACCGCGACGCTCGTAGTGATCGGCTTCCGCTACTCGCAGGTGCAGGTCTACCTCTTCGCGTACGCCCTGCCCTGCCTGCTCAGCGGGTTCGCGATGGTCGGCGTGCAGCACATGGTCCGTACGATGCGGGAGCTGCGCGCCGCCCGCGAGGAGGTCGCCCGGCTCGCCGCCAACGAGGAGCGGCTGCGGCTCGCCCGCGACCTGCACGACCTCCTCGGCCACTCGCTCTCCCTGATCACGCTCAAGAGCGAGCTGGCCGGGCGGATGCTGCCCGGCAGCCCGGACGCCGCCGCCCAGCAGGTCGCCGACATCGAGCGGGTCAGCCGCCAGGCCCTGGTGGACGTCCGCGAGGCCGTCACCGGCTACCGGCGTCCCCGGCTCGCCGTCGAACTGGCCGGGGCCCGCGCCGCGCTGCGCACCGCCGCGATCACGGCGGACATCGACCCGGCCCTGGAACAGGAGCACCGGGGCCTGACGGCGGACGGCGAGGGCGCCCTGGCCTGGGCGCTGCGCGAGGCCGTCACCAATGTCGTACGGCACAGCGGCGCCGAGCGCTGCGAACTGCTGCTCACCGAGGAGTGGGAGGCCGACGAACGGCGCTATCTGTGCCTGTCCGTCATCGACGACGGCACCGGCCCGAAGCGCGGCGGCCACGACGGCAACGGCCTCAGCGGCCTGCGCGAACGCCTCGCCCTGGCCGACGGCCGCCTGGAGACGGGCACCGCACACCGCGGCCGTGGCTTCGCCCTGCGCGCCTACGTCCCGCTCGGCGCCGCGCCGCTGACCGGCACCGCCGCCCACGGCACGCACAGCCCGGCCACGGACCACAGCCCGTCCGGGGCCTAGGGACGGTCTCCGCCGCCCGCTCCGACCGCGCGCTGACCAGCACGTCCCGCCCGCTGGCTAGGGTTGGCGCATGACTGACCCCAGCAACGACCAGCCCCCGCAGAAAGTGCGTCTCCTCCTCGCCGAGGACCAGTCCATGGTCCGCGAAGCGCTGGCCGCGCTGCTGGGGCTGGAGCCGGACCTGGAGGTCGTGGCGCAGGCCGCGCGGGGTGACGAGGTCGTTGCCGCGGCGCGTGCGCAGCCTGTGGACGTGGCGCTGCTCGACATCGAGATGCCCGGTATCAGCGGGCTGGACGCCGCCGCCCTGCTGCGCGCCGAGTTCCCGAAGTTGAAGGTCGTCATCCTGACCACGTTCGGGCGGCCCGGCTACCTGCGCCGCGCGATGGAGTGCGGCGCCGACGCGTTCCTGGTCAAGGACGCACCGGCCGCGCAACTGGCGGACGCCGTGCGGCGGGTGCTGCGCGGCGAGCGGGTCATCGACCCGGCGCTCGCGGCGGCGGCCCTGGCCGACGGGGCGAACCCGCTCACCGACCGCGAGTGCGATGTGCTGCGCGCGGCGGCCGACGGCTCCACCAACGCCGAGATCGCCGCCGTCCTGAGTCTCTCCCAGGGCACCGTGCGCAACTACCTGTCCACCGCCATCCAGAAGACGGGCGCCCGCAACCGCGCCGAAGCCGTCCGTACGGCGGGCGACAAGGGCTGGCTGTAGCCCCACCGCGGCCCCACCGGCACCGTAAAGGCCCGGCCGCTGTAAGGAGTCTCACCCGCGCCACGGCTCCCACCAGGACTTTCGACCCTGGGCCGACCGGTCGGACGGGCGCACGCTGGAGGGGTGACGACTCTCCAGCGAACCCCGGCGCGTGACCGCGGTGTGGCGCTGCTGCTGGTCATCGTGACCCTGGCCATCACGCTGGCGGACGCGGTGTCCGGCCCGCAGCTGCACTTCGCCCTCTTCATGGGCATCGCGCCGCTGATCGCCGCGCTGCGCTGCCCCTACCGGTGGACCGCCGCGGTGGCCGCCGTGTACGTGCTGTGCCAGGCGTACATCCACGCCCGGCTGGTGCCGGACTGGTCCCTGGCCAGCAAGGCCGTCGGGATCTTCGGGGTGGTGCTGGTCGCCGTCTTCGCGCTGGTGCTGTGCCGGACGCGGCTGGAGCGGGAGGCGCTGTACGCCCGTACGAGCATGGTCGCCGACGCCGTGCAGCGGGAGATGCTGCGCGAGCTGCCGCTGACCGCCGGGCCGCTGGAGGCCTACGGCTTCTACGTCTCGGCCCAGGAGGGCGCGCGGGTCGGCGGGGACATCTACGAGGCGGTGGAGACACCGCACGGGCTGCGGCTGGTGATCGGCGACGTCCAGGGCAAGGGCATGCCCGCGATCGGCGCCGGGCACGAGGTGCTGGCCTCCTTCCGGGAGGCGGCCCACTACAAGGACACCCTCGAAGCCGTCGCCGAGCGCATGGAACAGGCGCTGTCCCGCTACAACGCCCGCTCCGCCGAGCGCGGCGGCCAGGAGCGGTTCGTCACCGCCCTGCTGCTGGAGGTGCGCGGGGAGGACGGCGCGAAGGTGCTCTCCTGCGGTCACATCCCGTACTACCTCGTACGGGACGGCCAGGTCACCGAGCGCACCGACGGCGAGGGCGGCCTGCCCCTGGGCCTGGGGTGGCTGACCGGCGAGACACGGCGGAGCGTGGCCGTCGAGCCGCTGGCGGACGACTGGGTCGTGCTGTGCACCGACGGCGTCACCGAGGCGCGCGGCGCGGACGGCGCGTTCTACCCGCTGGCCGACCGCCTGGCCCGCTGGACGCACCTGGAACCGGACGAGCTGGCGCGTACGCTCCGCGCCGACCTGGAGCGGTTCACCGGCGGGCGGCTGAAGGACGACGCGACCGTACTGATCGTGCGCCGCGGCCCGCACACCGCGCCGCGCGACGACGCGCGGGCCGCCGCGGACCGGGACACTCCGGATCAGTTGAGCATGGCCCGGGCCGCCGCGGCCTGACGGCGCAGCGCCGCGGCCGCGGCCGTATCGACCGCCTCGACCACCTGCGCGTACTCCTCCAGCTCGGCCGCGCCGCCCAGGAAGTCGCCGCGCTGGACGAGCAGTTGCGCGTGGTCGTGCCGCAGCCGCGCCGGATGGCTGGGCAGCAGCAGGGACAGCTCGATCGCCCACAGCTGTACGGCGCTGTGCTCCGGCCGGGCCGCCGCCCACGCCCGGATGTTGTTCAGGATGCGCAGCACGATCTCCAGCGGTTCGGCCGGCGCGAGCATCTGCTCGGTCAGCGGCGCCCCGGTCGCGCCCGCGACCAGCACCCCCGCGTCCTCGTCGGTCAGCAGCCGCCCGCCGTCGAAGGGATCGACGAGGACGTGCGCGCCGTACGGATCGCCGAAGCCGACGACGAAGTGCCCCGGCAGCGCCACCCCGTACACCGGCGCCCCGGCCCGCCGCGCGACCTCCAGCCACACCACCGACAGCAGGATCGGCAGGCCCCGCCGGCGCCGCAGCACCTCGTGCAGCAGCGACGACTCCAGGCGCCGGTAGTCGGCGGGCGTGCCCCGGAAGCCGAGGCGCGCGCCGAGCAGTTCGGCGACGTTGCGGGCCCAGGGGCGCGGGCCGCCGGCCGGGGCGAACGGCAGCTGCCCGGCCAGCGCGTCCAGTTCGATCTGGACCGCGTCCGCGCCCGCCTCGTCGAGCGCGGGGTCGGCCTCCGCCGCGATCAGCAGACACAGCCGGGCCAGGTCGGGGCGCTCGTCACGCGCGGCCTCGGCGAACCGCCGCCGCCGTTCGGCGGACGCGCCGTCCCCGTCCGGCTCCGGATGCCCGCGCGGCTCGTACCCGTTCAGCTCGGGCCTCCCTGAGTGGCGCGCCAGTGGTGGTAGTGGTGGTGGGTGACGAAGCCCAGCCCGTCGTAGAGCGCGCGGGCGTCCCGGTTGTCCGTCTCCACCTGGAGGTACGCGGCCGAAGCGCCCTCGTGCAGCGCCTTGCGGGCCAGCGCCGCCATCACGGCGGAGGCCAGCCCGCGCCGCCGGTGCTCCGCGGCCACCTCGACGGCCGCGAACCCGGCCCACCGCCCGTCCACCACGCACCGCCCGATCGCGATCACCTCGCCCGCCTCGTCCGGCACGCTCGCGAACCACACGGACGGGCCGCCGTGCAGCACCTTGAGCACGTCGGGTCCCGGCTCGGCGGACCGCTGGTAGCGGCGCAGCCACCCGGCGCCGATCTCCCGAGAGAGGGCCACCCGGGAGACGTCCGCGTCCAGGTCGCCGACCGGGGCCAGCGCCGCGATCCGCAGCTCCGCCGTCACCTCGCGCGTCCAGCCACGGCGGTCCAGTTCGGCCGCCAGCTGCTCCTGGGTGCCCGGCGCACCCGTACTGACCTGGATGTACGCGGGCAGCGAGCGCTCCGCGTACCAGGCGCGGACCCGCTCCAGCGCGGTGTCCAGCGGCAGTCCCGGATCGCCCATGGCCGCCACCGAGTTGGCCCGCCGGGTGAAGCCGCCGCTCGCCCGCAACCGCCATTCGCCCAGCCACGCGCTCTCCACCGGCGGCCAGCCGCGGGCGGCCACCCGCTCCAGCTCCGGGGCGCTCGTCGCGGGGGAGCGGCGGCGGGCCGGAGCGGCGGGCACCGTTTTGCCCGCGACCAGCGTGGCCTCGGGAATCCGGACGGTCTCTCCGTTCCGGCGTGTGATGCTCAGCACACCCTTGTCCCAGGATGTGAGAACACCCACCGTGTCGGTGAACTTCGCGGACCCCTCGCCGGCACCGTCCAGACGCCGGACAGATACCCTTTTGCCCACGTCAGCACGGGTGATGTGGACCTCCAGCCGTCCGCCGGTAGTGAATTCCACGGCTCTACCCGCCCCTCTTGTTCGTCTCGTGCCCGGGAACGGAGATACTAGGTGCGGGCATCGACGACGCCGCGCTCCCGCGCGCCCCGCGGCGGAACTGCCAATCGGTCCGCCAGCCCTACCGAGGAGGAACGACAGCGTGACCTACGTCATCGCGCAGCCTTGTGTCGACGTCAAGGACAAGGCATGCATCGAGGAGTGCCCCGTCGACTGCATCTACGAGGGCTCCCGGTCCTTGTACATCCACCCGGACGAATGCGTCGACTGCGGCGCCTGCGAGCCGGTCTGCCCGGTCGAGGCGATCTTCTACGAGGACGACACCCCGGAGGAGTGGAAGGACTACTACAAGGCGAACGTGGAGTTCTTCGACGAGCTCGGCTCGCCCGGTGGTGCCAGCAAGCTGGGCCTGATCGAGCGCGACCACCCCTTCATCGCAGCGCTGCCGCCGCAGAACGGCTGAGCGGCCGCATGGCGCCGCCCCGGTCCCGTACGGCCGGCCGCCCCCGCGCGTAGGACGCGCGACGGGGTGCCGACGCCGCACGGGGCCGAGGCGTTTTCGGCCCTGTGGGTCCTGAGGAACGTGAGGAAAGAGAGCAACGTGGGCACCGTTTCGTCCCGTCTTCCGGTCTTCCCCTGGGACCGGCTGGAGCCGTACAAGACCACGGCGGCCGCGCATGCCGACGGCATCGTGGACCTGTCCGTGGGCACTCCGGTCGATCCCGTGCCCGCGCTGGTCCGAAAGGCCCTCACGGACGCCGCCGACAGCCCCGGCTATCCGACGGTCTGGGGCACCGCAGCGCTGCGCGACGCGCTCACCGGCTGGGCGGAGCGGCGCCTGGGCGCCACCGGCCTGGCCCACACGAACGTCCTGCCGGTCGTCGGCTCCAAGGAACTGGTCGCCTGGCTGCCGACCCAGCTCGGCCTGGGCGCCGGCGACCGCGTCGCCCACCCGCGCCTGGCCTACCCGACGTACGAGGTCGGCGCGCGCCTGGCCGGCGCCGAGCCCGTCGTCTACGACGACCCCTGGGACCTGGACCCGGCCGGCCTCAAGCTGCTGTGGCTCAACTCGCCGTCCAACCCCACCGGCCGCGTGCTCGGCGCCGAGGAACTGCGCCGCACCGTCGCCTGGGCACGCGAGCACGGCGTCCTGGTCTTCAGCGACGAGTGCTACATCGAGCTGGGCTGGGAGACCGACCCGGTCTCCGTCCTGCACCCGGACGTCTGCGGCGGCTCGTACGACGGCATCGTCTCCGTCCACTCGCTGTCCAAGCGCTCCAACCTGGCCGGCTACCGCGCCGCGTTCCTCGCGGGCGACGCCGCCGTCCTCGGCGAGCTGCTCCAGATCCGCAAGCACGGCGGCATGATGATCCCCGCGCCCGTGCAGGCCGCCACGGTCGCGGCGCTCGGCGACACCGAGCACGTCGGCGAGCAGCGCGAGCGCTACGCCCGCCGCCGTACGGCCCTGCGCGAGGCCCTGGAGGCCGCCGGCTTCCGCATCGAGCACAGCGAGGCGTCCCTCTACCTGTGGGCCACGCGCGACGAGTCGTGCTGGGACACCGTCGCCGACCTCGCCAAGCGCGGTATCCTCGTCGCGCCCGGCGACTTCTACGGCACGGCGGGGGAGCGGTTCGTACGGGTCGCCTTCACGGCCACCGACGAGCGGGTGGACGCGGCCGTACGGCGCCTGGCGCAGTAAGCGCGCGTACGCGGGAAGCCCTGCGCGTACGAGGACCCCGCGCGCACGAAAGCCCGGGGCGGACGCCTTCCGTACGGCGTCCGCCCCGGGCTTCGTGCGCTGCGGCTCGTCAGCTGATCGGCAGCCCGTTCGACGGCAGCAGGTCCGAGGCCAGACCGCTGTCGCTGATGCCCTGGGCCAGGCCGTCGGCGGACACCGAGTCGGTCAGACCGTCGGTGGACAGGCCGTCGCCGGGCAGCGTCTCGGTGAGGCCGTCGGTCGGCAGGCCGTCCTCGGTGGCCGTGTGCAGGGTGTCGGTGAGGATGTCCCCCGCGCTGTCCGCGGTGTCGCCGGCGGCGTTGCTCGCCGCCTCCTTCGCGGCCGGGGCGGTCTCCTTGAGCGTCTTGCCGGTGGTCTTGCCGGCCGACTTGCTCAGCGCCGGGACGGCCTTGCGGACGACCTTGCTGCCCGCCTCGGCGGCGTTCCCGCCGGTCTCGCCGGCGAGGTCGCCGGCACCCTGCACCGCGCCGTCCGCGGCGTCGGCGAGGCTGGCGGTGTCCACCGCGGTCAGACCGCCCAGCTCGGTGGCCTTCGGCAGTTCCACGGCGCTCGCGGAGCCTGCCGCACCGACCACGGGGGCTGCGCCGGCGGCGACCAGCAGCGCGGCTCGGGCGATCCGGCGAAGGGGGAGGGACATGGTGCTCCTTGTCGGAGAGGGACTGGTTCTTCTGACAGACGTGCCGTGTCCGCCGGGCGGGGCGCGGAGGCTGCCGGGCGCACGACGTGACTACCGCGCCAGCCCCGGGAAGGTTGCGGCGCCGCCGGTAAAGAATCGGTGGGGTGTCACATAATCTGCTCCGGAGGAAACCGGGCAAAGGCCGCCGTACGCAGTACGGTGCGGAAACGTCACGCCCCCGTGTTCAAGCGGCTTCCACGCCGATCGGGTGACCCCGTCCACGGCGATGTCGTACCTCTGCGCCGGATTGACGGCGTTAACGCGAACGAGCGACCCGCCGGACGGCTGCTCGGTGACGCCGGGGCTGACGGCGGGACGGCCGTCCGGGTTACCGGCGCGGCGCACGGCAACGGCTCCCGCGACCGCCGGACGGCCGCG
This sequence comes from Streptomyces albofaciens JCM 4342, assembly GCF_008634025.1. Taxonomy (NCBI): domain Bacteria; kingdom Bacillati; phylum Actinomycetota; class Actinomycetes; order Kitasatosporales; family Streptomycetaceae; genus Streptomyces; species Streptomyces albofaciens. Next base: position 3,273,005 of record NZ_PDCM01000002.1, on the reverse strand, counting down.
TCACGGCCGCGTCCCGGCCCCGGCGGCACCGCGCCGCCGCACTCACCGCCCGGTGACGATCCGTACGTCCGTACCCGAAGCCCGCGCCGCCGCGCCGGTCGCCTGCTGCCAGCCCTTCCCGGAATCGGCCGCGGACCACATCTTCCCGGCGTAGGAAATCTGCTCGATGCCCAATTCGCCGGAGTGGGCCATCGCCCAGGTGGCCAGCTCCCAGCCGCGGCGCTCGCCGCCGGCGCCGATCGCGTCCGACGCCGCCCCGCCGGCCTGCCCGGCGCCCGGCGTGCGGCGCGTCACCGCGTCCTCGTCCCCTTCGCCGCCGGACGGGCCCGGCAGCGCGGGCACCGTCAGCACCCGGCCGCCGTCCTCGTCGCCCCGGCCGCCGCCCGGCGCGGTCCCGTCCGTGCGCGGCAGCACGTCCGGACCGAACTCGCGCACCAGCTTCTCGCGCACCTGGGCCGTGCCGCCCGGGTGCTTCCCGTCCGCCGGGCGGTTCACCGAACAGGTCATCGCGGCCCCGTCGCGCCCGGTGAGCGCGCCGGTCAGCAGCGCGGCGTTCGGCTCGTGCTTGGCGTACGCCTGCGGGTAGCCGCTGCGCTGCACCTTCTGCGCGGCCACCGTCAGCGGCAGCCGCGAATAGCCCGGCACCTTGACCAGGTGGGTGTAGAACTCCCCGGCCGAATAGACCGGGTCCATGATCTGCTCGACCGTGCCCCAGTCCTGGGAGGGGCGCTGCTGGAAGAGGCCGACCGAATCCCGGTCGCCGAAGCCGATGTTGCGCAGCCCGGACTCCTGCATCGCGGTCGCCAGCGCGATCGTCACGGCCCGTTCCGGCAGCTTCCGCGCGGAGCCGACGGCCGCGATGGTGGCGGCGTTCGCGGCCTGCTCGGGCGAGATCTCGTACGGGGCGCCGCCGTCCGCGGACCGCACCGAACAGCGGGGCGCCCCCGGGCCGCCGGTGACGTACTGGACGACGAGGTACACGGCCAGCCCGACGAGCACGGCGAAGGCGGCGCCGATACGCAGGAGGCGCTTGCTGCGGGCGGGAGCGGTGGGCTGGGGGGACACGCCCCAACGGTACTGGAGGGCCGCCGGTAGGGTCGGACCCATGCAGCCCGCTACGCAGACCCCCGCACTGGACCTCTCCCGCGACGCGGCCGAGCTGACCGCGCAGCTCGTCGACATCCCGTCGGTCAGCCAGGACGAGAAGGTCCTCGCGGACGCCGTCGAGAACGCCCTGCGCGCGCTCCCGCACCTGACGGTGGAGCGGGACGGCAACTGCGTGGTCGCGCGCACGCACCAGGGCCACGCCGAGCGGGTCGTGCTGGCGGGCCACCTGGACACCGTGCCGATCGCCGGCAACGTGCCCTCGCGGCTCGACGAGGACGGCGTCCTGTGGGGCTGCGGCACCACCGACATGAAGTCCGGCGTCGCCGTACAGCTGCGCATCGCCGCCACCGTCCCCGCGCCCAACCGCGACCTGACCTTCGTCTTCTACGACGCGGAGGAGATCGCCGCCGAGTTCAACGGGCTCGGGCGGCTGGCCGAGGACCACCCGGACTGGCTGGCGGGCGACTTCGCCGTCCTGCTGGAGCCCTCGGACACCCAGGTCGAGGGCGGCTGCCAGGGCACGCTGCGGGTGCTGCTGCGCACCGCGGGCGAGCGGGCCCACTCGGCGCGCAGCTGGATGGGCAGCAACGCCGTCCACGCGGCGGCGCCGATCCTGGCCCGCCTGGCCGCCTACGAGCCGCGGCGCGCGGTGATCGACGGGCTCGAATACCGCGAGGGCCTGAACGCGGTGGGGATCGAGGGTGGCGTGGCCGGCAACGTCATCCCCGACGCCTGCACGGTCACCGTCAACTTCCGCTACGCGCCCGACCGCTCCGAGCAGGAGGCGCTCGACCACGTCCGCGAGGTCTTCGCGGACTGCGGCGTCGCCGAGATGATCGTCGACGACCACTCGCCGGGTGCGCTGCCGGGGCTGTCGCACCCCGCGGCCGTCGCGTTCATGGAGGCGGTCGGCGGCACCGCGAAGCCCAAGTTCGGCTGGACGGACGTCTCGCGGTTCAGCGCGCTGGGCGTGCCCGCCGTCAACTACGGCCCCGGGGACGCGCTGCTGGCGCACAAGAAGGACGAAAGGGTCGCCACCGACCGTATCCGGCACTGCGAGGAGCGCCTGCGGGCCTGGCTCACCGCCTGACCCGGGCGGCACACCTGTCGCGGCCGGCTCCCGGCAGCCGGAATTGCCCTGCCCGTCACCTGTGTCGATCTACCCTTGCCGGACACCGACCGGCAGCGGAGGGAGCACGATATGGCCATCCCCGAGGAAGAGCGGGCGTGGGAGGAACAGCGGCTGGGACCGGTGGTGCGCCGGCGCGATCAGGTGCAGCGGGGGACGACGGACCAGCGGCTGCTGGACACCGCCGAGGGCGACACGGACTGGGTGCACACCGACCCCTGGCGGGTCATGCGCATCCAGTCGGAGTTCGTGGAGGGCTTCGGCGCGCTGGCCGAACTCCCGAGCGCCATCAGCGTCTTCGGCTCGGCCCGTACGCCCGTCGGCTCGCCCGAGTACGAGACGGGCGTGGCCCTCGGCCGGGCGCTGGTGGAGGCCGGCTTCGCGGTGATCACCGGTGGCGGGCCCGGTGTGATGGAGGCCGCGAACCGGGGCGCCAGGGAGGCCAAGGGCGTCTCCGTCGGCCTGGGCATCGAGCTGCCCTTCGAACAGGGCATGAACCCGCACGTCGACATCGGCGTGAACTTCCGCTACTTCTTCGTCCGCAAGACGATGTTCGTGAAGTACGCGCAAGGGTTCGTCGTCCTGCCCGGCGGCATGGGCACCCTCGACGAGCTGTTCGAGGCGCTGACCCTCGTCCAGACGCGCAAGGTGACCCGCTTCCCGATCGTGCTCTTCGGCACGCAGTACTGGAGCGGCCTGGTCGACTGGCTCCGCGACACGGTCGTCGCCCAGGGCAAGGCCTCCGAGCACGACCTGCTGCTCTTCCACGTCACCGACGACGTGGAAGAGGCGGTCGCGCTGGTCTCCAAGGAGACCGGGAAGTAGCCGTACGGGCGACACGCCCGTACGGGTCAGGCGAGTCCCCGGCGGGCCACCGCCGGGGGCCGGTGTCCGGCGATCGAGGCCACCATCTCCAGCACCTGCCGGGTCTCGGCGACCTCGTGGACGCGGTAGACCTGCGCGCCCAGCCACGCCGACACCGCGGTCGTCGCCAGCGTGCCGAGCAGCCGCTCCTTGACCGGCTTGTCCAGCGTCTCGCCGACGAAGTCCTTGTTCGACAGCGAGACCAGCACCGGGAACGGGGTGTTCCCCGCCCGGTCGAAGCCGAGGTCGCCGGGGACGGCGGCGGTCATCTCGCCGAGCCGGCGCGTCGCCTCCAGGCTGTGCCGGGTGTTCTTCCCGAAGTCGTGCCCCGGGTCGATCATGATCGCGTCCCGGCGGACGCCCAGCTCCACCGCGCGCTCGGCCAGGCCCAGCGTCACCCGGAGGATGTCCGCCATCACGTCCTCGTACGCCACCCGGTGCGGGCGGGTCCGCGGCTGCACACCACCCGCATGGGTGCACACCAGGCCGGCGCCGTAGCGGGCCGCGACCTCGGCCAGCTTCGGGTCCACCCCGCCCCAGGCGTCGTTCAGCACATCGGCGCCGGCCTCGCAGACCGCCTCGGCCACGTCGTGCCGCCAGGTGTCCACGCTGATCACCACGTCCGGGTGGCGCCGGCGCACCTCGGCCACGAAGCCGACCGTGCGCCGGGCCTCCTCCTCGGCGCTGACCTCCGCGCCCGGTCCCGCCTTGACCCCGCCGATGTCGATGATCGCGGCGCCCTCGGCCACCGCCTGCTCCACCCGGGCGAGCGCGGGCTCGTCGCTGAAGGTGGCCCCCTGGTCGTAGAAGGAGTCCGGGGTCCTGTTCACGATCGCCATGATCACCGGTTCGTGCGCAGTGAATTCCCGATGGCCCAGCCGCAGCATCGCTTCTCCCTCTTCGTGGTCCGGCAGCGACCCTAACCGTCACACCCGCATGGCACGATCAGGGGCAACACATAGTTCGGGGAGATGGTCGTGTTCTGGTTCCTGCTGATCGCGATGGTCGCGGTGGTCGCCGCGGTCACGCTCGCCGTGGTCGGCGGCGGTGCGCAAGGCGGTCTCGGCGAGGCCGCGCCGGACCGGCTGTACGACCCGCTGCCCGCCGACCGGCCCGCCTCCCGGGCCGACGTGGAGGCGCTGCGCCTGGCGGTGTGCGTGCGCGGCTACCGGATGAACGACGTCGACGACGTCCTGGACCGGCTCGGCGCCGAGCTGGCCGAGCGGGACGCGCGGATCGCCGAGCTGGAGTCCGCCCTCGCGGGGGCGCACGCCGCGGCGATGGGCGCGCCCGGCCTGGTCGAGGGCGGGCCCGCCGGCCCGTCCGGGGAGCGGCCGGCCCAGGGGGAGGCCCCGGCGTCCGGGGACGAGGAAGAGGGGAAGACCACCCGATGACTTCAGTGATCACGGCCCCGGACGGGGTGCCGCGCTGCCCCTGGGGCATGGAGTCGGAGAAGATGGCCGACTACCGCACGTACCACGACACCGAGTGGGGCCTGCCGGTCCACGGCGACGACGCGCTGTTCGAGCGGATGAGCCTGGAGGCGTTCCAGTCCGGGCTGTCCTGGATCACGATCCTGCGCCGCCGCGAGGGCTTCCGGGCCGCGTTCGCGGACTTCCGGATCGAGGCGGTCGCCCGGTTCACCGAGGCGGATGCCGAGCGGCTGCTCACCGACCCCCGGATCGTGCGCAACCGCGCCAAGATCCATGCGGTGATCAACAACGCCCGGGTGGCGGCCGGACTGGCCCCGGGCGAGCTGGACCGGGTGATCTGGTCGTACGCTCCCGAGCGCGCCGCCCGGCCCGCGCCGCGCACCCTCGCCGACGTCGCGCCGGTCACCCCGGAGTCCACGGCGCTGGCCAAGGATCTGAAGAAGCGCGGTTTCCGCTTCGTCGGCCCCACCACGGCGTACGCCACCATGCAGGCGTGCGGCCTGGTCAACGACCACCTCGCGGACTGCCATGTGCGGGACGCGGTGGAGGCGGCGGCGGTGGGCTGAGAGCCCGTGCCATGACCCGGCCGGGCGGCGGGCGTCCGGCCGGGCCGTACGGGAACCGCGGTCCGGCCGGGCTGCCGGGCCCGGGGTTTCTCCCGGCTAGCGCCCCAGGAAGCGCGGCTTCTCCTTCTTCACGAAGGCCTCCACCGCGATGTGGTGATCTTCCGAGGCGCCGGCCCGCGTCTGGAGTTCCTCCTCCTTGGCGAGCGTCTCGGTGAGGGTGTGCGCGGCCCCGTACGCCAGGGACTCCTTGATCGCGGCGTAGGCGGCGGTCGGCCCCGCGGCCAGCGTGCGCGCCACCGCCGCCGCCTCGGCCGCCAAGTCCGCCGCCGGGACGACCTTGTTGGCGATGCCCAGGCCGTAGGCCTCCTGGGCGGTGATGCTGCGCGGGAAGAGCAGCAGGTCGGCGGCGCGGCCGTGGCCGACGAGGCGGGGCAGCGTCCAGGAGATCCCGGAGTCGGCGGTGAGCGCGACGCCCGCGAAGGAGGTGTTGAAGGAGGCGGTGTCGGCGACCACCCGGAAGTCGGCGGCCAGCGCGAAGCCGGCGCCGGCGCCCGCCGCGACCCCGTTCACCCCCGCCACCACCGGCTTCGGCATCCCGGCGAGCGCCGTGACGATGGGGTTGTAGTGCTCGCGCACGGTGCTCATGGTCTGCCCGGAGCCGGTCGCGCGGTCCTCGGCCAGCAGCCCGACGTGCTCCTTGAGGTCCTGTCCCACGCAGAAGGCCCGCCCGGTGGCGGTCAGCAGGACGGCCCGTACGGCCGGGTCGGCGGCGGCCTCCCGCAGCGTGTCCCGCAGGGCGGCCTTGGCCTCCGTGTTCATCGCGTTCATCGCGTCGGGACGGTTGAGGGTGATCGTCCCGACGCCGTCGGTGACGTCGTAGAGCACGGTGTCGGCCATGGTGAGGGGTCCCTCCGTCGCGGCTCGGGCTGCCCGGCTGTGGCAGCCGTCGCTCAGGATGCCGGAGATCATCGGCGCCCGTCATGTGACGTACGTCAAACAACCGGCCGGGACCGGACACCGGTCGATGGCGAAGTATCGCAGCCCACTCCCCGAATTGGGTGGTTTTGCGAGAGCGCGTTGCCGAAGGGATGCTCCCCGATGTTGGTCATCGGGTCGTGCGATGCGGGATAATGGCCTGGAAGCAATGTGTTCGATGCCGGTGACACCTGGGTTGTCGGCTGCGTGAGCTGGTTTCAGGAAGGGGAACGAGCATGGCGGCCATGAAGCCGCGGACGGGCGACGGCCCGCTCGAGGTGACCAAGGAGGGGCGGGGCATCGTCATGCGCGTTCCGCTCGAAGGCGGCGGTCGACTCGTCGTCGAGCTGACTCCCGACGAAGCCAAGGCCCTGGGCGAGGCCCTGGAAAAGGTCACCGTCTGACAGGGCAGCCGCCCTGATGCTGCGGTTTCCCGGGGCTGACCCCTGGACCCCCAGCCGAATACCCGGGCCCCGGCCGGTGCTCGCGCGCATGCGCGACGCCTGCCGGGGCCGTTTTCGTTCCAGGGCGCCGCCCGCCCGCCGCCCGCCCGTGATCATCCGCGCTTGACCGCGCACAGCAGCCCGTCGCCCACCGGCAGCAGGGACGAGACCAGCGCGTCGCTCTCGCGCAGCGTCCGCAGCAGCTCCCGCAGGTGCAGCACCTCGGCGGGCTGGGCCGCGGAGTCGACGGTACGGCCGTCGGCGAAGACGCCCTCGAAGCAGACCAGGCCGCCGGGGCGCAGCAGCCGCAACGATTCAGCGAGGTAGTCGAGGCACTCCATGCGGTCGCCGTCGCAGAAGACGAGGTCGTAGCCGCCGTCCGCGAGCCGGGGCAGGACGTCCAGGGCGCGGCCGGGGATGAAGCGCGCGCGGTTGCCGGCGAAGCCCGCCTCCCGGAACGCCTGCTTCGCGAACTGCTGCCGTTCCGGTTCCAGATCGACCGTCGTCAGGACGCCGTCCGGCCGCATACCGTGCAAAAGGTAGATACCCGACACTCCGGTGCCGGTGCCGATCTCGGCGACCGCCTTGGCGTCCGCCGTCGCGGCCAGCAGGCGCAGGGCGGTGCCGGTGCCCGTGGAGACCGCGCGGATGCCCGCCTCCCGCGCGCGCTCGCGGGACCAGTGCAGGGCGGCGTCGGCCTTGTCGTCGATGGTCCCGGCGCCGTACGCCTCGGCGAATGCCAAGCTCGTCTGCCGGTTGCCGGTAATGGCCCTCTCCTGTCCCCGTAGTTGACGCAACCGTGACTGTATCCGCTGCGTGCGGGAACCCGCAGATGGGACCGGGCGTTGAGGCACTGCAGGGGGGATGCGTCGGTGAAGACCCAGCGAGATGTGCGGGATGACACGAAGCCAGACCAAAAGCAGGTCAAATCTGCTTATCCGGAGCTAACGGGCGAGGTGGATATGGTAGGGGCTCTACTGGACACCACCAGAGCCACCAGGGGAGGTGCGGCTGCGACGGGTGACCGATGGGCGCGCAGGCGCTTCAGGCGGTCGGCCGTCGAGCCGAAATCCGTGACAGACACCGCTGACCGTTCCCGCTCCCACGGCCTCAAGGGCCGGGCAGGGGCCGCCGACACCGCTACGACAGCGACCTTCGCCGCCGAAGCGGACGCGCAGGTCTGGTCCCCGCCCAGCTGGGAGGAGATCGTCAGCACCCACAGCACCCGTGTCTACCGGCTCGCCTACCGCCTCACCGGCAACCAGCACGACGCCGAGGACCTGACGCAGGAGGTGTTCGTCCGCGTCTTCCGCTCGCTGTCGACGTACACCCCCGGCACCTTCGAGGGCTGGCTGCACCGCATCACGACCAACCTCTTCCTGGACATGGTCCGCCGCCGCCAGCGCATCCGCTTCGACGCGCTCGGCGACGACGCGGCCGAGCGGCTCCCCAGCCGCGAGCCCTCCCCGCAGCAGCACTTCAACGACACCCACTTCGACGCCGACGTGCAGCAGGCGCTGGACACCCTCGCGCCCGAGTTCCGCGCCGCCGTGGTGCTCTGCGACATCGAGGGCCTGTCGTACGAGGAGATCGCCGCCACCCTTGGCGTCAAGCTGGGCACGGTCCGCAGCCGGATCCACCGCGGCCGCTCCCACCTGCGCAAGGCGCTCAAGCACCGCTCCCCGGCCGCCCGCGCCGAGGAGCGCGAGCGCGAACAGCGGACGCTCACTTCGCTCACTACAGGGGAGGTCGGAATCGCGTGAGCGGTACAGGCGGTCCGTCCCCCGCCGAGCATCATCTCGGCGACCGCCTCGCGGCTCTGGTCGACGGGGAGTTGGGGCATGACGCGCGCGAGCGGGTGCTCGCGCATCTCGCTACGTGTGGAAAGTGCAAGGCGGAGGCCGACGACCAGCGACAGCTGAAGAACGTCTTCGCGGAAACCGCGCCCCCCGGACCCTCCGAGGGGCTGCTGGCGCGTCTCCAGGGCCTGCCCGGAGGTGATGCCGACGGCTATGGAAGGCGGCTGGGCCGCGGCGGCCTCGGCGGCGGCGCGTTCGGCGGTGACCTCGCCGCGGGCGGCGACTTCGAGGCGCGCGGCGGCTCGATCCGCTACGCCCCGTCCGGCGCCCACGCCATCGGCGCGGTGCCGCGGCAGCCGCGCTCGCGGGGGTTCCGTATCCACGAGGCGGAGCGGTCCGCGCCGCAGCGCCGCCGGTTCGCCGCCGCGGCGGCCGGCGCGGTCTCGCTGGCGGCGTTCGCGCTCGGCGGCGCGCTGCCGCTGGAGGCCGCGGTCGACACCCCTGGCGGCCGTACGGACGGTACGGGCAGCCAGACGACACCGCTCAGCGCCACCCCGGGCCTCTACGGCCGGCCCGGCCCGGGCCAGGGCGCGCCGATGTCCGCCACCGGCACCCCCTGGTCCCGTACGCTCCCGGTCGCGGGCATCACCGCGGAGCCGGCGCCCAGCTCACTGGGGCTGACCGGGCCGTCCGCGCCGGCGGCCGCGCGCCCCGCCCCACCGCTGCCCGTCCGGCCGTCCGACGGCCGCTCCGCCCTGACGGTGCTGAGCGGTCAGAGCCTGCCGTACCTCGCACCGGCCGTCGCGTCCCCGCCGCCCGGCGCCCGTGCCGAAGGCCCGCCGTCGCCGTCCGCGGACGCCGGGCGCCCCCTGGCCGGGGCCTTCGGACCGCCCGCCCCCGCCTCCCGGGAGGCGCTGACCGCCCACCGCCCCGCCCCGCGCTGACCGGACCCTGCGCGCGGCCGCGCGGACCTGGTTGAATCGCTGTCCGGGTGGCGCTTTTCGCCGGGCTCTTGCCGGACGCGCCGCCGGTGAGGTGGCGATGCCCGCGTGACACAGCGGGCGAATCGGTGGGGAGATCATGGACGAGGGGACGGCCGCCGGGCCGAAGCGGAACTGGTGGAGCCGGCCGGGGCAGCGGCCCGCGCATCCGGCGGCGGACTCCGGGGCCGTGCCCGGTGACGCGGCGCCGGGTCCCGAACGGGACGCCCCGACGCGGGAGTTCCCGGCGGGGGCTGGGGGCGGAAGCGGTGAGGTGCCCGGGGCTTCGGGGGATGATGTGACGTCGGGTGATGCGCCCGCACCGGGCGGTGCGTCCGGCCCTGGCGCGGCATCGGGACCGGCCGCCTCCGGCGCGCCCTCCGACGTACCGCCGCCGGCCGACCGGGTCCCCGCGCCGCCGTCCGCCCCGCCGCGGCAGCCGCTGCACCCCCAGGACCCGTACGGCACGCCTCCGTACGGCGACCCCGGGCCCTGGGCACCCGCGCCGCCGGTGCAGCGCCCGACGGCCACCCCGGCCCACGGCACCGCCGCGCCCGTACCGCCCCAGCAGCCGTACCCGGCCCAGCCGCAGCCTGCCGCGGCCCCGGCGGCGGCCCAGCCCCAGCCGTACGCCGACTCCGTCCGTACGCCGATGCCGCAGGCCGAGCCGACCGCGCACGACCCTTCCGCGCACGCCACGGCCGCCCCGTACGATCCCGCGGCCACCCCGTCCTCCGGCACGGACACCACCGTGCTCGCCAAGGGCGACGGCGCGCGGCTGCCCGCCGTGGCGCACGACGCGTCCGGTGCGCCGCTCCCGCCCGAGGCGCATAGCGGGACCCACCCGGGGCCGCCGCCCGTACCGCCGCCGGGGATGCACCAGCAGGGCGGGGCGACGGGCCACTGGCAGCAGTACGACCCGTGGCGCACGCCGCAGCACGGCGCGGCGATGCCGCTGGGCACGCCGCCCCCGCCCCCGGCGCCTCCCCGGCGCAGCCGCCGCGGCGCGCTGGCCGCCGGAGCGGTCGCGCTGGCGCTGCTGGCGGGCGGCGTCGGCGGCGGCGTCGGCGCGTACATCGAGCGCAACGGCGGCCTGGGCTCCATCGAGCTGCCGCAGGACACCGGCGACCAGGGCGGCGGCCGCAAGCCGGACAGCGTCGCCGGCATCGCTCAGGCGGCCCTGCCTAGCGTGGTCACCCTGCACGTCCGCGGCAACGCCGAGCAGGGCACCGGCACCGGCTTCGTCCTCGACAAGCAGGGCCACATCCTCACCAACAACCATGTCGTCGAGCCGGCCGGCACCGGCGGCGAGATATCGGTCTCCTTCAGCGGCGGCGAGACCGCCAAGGCCAAGGTCATCGGCCGGGACGGCGGCTACGACCTGGCCGTCGTGCAGGTCCAGGGCGTCTCCGGGCTGCGCCCGCTGGCCCTCGGCGACTCCGACTCCGTACGGGTCGGCGACCCGGTCGTGGCCATCGGCGCCCCGTACGACCTGGCCAACACGGTGACCGCGGGCATCATCAGCGCCAAGCAGCGGCCCATCACCGCGGGCGGCAAGAAGGGCGACGGCAGCGACGTCTCGTACGTGGACGCCCTGCAGACCGACGCCCCGATCAACCCGGGCAACTCCGGCGGCCCGCTCGTCGACTCCCGGGCCCGGGTGATCGGCATCAACAGCGCCATCCGCGCGGCCGGCAACTCCGGCGGCGGCCTGGAGGGCGGCGGCCAGGGCGGCAGCATCGGCCTGGGCTTCGCCATACCGATCAACCAGGGCAAGTGGGTGGCCGAACAGCTGATCAACAAGGGCAAGGTCATGCACCCGGTGATCGGGGTCACGCTGGAGATGGAGTACGCGGGCGACGGCGCGCGGGTCAGCTCCAAGAGCAAGGACGGCGGGGCCCCCGTCACCCCCGGCGGCCCGGGCGCCAAGGCGGGCATCCAGCCACGCGACGTGATCACCAAGGTGGACGGGCAGCCCGTGCACAGCGGCGAGGAGCTGATCATCAAGATCCGCAGCCACCGGCCGGGCGACCGGCTCACGCTGACCCTGCGCCGGGACGGCAGGGAGCAGACCGCGCAGCTCACGCTGGGCGCCTCCAGCCAGGAATGAGCGCGGCCCCGGGCACCCGCCGGGAGCGTTTGCGCGGTGTTGGGGCGGGCGACTCCCGCCGGACGCCCGGGGCCAGGTACCGTGATAGGCGGCCTGGCCCATAGGCCGGACATGTCCCCCTCGACCCTCAGGTCCCGGTAGGCCGCGGATTACCCCAAGGAGCTGCAAGGTGTTCTTCGACATAGGACCCCTAGAGCTGGTCGCGCTCGTGATCCTTGCGGTTCTGATCTTCGGGCCGGACAAGCTGCCCAAGGTGATCTCGGATGTCATGGGGTTCGTGCGCAAGGTGCGGGCGTTCTCGGACAACGCCAAGGAGGACATCCGCAGCGAGCTGGGGCCGGAGTTCAAGGACTTCGAGTTCGAGGACCTCAAGCCGCGCAACTTCGTGCGCAAGCACGTGCTGGAGAACGACCAGTACGGCCTTCAGGAGATCCGTAACGGCTTCGACCTGAAGAAGGAGATGGCCGAGGTCACGGACGCCGTGCACGGCACCGACAGCGCCTCCTCCGCCGACCGGGGGTCCGCGTCCCGGGTGAGCTTCGACAAGGGCGGGCCGGACACGGGCTCCGGCGGCGGGTCCGCGGCGCCCGACCTGTTCAAGAAGGGCGCGAAGTCCTCGCCGGGCGAGCGCCCGCCGTTCGACCCTGATGCCACCTGACTCGTCTTATGCAAGCCTTATGCCTGCTGGTGCCGACCGGGTTGACTATGCTCCCCGTGTCCGGGGTGAGGTCGCCTGAGGGGGGCGGGCCGCCCACGACATTGGGCAACTAGGAGGCTCCGCGCAGATGGAGACGACGGGTCGGGCAGGAGTGCAGGCGGTCACCGCCGACGCCGCGCGCAAGGTGGACGGCTATCTGATGGCCGCGTTCCCGTGGTACGGACTCGACGAGGCGTTCACCGGCCCCCGCTGGCTGATGCAGGTCGGCGCGGCGGCGGACGGCACGGTCGAGCACGGCGCCACCGGCCACGGCCAGGAACCCACCATAAGGGTGGAGACCGCGCCGGACGCGGAACGCTTCGCGATCGTGGTGACCGTCGCGAGCCGGCCGGTGCGGCGCAGCGCCGACGGCACGGGAGTCCTGGAGGCCACCTCCGTCGCCACGGCGGCCTGGCTCGCCGGGTCGGGCCTGCTCTCCCGTACGTGGCCGACGCAGATGGACCGCTCGCTGCGCCAGGACTGGCTGGACCAGCAGACGATGCTCGCCTGGGAGCTGGCCGACGACCTCGGCGGCGAGGGCTGGAGCGCGCTGACGCTGCCGGTGGACGGCGTGCCGACACCGTTCCGCTACCGCGAGTCGGAGTACGGCTGGGTGCTGGCCGGCTCGGCCGGTGACGGCCCCGGGGGCGTGCACATCGGGGCGTACGGGCGCGGGATGAGCGCGTACGGGCTGGGCTTCGCCGTGGTCAAGGACCTGAGCGTGTACGAGCACGGCAGGCGCGGCGCGGCCAGGGAGGACGCGCGGGCGGACGACGTGCCCGCGGAGGGCGTGACCGCGGACTGAGGGCGGGGCCGGAGGCCACCCGAGCGGCCGGAGACCGGCCCGGCCGGCCCGGACGGCAGCACCGAGAAGGGGCGAGCCCGTCGGGCCCGCCCCTCCGCGCGTTCCGGCCACCGCGTCGCGCGGCGCCCGGACCGGCTCAGAACTTGTTGCGCGGCGTGATGCCCAGCGACATGCCCGCCAGGCCGCGCTGCCGGCCGCCCAGCTTGCCCGCGATGGCGCGGATCGCCGCGCCGGCGGGGGACTCCGGATCGGTCAGCACCACCGGCCTGCCCTCGTCGCCGCCCTCGCGCAGCCGGACGTCGATCGGGATGGCGCCCAGCACCGGCACCTGTGTGCCGGTCGTCTTCGTCAGGCCCTCGGCGACCCGCTCGCCGCCGCCGGTGCCGAACACGTCCACCATCTCGTCACAGTGCGGGCAGGGCAGCCCGGACATGTTCTCCACCACGCCGACGATCTTCTGGTGGGTCTGTACGGCGATGGAGCCGGCCCGCTCGGCGACCTCCGCCGCGGCCTGCTGCGGGGTGGTGACGACCAGGATCTCCGCGTTCGGGATCAGCTGCGCCACCGAGATGGCGATGTCACCGGTGCCCGGGGGCAGGTCGAGCAGCAGCACGTCCAGGTCGCCCCAGTACACGTCGGCCAGGAACTGCTGGAGCGCGCGGTGCAGCATCGGGCCGCGCCAGACCACCGGGGCGTTGCCCGGGGTGAACATGCCGATGGAGATGACCTTCACGCCGTTGGCCGACGGCGGCATGATCATGTTCTCGACCTGGGTGGGCCGGCCGTCCGCGCCCAGCATCCGGGGCACCGAGTGGCCGTAGATGTCGGCGTCCACCACACCGACCTTCAGGCCGTCGGCGGCCATCGCCGCGGCCAGGTTGACCGTCACCGAGGACTTGCCGACGCCGCCCTTGCCGGAGGCGACCGCGTACACCCGGGTCAGCGAGCCGGGCTTGGCGAACGGCACCTCGCGCTCGGCGGTGCCGCCGCGCAGCGCGGAGGCCAGCTCCTTGCGCTGCTCGTCGCTCATCACGTCCAGCTCGACCTGGACGCCGGTGACGCCCTCGACGCGCGTCACGGCGTCCCGCACGTTCGCGGTGATCGTCTCGCGCATCGGGCAGCCCGCGACCGTCAGATAGACCGCCACCGCGACCGTGCCGTCCGCCGCGATCTCCACCGATTTGACCATGCCGAGGTCGGTGATGGGGCGGTGGATCTCGGGGTCGTTCACCGTGGCGAGCGCGGCGCGGACCGCGTCCTCGCTGGGCGCTGCGCTTCGGGGCGTGTCGGTAGCCATGTGCCAAGGGTACGGCGCTTGAGGGGGCCTCCGGAAAGGCCGGTCGGCGGTCGTGTTCGTCACTCCCGGCGTGCCGGTCCCCTCCTCGGCCCGCCCCCGGCTACTCCCGCCGCCGGTACTCCCCCTCGCTCTCCGCGTCCACCAGCTGACGCAGCTCCAGCTCCTTGAGCACGTCCTGGAGTTCGGAGCGGATCCAGTCGCGGGTGGCCACCTCGCCCAGGCCCAGCCGGAGCGCCGCGATCTCCCGGGTCAGGTACTCGGTGTCGGCGATGGCGCGCTCGTTCTGCTTGCGGTCCTGTTCGCGGGTGACCCGGTCCCGGTCGTCCTGCCGGTTCTGCGCGAGCAGGATCAGCGGGGCCGCGTAGGACGCCTGGAGCGAGAGCATCAGCGTCAGGAAGATGAACGGGTACTTGTCGAAGCGCAGATGGTCGGGCGCGGCGACGTTCCAGATGATCCACACCACGATGATCACCGTCATCCAGACGATGAAGCGGCCGGTCCCCAGGAAGCGGGCGATCTTCTCCGACAGCCGCCCGAACGCCTCCGGGTCGTACTCCGGCAGCAGGCTGCGGCGCGGCGCGCGCGGCTGGTCCAGGCGCACGCGGGGGCGCCCGCCGCCCACTCCGGACCCGGGCGTCGCGCTCAGCGCCCGCGCGCGCTCCTTGACACCGTCCCGTTCCTCAGCGCCCATCGTCCGGCTCTCCCTCCCGGTCCGCCGCTGCGCCGGGCGGGCCGTGCATCTCCGCCTCGCGCCAGTCCTCGGGCAGCAGGTGGTCCAGTACGTCGTCGACGGTCACCGCGCCCAGCAGGGAGCCGCTCTCGTCCACGACGGGCGCCGCGACCATGTTGTAGGTGGCCAGATAGCTGGTCACGTCGTTCAGCGGGGTGTCCGGCGGAAGCGGTGGCAGGTCGGTGTCGGCGACGGAGCTGACGAGCGTGAACGGCGGGTCGCGCAGCAGCCGCTGGAAGTGCACCAGGCCCAGGTACTTGCCGGTCGGCGTCTCGTCCGGCGGCCGGCACACGTACACCTGCGCGGCCAGTGACGGCGAGAGGTCCGGGTCGCGCACCCGGGCCAGCGCGTCCGCGATCGTCGCGTCCGGCCGCAGCACGATCGGCTCGGTCGTCATCAGGCCGCCCGCGGTGCGCTCCTCGTACGCCATCAGGCGCCGTACGTCCGCCGCGTCGTCCGGCCGCATCAGACCGAGCAAACGTTCCTTCTCCTCCTCCGGCAGCTCGGAGAGCAGGTCGGCGGCGTCGTCCGGGTCCATCGCCTCCAGGACGTCGGCGGCCCGCTCCTCCGCGAGCTTGCCCATGATCTCGACCCGGTCGTCCTCCGGCAGCTCCTCCAGGACGTCCGCCAGCCGGGCGTCGTCCAGCGCGGCCGCCACCTCGCCGCGCCGCTTCGGCGTCAGGTGGTGCAGGGCGCTCGCCAGGTCGGCCGGGCGCAGCTGGTCGAAGGTGGCGAGCAGGTTCTCCGCGCCCTGCCCGTGCTCCTCCAGCGAGAAACCGGTGACCGCCGACCACTCGACCGTCAGCACCTCTCCCTTGCGACGCAGCGCCCCGCCCTTCCCCTTCCGCACGAAGACCTTCTCGATCTCCCAGTCGCGGCGGGCCGGCAGCTGGGTGATGCCGATGTCGAGGACGGTGGCCTCCTCGCCCGTCTCGACCAGGCGCACCCGGCGGTCCAGCAGCTCGCCGAGGACCAGCGTCTCCGAGGCGCGCTGTTCGAAGCGCCGCATGTTGACCACGCCGGTGGTGATGACCTGGCCGGACTCCACACCCGTCACCCGGGTCATCGGCAGGAAGATCCGGCGCCGGCTGATCACCTCGACGACCAGGCCCAGCAGCCGGGGCGGCCGGCCGCCGACCCGCAGCAGCGCCACCAGGTCGCGTACCCGGCCGACCTGGTCGCCGTTGGGGTCGAAGACGGCGATGCCCGAGAGGTGCGAGACGAACACCCGGGGGGTGACCACCGCCATGCCGAGTGCCTCCGCTTCCGTTCCGCCGCCGCCGTGTCCGGGCCGCCGCGTCGCCACGGTCGCGCCCGTTCCTGCCTCGCGTTACGTGTTGCCGCTTCGCCGCAGGTGAAGCCTCCCGCGGAGCCTTGATCCGAATTCAGGCTAACGTGCACCGGCCGGTGCCGCCCGGGTGGGAAGGGCCGTACGGTGTCCACCACGTACTCCGCCGTACGGCGTGCCCGCCCCGGGTACGCTGCCGTACTGCCGCCGAGGTCATCCGCACCAGGAAGCAGAGCCGTCGTGACCACATTCCCCCCGGCAGGCCCCGCCCGGGCCTGCTCCCGCCGCCCGGCCGTACCGCACCGCAGGCGCGGGGCGGCGCTGACGGCGGCGGTGTGCGCGGTGCTCGCCGGGGTGCTGGCGGGCTGTGCGGCCGAGGACCCGGACGCCGGCACGAACGGGGTCGGCAAGCTGCCCGCCGACCAGATCCAGACCAAGGCGCAGACGGCCGCCCGCGGTGCCGGAACGGTACGGCTGGCCGGCAACCTGGTCAGCCAGGGCCGTACGTACAAGTTCGACATGCGGCTCGGGCGGAACGGCGCCCAGGGCCAGCTGTCCACCAAGGCCGCCACCTTCCAGCTGCTGCGGGTCGGCGACGCGCTGTACCTGAAGGCGGACGCCGGCTTCTGGGAGCGCGAGAAGAGCGCCGACCCGTCGAAGAGCGACGGGACGGCCGCCTCCAAGCTCATCGGCAAGTACGTGAAGGTGCCCGCCTCCGACCCGGTCTACCAGCGCTTCAGCGGCTTCACGGACAAGAGCACGCTCCTGAGCAGCCTGCTGGGCCTGCACGGCAAGCTGACCACCGGCGAGCGCGGCACCGTCGACGGCACCCGCTCCATCCGCATCGCCGCCGCCCAGGGTTCCGGCGGCACGCTCGACGTCTCCCTCGAAGGCAAGCCGTACCCGCTGCGGCTGCGCCGCGCGGGCGGCGCCGGGGAGGTGCGGCTCACCGACTGGGACAAGCCGGTGGACCTGCGGGCGCCGGAGGCGGGCCAAGTGATCGACTACGGCAAGTCGATCACGATCGGCGACTAGGGCGGATCTTCCGGAACAGCCGGACGTCGTCCTCCGGATCAGCCGGGCGCCGCAAGCCCGGGCCAGGGGGCCCGCCGGCCCTCACCCCTTCCGCTTCCTCCGGAGAAGCTTCGGAAGGGCCGCGGGGATCGGCTGACGTGTGGTGGCCGGGGTGGGGAGGGGCGTGGCCGCCTGGGAGGAGCCGTCGAAATCCGTGTGGGCCGCGGCCTCCGCGACCGGGGTCAGCTTCAGGACGCGGCATTCGCGTGCCCAGCGCTCCGGCATCGTCTCCGCGTCCGGCGCGTTCAGCCGCTTGCCCTTGAGGTCCTCCACGGCGGCCTGCCACGCCTCGCCGTCCGGGGCCAGCTCGCCGACCCGGGCCTGCCAGCTGACCAGCCGGCCGCCCTTGTCCTTGCTGCGTACGGTGACGGTCGCGGTGCCGCCGTCCACCAGGCCGAGGTCGTGCAGCGGCTGCTCGTCGGCGGGGTCGGCGGCCCGGTCCGCACGGCCGGAGGCGGTGCCGACGACGCACGCGGCGCCGTCGTGCCAGACGTGCCACAGCGCCCGCGCCGGGCCGCTCGCGCCCTGTACCCAGATGAGGCCGGACTTCTTCGTGGCCTCTTCGATGAGCGCGCGGTCCAGCAGCGCCTGTGACACGGTCTCCGTCATGGGGCCAGCCTAATGGGGTCGACGGGGTCCGGGCGGGCCGCCCGGACCGCCGGGCGTCACAGCCAGCCGTTGCGCTTGAAGCCGCGGTGGATGCCGAAGCAGATGGCGACCGTGACCAGGAGGACGAGCGGGTAGCCGTACTTCCACTTCAGCTCGGGCATGTACTCGAAGTTCATGCCGTAGATCCCGGCGATCATCGTGGGCACCGCGAAGATCGCCGCCCATGAGGTGATCTTGCGCATGTCCTCGTTCTGCGCCACCGTCGCCTGCGCCAGGTTGGCCTGGAGGATCGAGTTGAGCAGGTCGTCGAAGGAGAGCACCTGCTCGGTGACCCGGGCCAGGTGGTCGGCCACGTCCCGGAAGTACTTCTGGATGTCGGTGTCGATCAGCCGCATCGGCCGCTCGCTGAGCACCTGCATCGGCCGCAGCAGCGGCGACACGGCCCGCTTGAACTCCAGTACCTCGCGCTTGAGTTGGTAGATCCGCCCGGCGTCGCCGCCCTTCGCCGAGCCCTTGCCGCCCGTGCCCTTGCCGTCCGACCCGGAGCTGAAGACGTCGATCTCCACCTCGTCGATGTCGTCCTGCATCGCCCCGGCCACCGCGATGTAGCCGTCCACGACCTGGTCGGCGATGGCGTGCAGCACCGCGGAGGGGCCCTTGCCGAGCAGCTCGGGGTCGTCCTGGAGGCGGTGGCGCAGCGCGCGCAGCGAGCCCTGGCCGCCGTGCCGCACGGTCACGATGAAGTCCCGGCCGGTGAAGCACATCACCTCGCCGGTCTCCACCACCTCGCTGGTGGCGGTCAGCTCCGCGTGCTCCACGTAGTGGACCGTCTTGAAGACGGTGAACAGGGTGTCGTCGTAGCGCTCCAGCTTGGGCCGCTGGTGGGCGTGGACGGCGTCCTCCACCGCCAGCGGGTGCAGCCCGAACTCCCGCGCGATCTCGGCGAATTCCGCTTCGGTGGGCTCGTGCAGCCCGATCCACGCGAAGCCGCCGTCGGCGCGGACGGAGGTCATCGCCTGGGACGGGGTGACGTGGTCGCTGACGCGCCGGCCGTCGCGGTAGACGCCGCAGTCCACGATGGCGCTGTTGGCGTGGGCGGCCTGGCGGGGGCCGGCCTCGTACTTGTACGACGGGGAGTCCTCGCGCCGCCGGGACGGGCGGACGGCGGCACGCAGGTCGCGGATCATCGACATGGGCAGGCTCCTTCACGGGCCGGCCGCCAGCCGCGGGCGCGCGGCGTAACGCTGCCCGGAACGTGGACGTACGCGTCGGCGCTGGCCATACGTCCGCAAAGCGGGCGGCGCTCCGTGCGCAGGTCTGACGGCAGTTCGCAGAAAACACGGAAACGAGAGTCGAAGGCGCTCTTCCGTCATCTGCTTCCGGCGCGAAGGCACTTCGCGGGTTTCACCGCGGGCGGCGGGGGTACGGAAGCCCCTGGATCAAGAAAGCCGCTGGGCGCGCGGGGAGATGACGGGAGAACTGTCGGTACTGCACGGTCGACTTGGATCCACCGCAGCCCCACCTCCTCCGGCCGGTCCCCGCTGGGGGACGAACGTCATTCCCTGACCAGACGGCAAGGCTATCAGCCGTCGGAACCGATCCGGCGCGCCTTTGCCCGTTCCATACGAACGCCCCCGCGCACGTCCCGGCGACGCGTACGCCCGTTCGCCGGGCGGCGGCGGCCGGGCCCGCGCCCCGGCCTATGCTCGCGGCATGTCTGACGTTCTTGAGCTGGTCGAAGCCCGTTTGCGTACGACCCTGGGCGAGCCGGACGCGCGCGCCGCCGTCACCTTCCTCGGCACCGACCGGATCGAGGTGCTGCGCTTCCTCGGCGGCGGCCCGGACGGTGATCTCGTGCGCTATGTCACCCTCGGAATGTCGGACCGGCCGATGACCGACCCCACGGCGGTACTGGCCGACCCGGTGCGCGGCCCGCGCGCCGAACTGGTCCTCTCGGTGCGGGCCGGCCGCGCCGACACCGACAAGGCGCTCCGCGCGCTCGCCGTGCTCGCCGCGTCCCCGCAGGTCGAGGGCGTGATCGTGGCGCCGGGCGCGGCACTGGACGTGGGGGAGCCGCTGTGGCCGGGCGCGCCGTTCACATCCGTACTGGTCGCGGAGTCCGGCGGCCTGATCGAGGACCTGGAGCTGGACGAGCCGCTGGACCCGGTCCGCTTCCTGCCGCTGCTGCCGATGACGCCCAACGAGGCCGCCTGGAAGCGGGTGCACGGCGCGGAGGCGCTCCAGGAGCGGTGGCTCAAGAGCGGGACGGATCTGCGCGATCCGCTGCGTGCGGGGGTTTCGCTGGCGTAGGGCGGGTGCCGTACGGGATCGGCGCGGGCGGGGGCGGGGCGGAGGTTTACAGGATCGGCGCTGCCTGGGGCTGGCAGGGACAGGACCGGCGTGCCGTGGGGCGGGCGCTCCGGCGTACGGGCGGGCGTGACGGCGTACGGGCGGCGTGACGGCGTGCGGCGCGCCGCCCGGGTGGGCGGCGCACCGTACCGTGGTGCTGAAGGCCCGTCAGCCGGCGAAGGCGGACACCCCGTCCTCGGTGGCGTGCCGCGGCGCCAGCTCGTGCGCCCGCAGGGTCAGCGCCCGGCGCCGTACGGCCACGATGGCCGCGCCGACCAGCGCCGCCAGCGCCGCGACCACGAACGGGACATGCGCGTCGGTCCACTCCTCGATCTTCGGCGCCAGGAACGGCGCCGCCGCCGCGGCGAACCAGCGCACGAAGTTGTAGCCCGCGCTCGCCACCGGCCGCGGCGCGTCGGAGACGCCGAGGGCCAGCTCGGTGAAGACGGTGTTGTTCAGGCCGATGAAGGCGCCGGACAGGATCGTGCAGACGACGGCGGTGGTGTGGTTGCCGTACCCGAGCACCAGCAGGTCCACGGCGAGCAGCACCAGCGAGCCGCCCAGCACCTTCAGCGACCCGAAGCGCTCCTGGACGCGCGGCGCCACCAGCACGGAGAAGACGGCGAGCAGCACGCCCCAGGCGAAGAACACACCGCCGGACTTGTACGGGCTCATGTCCAGCACGAACGGCGTGAAGGCCAGCACCGTGAAGAACGCGTAGTTGTAGAAGAAAGCGGAGACGGCGGTGGAGGCCAGGCCGCCGTGGCCGAGCGCCTTGACCGGGTCCAGTACGGACGTCTTGCGGGCCGGGCGGGGCTGCTCCTTGAGGAACGCGGTGATCGCGACGAAGCCGATGGCCATCAGGACGGCGGTGCCGAAGAAGGGGTAGCGCCACTTCATGTCGCCGAGGACCGCGCCGAGCAGCGGCCCGCAGGCCATGCCGAGGCCGAGCGCCGACTCGTACAGCAGGATCGCCGCGGCGCTTCCGCCCTCCCGTCGCTCGCCACCGCCCCGAGCCGAATCGCTTCGCGATGCCCCTATGGGATGCGCCGCGCCCACGATGACGGCGAGCGCGGTGGAGACGAACAGCGCGTTGCCGAGGCCCCAGCCGGCCCGGAAGCCGACCAGTTCGCCCACCGAGGAGGACGTGCCGGACAGGGCCGCGAAGACGACCACCAGCGCCAGTCCGGCCAGCAGCGTCTTGCGGCCGCCGATCCGGCTGGAGACGAAGCCGGTGACCAGCATCGCGATCGCGGTGATCAGGAAGTAGGAGGTGAACAGCAGGGAGACCTGGCTGTTGGAGGCGTGCAGTCCCTTGGCGATCGAGGGGAGGATCGGGTCGACGAGGCCGATGCCCATGAACGCGACGACCGAGGCGCCCGCCGTGGCCCAGACGGCCATCGGCTGGCGCAGGATGCTTCGGCCGCCCTCGTCGAACGGATCCTCTCCGGCGCCGCCGTGGCCGCCGGTGTCGCTTGACCGCATGCCGCTGTCCCTTCCTGCTCGTGGGCTTCCCGCTCCAACGGGCCGGGGCCCGAGGAAACGTTGCTGTATACACACAATAAGTTAGCTCATCTAAAGAGTGCAAGCTACAACTAACGCGGTGAAGGCCCGGCCGCGGCTCCGGATGGGTGATCGTCCTTGACGCGGCGCCCGGCCCGGAGGACCGTGGGGCTCTATGAGGGGCGAACCCAGTTGCCCGAAGTGCGGTGGCCGGGTGCGGGCGCCCGGTCTCTTCGCCGACTCCTGGCAGTGCGGCGTGCACGGCACCGTGCACCCGCTGCAACCGGTCGTCCCGCCCAGCGTCGAAGCGCTCGCCGTGGTCGTGCGCCGCGCCTGCGTGCCGGTGTGGATGCCGTGGCCGCTGCCCGTCGGCTGGCTGTTCACGGGCGTGGCCTGCGCGGGCGACGACCGCAGCGGCGGCCGCGCCACCGCCGTGGCCTGCTCGGGGCCGGGCCCGCTCGGCGGCCCCGGCGAACTGCTGCTGATCGCGGAGGAACTGGGCGTCGGCCTCGGCGCGCGTTACGCCGGCATCGACGGCCCCGACCCCGGCCCCCACATGTGCGTGGACAAACCGCCGCACGTGAAGGTGCTGGCGGCCGGACGTCCGACACCGCTGTGGCATGTCTCGGGGGCCCCCGAGGACCGCGCCGTCTTCGCGGGGGAGGCGCGCGGGCTGTGGCTGTGGGCCGTCGTCTGGCCCGCCGAGTCGGGCCTGCTCCTGTACGACGAGCTGGTGCTCACCGACCTGCGCGACGCCGGTGCCGAGGTGGACCTGCTGCCGTGCGGGGCGCTGTCGCCGCGGTTGCTCGCCTGAGCGGGCAGCCCGCTCCGCGGTTCTCCCATGGGCAAACGCGATCGCGCGCCACATGGACGGTCACCGGCCAAGAGCCCCGGCACCGTGTGTGACGGAGCCCGCGCGGGCATGCGTTCGAGGGGCTGCCGGGTGGCCGGTATTCTTCTGACGTCCCCCTGGCCCGCCCCGCAGCAGTCTGGAGTTCCGCGTCGTGCGCATCGACCTGCACACCCACTCCACTGCTTCCGACGGTACGGACACCCCCGCCGAGCTGGTACGCAACGCCGCCGCGGCCGGGCTGGACGTCGTCGCGCTGACCGATCACGACTCCGTGGGCGGGTACGCCGGGGCCAGGGCCGCGCTGCCGGCGGGGCTGACGCTGGTCACCGGGACCGAGCTGTCCTGCCGTATCGGCGGCGTGAGCATGCACATGCTGGCGTACCTCTTCGACCCCGACGAGCCCGAACTCGCCCGCGAACGGGAACTGGTCCGCGACGACCGGGTGCCGCGCGCCCAGGGCATGGTCGCCAAGCTCCGGGAACTGGGCGTCCCGGTCACCTGGGAGCAGGTGGCGCGGATTGCCGGGGACGGTGCGGTGGGCCGTCCGCACGTCGCCGCCGCGATGGTGGAGCTGGGCGTGGTCGACACCGTCTCCGACGCCTTCACGCCGCAGTGGCTCGCCAACGACGGCCGGGCCTACGTCGACAAGCACGAACTCGACCCGTTCGACGCGGTACGCCTGGTCAAGGCCGCGGGCGGGGTGACCGTCTTCGCGCACCCGCTGGCGGTCAAGCGCGGGCGGACCGTCCCCGAGAGCGTCATCGCCGAGCTGGCGGCGGCCGGGCTGGACGGCGTCGAGGTGGACCACATGGACCACGACGACGCCGCGCGGGCGCGCCTGCGCGGCCTCGCCGCCGACCTCGGCCTGCTGACCACCGGCTCCAGCGACTACCACGGCAGCCGCAAGACCGTCGCGCTCGGCGAGTACACCACCGACCCCGAGATCTACGGCGAGATCGTGCGCCGCGCGACCGGCGCCTTCCCCGTACCCGGCGCGGGCGGCTGACCCGTACCGCGCTCCGGCCGGGCGGTCCGTACCGCGCTCAGCACCCGCGGCGGGTGATCGCCTCGTTGGGCTCCAGCACGTCCTGGGCGCGCTCGCCTGCTGTGCCCGCGGGCTCGTACGACCGGCGCGTACACGTCCGTGCGCCCTCCCGGGTCTTCCCGCGCCCCCTGAGCGCGCCCGGCGTCACCCCTCTTCCGTAACCCCTTCCCGGCACTCCCTCCCCGTCCCTTCCCGTCCCTCCCCTCAACTCCTGTTCCGTCACTCCTCGCCGCCCCCGCCGCCGACCGTCCACCACTCGTTCTCTTGTACCGCCTCTCGTACCACCTCTCGCAAGGCCATCACCGTGTTCGACTTCGCTGTCTTCAGCACCCTCTTCGTCACCCTGTTCGTGATCATGGACCCGCCCGGGATCATCCCGATCTTCCTCGCCCTCAGCTCCGGCCGCCCCGCCAAGGTGCAGCGCAAGATGGCCTGGCAGGCCGCCACCGTCGCGTTCTGCGTCATCGCCGTCTTCGGCCTCTTCGGTGAGCAGATCCTCGGCCGGCTGCACATCACGCCGCCCGCGCTGATGATCGCGGGCGGGCTGCTGCTCCTGCTGGTCGCGCTCAGCCTGCTGACCGGCAAGTCGGAGCAGCCGACGCAGACCAAGGACGT
This sequence comes from Streptomyces albofaciens JCM 4342, assembly GCF_008634025.1. Classification (NCBI taxonomy): domain Bacteria; kingdom Bacillati; phylum Actinomycetota; class Actinomycetes; order Kitasatosporales; family Streptomycetaceae; genus Streptomyces; species Streptomyces albofaciens. The sequence continues at coordinate 3,248,734 of NZ_PDCM01000002.1, read as the reverse complement.
CAACGTGGCGCTGGTGCCGCTGGGCATGCCGCTGCTGGCCGGGCCGGGCGCGATCGTCTCGGTGATCCTGGCGGTGCAGCACGCGGACGGGTTCAGCGCCGAGCTGTCGGTATGGGCGGCGATCGTCGCCATCCACGTGGTGCTCTACGTCGTGATGCGCTTCTCGCTGGTGATCATCCGCGTGATCAAGGACGGCGGTGTGGTGCTGGTGACCCGGCTCGCCGGCATGATGCTCTCCGCGCTCGCGGTGCAGCAGATCATCAACGGCGTCATGCAGGTGGTGCGCGGCGGCTGACGGCTGGTCCGCGGCGGCTGACGGCCTCGCCGGTCCGCGCACCGGGTCCGGACACTGGGCTCGGACACAGGAATCGGACCCACGCCGGAGCCCGGACACGCGAAGCGCCCCGCGCGAAGTGATTCGTGCGGGGCGCTCCGTGCGCCGGACATGACGCGTTACGTCACGCGTGCATGTGTGACGCGGCGTGTGTCATCGGGCGGCGGTGTCGGCTGGGCGGATGTAGATGCGCTGGCCGACTGCGGCGGCCTGCTGCACGATCCGGTTGACGGAGGCGGCGTCCACGACGGTGCTGTCCACGGCGGTGCCGTCGACATCGTCCAGGCGCATGATCTCGAAGCGCATAACGGCTTCTCCCTTCGTCTGATCCTCCTGCGGAGAACTTTGCTGTTGTACGGGGTACGCGTGGGGCGTCGCTGCCCCTGCGTTCCCAGTGGGTACAACGACATGCTCCCTGCAATCATTCCCTACGCTAAAGAAATTTTTCGGCCGTCTAAATACTGGCGGGTAGCGAGAGCGGTTGTGCGCGCTGAGTGACCGGCCGGACAATGGGCCCGTATGAACGACGACGCGCGGCCCACCGGCCCCCCACCCGACCTCACCGCCGTGCTCGCGGGCATCGAGCGGACGAACGAGCTGCTCACGCGGGTGCTCGCGGAGGTCGCCACCACCCCGTCCACCCATGCGGTCTTCGTCGACGCGGGCTATGCGTACGCCGCCGCCGGGCGGCTGGTCGTCGGGACGGAGGACCGGCGGGCCTTCGAGCTGGACGCCGAGGGCCTCATCGAGGCGTTCATCGACAAGGCCCGAATGATCTTCCCGGACAGCCGGCTGCTGCGCGTCTACTGGTACGACGGCGCCCGGCGCCGCATCCACACCGCGGAACAGCAGCGCGTCGCCGAGCTGCCGGACGTCAAGGTCCGGCTCGGCAACCTGAACGCGAACAACCAGCAGAAGGGCGTCGACTCGCTGATCCGCTCCGATCTGGAGTCGCTGGCCCGGCACCGCGCGATCAGCGACGCGGTGCTCATCGGCGGCGACGAGGACCTGGTCTCGGCGGTGGAGGCGGCGCAGGGCTACGGCGCCCGGGTCCACCTGTGGGGCATCGAGGCGGTGGACGGACGGAACCAGGCCGAGCCGCTGCTGTGGGAGGTGGACAGCCAGCGCACCTTCGACCTGGAGTTCTGCAAACCGTATGTGACCCGGCGGGCCGTCGCGTCCGACGGCGTGGACCCGGTGGCCGACGGCAGCGGCGGTGTGCCGCCCACCCGCGACGAGGTGCGCTTCATCGGCGCGCGGGTCGCCGCCCGCTGGCTGGCCGAACGCGGCGCCCCCTGGGTCACCGAGCTGCTGCCCGGCCACCCGTACCTGCCCGGCGCGGTCGACCAGGAGCTGCTGACCGCGGCCGAGGCCCTGCTGCGGCACTCGCTGCGCGGGCACGCGGACCTGCGCCGGGCGCTACGGGACGGCTTCTGGGAGCACGTACGGGCGCAGGGGTAGGGCTACGCGCGGGGGTCAGCGGTAGGCGCGGAGACAGGGGTGCGCGCGGGGGAGGGGCAGGTGCGGGCGCAGGGTCAGGTGCAGGTGCAGGCGCGAGCGCAGGGCTGCGCGCGGGGGCGCGGCCGTCGGCCGGCCGTCCGGCTAGCGGCCCCCCTTGCGGCCCGCGTCGCGCTCCCTCTCGCGCTCCCTCTCGCGGTCCGTTTCGCGTTCCCCCTCGTGTTCCCTCTCGCGGTCCGCGTCGTGCCAGAACGCGGCGAGCGCCGCCGCCGTCGCGGCCGGCTGCTGCGCGTTGGGGGAGTGCTCCGCGCCCTCGACCACCGTGCGGCGGGCCCCCAGCCGCTCGGCCATCGCGTCCATCTCCGACACCGGCCAGACGTAGTCCGCCGTGCCCGACACGACGTGCTTGGGCAGGGGCACGGCGGCCAGCTCCGCCACCCGGTCCGGCTCCGCGATCATCTGCCGTCCGGTGGCGGCCAGCTGCCGCGGCGCGGTGTTCATCCACCGACGGTGCAGGAACGCGCCGATCTCGGGCGGGGTGGCGGCGTCCTCGGCCTCCGGCGGGTCGAGGTCGCGCATGGCCAGCCACACCGACTGCATGTCCATCCGCCCGAGGGCGTCGATGAGCATCCGTACCCGGGCCTGCTGGGCCGCGACGATGGCGCCCGGCCCGGAGCTCATGACGGTCAGGGAGCGGAACGGGGCGGGGTCGCGCAGAACGGCGGTACGGGCGACGAGGCCGCCGAAGGAGTGGCCCAGGAGATGGACCGGACCGGCGTCCAGGGCGCGCGTCTGGGCGAGTACGTCCTGCGCCAACTCGCTCAGCGCATAAGCGGATTCGTCGTCCGGGCCGGGCGTCTCGTGCTGTCCCCGGCCGTCCACGGCCACCACCCGGAACCCCGCGGCGGCCAGCGGCTCCAGGAGGCCGATGAAGTCCTCCTTGCTGCCGGTGAAGCCCGGTACGAGCAGCGCGGTCCCGGCCGGTGTCCCGCCGGGGCGGGCGTCGTGGACGGCGAACTCGCCGCGTTCGGTGACGAGTCGGCGTGCGCGGGCGCACGCGGGCAAGGTGAGGGTGGGCGGCTTGCTCATGGGACGAGGCTATCGGGGGGCGCGCGGGGCCTGCCGAGCGCGGGCACGCACGCCGACGGCCCGGCCCCGCTGCTGCGGGAAACCGGGCCGTCGAGACGGGTGCGTCGGGATCAGCCTTCGGCCGAAGCCTCCGCGGTGGCCTTCTTGGCCGCCGTCTTACGGGTGCGCCGGGGCTTGGCCGGCGCCTCGTCCGCGGCGGTGTCGGCGGCCGGGGCCGCCTCGGCCTTCGCGGCGGTGGCCTTGCGGGTACGGCGGGGCTTGGCAGCCGCGTCGTCCGCCGAAGGCTCAGCGGCTTCGGCAGCGGCCTCGGCCTTCTTGGCCGCGGTCTTGCGCGTGCGGCGCGGCGTGGCCGAAGCCTCCTCCGCGACCGGCTCCGCTGCCGCGTCCGGGCCTTCGGCCGCGTCGACGGCGGCTTCGGCCTTCTTCGCGGCGGCGGTCTTGCGCGTACGGCGGGGCTTGGCAGGCGCCTCCTCCGCGACGGTCTCAGCCGTCTCGGCGGTGTCGACCGCGGCTTCCGCCTTCTTGGAAGCGGCCGTCTTACGGGTGCGACGCGGATTCGCCGGAGCCTCTTCCGCGACGGCCTCGGCGCCCTCGGCGGTGTCGGCCGCGGCCTCGGCCTTCTTGGCAGCGGCCGTCTTACGGGTGCGGCGCGGCTTGGCCGGAGCCTCCTCCGCGACCGACTCCGCGACGACCTGCGCGCCTTCGGCGCTGTCGGCCGCGGCTTCGGCCTTCTTGGCAGCAGCGGTCTTGCGCGTGCGGCGCGGCTTCGCCGGAGCCTCTTCCGCGGCCGCCTCAGCGGCTTCGGCGGTGTCGGCCGCGGCTTCCGCCTTCTTGGCAGCGGCCGTCTTGCGCGTGCGGCGCGGCTTGGCCGGAGCCTCCTCCGCGAGCGTCTCCGCCGCGGACTCGACGGCTTCGGCAGCCGTCTCGGTCTTCTTGGCAGCGGTCTTGCGGGCGCGGCGCGGCTTGGCCGGGGCCTCGTCCGCGGCGGTCTCCGTAACGGCCTCCGGGGCGGCCGCCACGCTCTCCGCCGACTCCACGGCGGTCTCCGCCGCGGGCTTGGTGCTGCGCGTACGGCGGCGGGACTTCGCGGGGGCCTCGTCCGCGGCGGGCTCGGCGACGGCCGGCGCCTCCGTGACGACCGTGGCCTCGGCGGTGGCCTGGGCCGGGACCTTGACGGTCTCGGCGGAGCCCTCGGCCGTGTCCACGGCGACGGCGGCCGTCGTACCGGCCGCCTCCGCCTTGGCGGCGGCGTCCGCGCCACCCCGCGTACGGCGGCGGCGCGGCTTGGACGGCGCCGCGGTGGCGTCGGCCTGCGCGGCCTCCGACGCGATGCTCTCGGCGGCCGGAGCCGCCCCGTCGCGGGCCGGGGTCACGGCGGCGGCCGGAGCGCCGCCGGAACCGCCGCGCGTACGACGGCGGCGGCGCGGCTGGCGCGGCCCGTCCGTGGCGGCGCTGCCGCCCTCGGCCGTACCGGAAGCGGCGGGAGTACCGGAAGCGGCGGGCGCGCCGGACTCGTCCACCGGCGCTCCGCCCCGCGTGCGCCGGCGCTGGCGCGGCGTACGGGTGCGGCGCGGGCGCTCCTCCTCGACGGGGGCGCTCCGGCGCGGACCGCGGCCGCGGCCGCCCGTCTCGCCCAGGTCCTCGACCTCTTCCGCCGCCAGCCCGGCGCGCTTGCGCTCCGCGCGCGGCAGGACGCCCTTGGTGCCCTCGGGGATCTCCAGCAGCTCGTAGAGGTGCGGGGAGGTGGAGTACGTCTCCTCCGGCTCGTCGAACGGCAGGTCCAGCGCCTTGTTGATCAGCTTCCAGCGCGGGATGTCGTCCCAGTCGACCAGCGTGACCGCGATGCCCTTGGCGCCGGCGCGGCCGGTCCGGCCGATCCGGTGCAGATAGGTCTTCTCGTCCTCGGGGGACTGGTAGTTGATGACATGCGTCACACCCTCGACGTCGATGCCGCGGGCGGCGACGTCGGTGCAGACCAGCACGTCGACCTTGCCGTTGCGGAACGCGCGCAGCGCCTGCTCGCGCGCCCCCTGGCCGAGGTCGCCGTGCACCGCGCCGGCCGCGAAGCCGCGGCGGGTGAGCTGCTCGGCGATGTCGGCGGCGGTCCGCTTCGTCCGGCAGAAGATCATCGCCAGGCCGCGGCCGTCCGCCTGGAGGATGCGGGCGACCATCTCCGGCTTGTCCATCGAGTGCGCGCGGAAGACGTGCTGCTTGATGTTGGCGACGGTCTTGCCCTCGTCGTCCGGCGCGGCGGCGCGGATGTGCGTGGGCTGCGACATGTAGCGGCGGGCCAGGCCGATGACCGCGCCCGGCATGGTCGCGGAGAACAGCATGGTCTGGCGGCGCACCGGCAGCATGTTGATGATGCGCTCGACGTCCGGCAGGAAGCCCAGGTCCAGCATCTCGTCGGCCTCGTCCAGGACGAGCGCCTTGACGTGCGAGAGGTTCAGCTTCTTCTGGCCCGCCAGGTCCAGCAGCCGGCCCGGGGTGCCGACGACCACGTCGACGCCCTTCTTCAGGGCCTCGACCTGCGGCTCGTACGCCCGGCCGCCGTAGATCGACAGCACCCGTACGTTACGGACCTTGCCGGCGGTCAGGAGGTCGTTGGTGACCTGCTGGCACAGTTCGCGGGTGGGAACCACCACGAGGGCCTGCGGGGCCTCCGTCAGCTGCTCGGGCTTGGCCCGGCCCGCCTCGACGTCCGCGGGGACGGTGACGCGCTCCAGCAGGGGGAGGCCGAAGCCCAGGGTCTTGCCGGTGCCGGTCTTGGCCTGGCCGATGACGTCGGAGCCCGACAGGGCCACGGGGAGCGTCATCTCCTGGATGGGGAAGGGGGAGGTGATGCCGACGGCTTCCAGGGCCTCGGCGGTCTCGGGGAGGATCCCGAGCTCTCGGAACGTAGACAGAATCTTGCCTCTTCTGTGAGACGCGGCACGAGGCGGCCAAGGGGGTCGTACCGCGCCTCGCACGGTTTCGTACGGGCCGGCCTCGATCGGCCGGGACGGCGCGGGACCACTGCCTTCGCGCAAGCACTCGAACCGCGAGCGGTGTCCCTCCCGCTGTGCGTACGTCGCGTACGCGCCGCGAAAGAGGGCGGTCGGGTTGGAGCCGATCGGGCCACCGACCGGGCATCCGCATGCGTGGAACAACCCACCGATACTCGGCGGGCGCATTACCACCATACCCCGGATGGCCAGACGTGTGTCCGGGCAATCGTTCGGTCGGGTGGGACGGGAGTGGCTGACCAGCCACTTCCCCCGGTTGCGGGGCGGGCTATTGTGCGCTTCATGGAGACGCCTGACAACGCAGCGCAGACCGCCGACGACGCGCAGAAGCACACCGGGATCGCCGCCCAGGACTGGGCCGCGGCCTCCGAGGAACCGCAGTACCGGGCCGCCGTCATCGACCTGCTCGGGGCGCTCGCCTACGGGGAGCTGTCCGCCTTCGAGCGGCTCGCGGAGGACGCGAAGCTGGCGCCGACGATGGACGACAAGGCGGAGCTGGCCAAAATGGCGTCGGCCGAATTCCATCACTTCGAGCGGCTGCGGGACCGGCTCGCGCAGATCGAGGCGGAGCCGAACGAGGCCATGGAGCCGTTCGCCGCGGCGCTGGACGAGTTCCACCGGCAGACCGCGCCGTCCGACTGGCTGGAGGGCCTGGTCAAGGCGTACGTCGGCGACTCGATCGCCAGCGACTTCTACCGCGAGGTGGCCGCCCGGCTCGACTCCGACACCCGCGACCTGGTCCTCGGCGTCCTCGACGACACCGGGCACGCGACGTTCGCGGTCGAGAAGGTACGGGCCGCCATCGAGGCCGACCCGCGCGTCGGCGGGCGGCTCGCGCTGTGGGCGCGGCGGCTGATGGGCGAGGCGCTGTCCCAGGCGCAGCGGGTCGTCGCCGAGCGGGACTCGCTGTCCACGATGCTGGTCGGCGGCGTCGCCGACGGGTTCGACCTGGCGGAGGTCGGGCGGATGTTCTCGCGGATCACTGAGGCGCACACCAAGCGGATGGCCGCGCTGGGGCTGGCCGCGTAACCCCCGCGGGGCAACTGGGCGGGCCGGTCGCGTGCGTGGCGGCCGGCCCGTTCTCACACGCCGGACAGGCTCCGCTCCGCCACCCCGCGCACCAGCCGGCCGCGCGGCCGCACCAGCAGCGACAGCATCGCCGCGCCGAGCGCCGCGGCGGCCAGCAGGGTGTGGACGGCGTGGCCCGGGCCCAGGATGGAGTGGGCGAGGAAGGCGCCGAGGAGGGCCGCGGCGGGGCCGGTCGCCAGGGTCAGGACGCGGGCGGGGAAGCGGCCGGGCAGCCAGTGGGTGGCGGCGAGCGCGATGACGAGTCCGACGAGCACGGAACCGAGAGCTTCCCAGACCATGGTTTATCCCTCCCGCGGTAGCGACCGGTTGGACGACACAAATCGGTCGTAGGCCGTCGTACCCAGCGGGAATGCGCGGCAACCCTCGTCGGCGCACCCGGTCGGCGGGGGTTCTCGCACGACGAGCGGCGGCCCGGAGAACGCTCTCTCCGGGCCGCCGCTCGTGACGCGTGCGCGCGGGCCTCCCAGGGCCCGCGGCCGACTACAGCGTGCCGAAACCGACCTTGCGCGTGGTCTGCTCGCCGATCTCCACGTAGGCCAGCCGGTCCGCCGGGACCAGGACCTTGCGGCCGTGCTCGTCCACGAGGCTCAGCAGTTCCGTCTTGCCGCCCAGTGCGTCCGCCACCGCTCGCTCGACGTCCTCGGCGGTCTGCCCGCTCTCCAGAACGATCTCGCGGGGCGCGTGCTGCACGCCGATCTTGACCTCCACGGCTTTGTCCCTCCGACGGTCTCGGTTCCCCTTGGCCGGGCCATGGGGCAGGTGCGCGGTGATCCGCGCCGTACCCAGCACACATTAGCCCGGTACGCGGACGGACAGGACGCCGCGGAGCACGCCCGCAGCGAACACCCGGACGGCGCGGCGACCGCCGGAGGCGGCCTCGGAGCGTCCGGCTCACCGGCCCGCAGTGGCGCTCACCGGCCCGCTGCGGTGCCCACACCCGGCCCGCGCCGGTGCTACTGCCCGTCGGCGCCGTGCAGCGGGAAGCCCGCGATGCCCTTCCAGGCGAGCGAGGTCAGCAGCTGGACGGCGGTCTCGCGCGGCACGGTGCTCTCCGAGGAGAGCCAGTAGCGCGCGACCACCTGGGAGACGCCGCCCAGCCCGACGGCCAGCAGCATCGACTCGTCCTTGGACAGGCCGGTGTCCTCGGCGATGACCTCGCTGATCGCCTCGGCGCACTCCAGGGAGACCTTGTCCACCCGCTCCCGCACCGCGGGCTCGTTGGTCAGGTCGGACTCGAAGACGAGGCGGAAGGCGCCGCCCGGGTCCTCGACGTACGCGAAGTAGGCGTCCATCGTCGCGGCGACGCGCTGCTTGTTGTCGGTCGTCGAGGCCAGCGCGCTGCGCACCGACTGGAGCAGCGCCTCGCAGTGCTGGTCCAGCAGGGCGAGGTAGAGGTCGAGCTTGCCCGGGAAGTGCTGGTAGAGCACGGGCTTGCTGACGCCGGCGCGCTCGGCGATATCGTCCATCGCGGCCGCGTGGTAGCCCTGCGCCACGAAGACCTCCTGGGCCGCGCCCAGGAGCTGGTTGCGCCGGGCCCGGCGTGGCAGGCGCGTGCCCCGCGGGCGAGCCGCCTCGGTCTGCTCGATGGCGCTCACGCTGCCTCCCAGGTGTTGTTCCGTCCACGGCGTACGCACGCGCCGCGCCCGCCATCGTACTTTTGGGTAACCCGGCAGCGCGCGGTCGCGGGCGAGAAAATATGCCGCGGAACGCTGTGGGAAGCCGACATATGGCCCCAGATCATCGGTAATCGTCTTCGTCGAGTTCCACGACGCGGGCCTGCTCGGCGACGTCCGCCTCGTTCGCGGCGGCCGGGTCGATGCCGGTCAGCGGGGCGTCCTGCGGGCGGCCGACGTCCGCGTGCTGCTCGGCGGCGTCCGCCTCGGGCGCCTCGACGTCGAATTCCGTGGTGTCCGTCTCGTCCTCGAAGGTGTCCGGGTCGGTCGGGTCGACGGGCATGGTGGCTCCCTCTCTCTCACGTACTACGGAGGCCAGGGCGAGCGTCCGCACGCGAGCGCTCATCACACGGGTGCCCTTCACGCCCGAGCCTAAGAGAGCGGGTTCCGAAATGCGATGTGGTGTGTGAGCGCGAACACACGATCGGCGGCGTGATCGTCTCGTAACATCGACGCATGTCTTCGACGGAGTCGACCGGATCGCCGGACACCCGCGCCGTGCTCCCGGTGCCCCCGGCGGGCCGTCCCTCGCGCGTCGGCGCGGGGGAGACGGTGCGTTCCGTGACCCTGCCCGGCCTGACGCTGAGCGTGCGGGGAGTGCCCGGCAGACGCGCCGGACTGCCGCCCGCGCTGTACGTCCACGGCCTCGGCGGCTCGTCCCAGAACTGGTCCGCGCTGATGCCGCTGCTGGCCGACCGGGTCGACGGCGAGGCGCTGGACCTCCCCGGTTTCGGCGACGCGCCGCCGCCGGACGACGGCGACTACTCGGTCTCCGCGCAGGCGCGGGCGGTCATCCGCTACCTGGACGCGAGCGGCCGCGGCCCCGTCCACCTGGTCGGCAACTCGATGGGCGGCGCGGCGGCCACCCGCGTGGCGGCGGTCCGCCCGGACCTGGTGCGGACCCTGACGCTGATCTCGCCCGCGCTGCCCGAGCTGCGGCCGCAGCTGTCGGCGGTGCCGACCGGGCTGCTGGCGGTGCCGGGCGTGACCCGGCTGTTCAGCAGGCTGACCAAGGACTGGACGCCGGAGCGGCGCACCCGCGAGGTGCTGGCCCTCTGTTACGGCGACCCCGCCCTGGTGACCCCGGACGGCTTCACCGCCGCCGCCGAGGAATACGCACGGCGCCTCGAACTTCCCTACTTCTGGGAGGTGATGACGCGCTCCGCGCGCGGGATCGTCAGTGCGTACACGCTCGGCGGGCAGCACAATCTGTGGCGGCAGGCGCAGCGGGTGCTCGCGCCCACGCTTCTCGTCTACGGTGGGCGCGATCGCCTGGTCTCCTTCCGTATGGCACGCCGGGCGGCCGCCGCGTTCCGCGGCTCGCGGCTGCTGACGCTGCCGGAGGCGGGGCACGTGGCGATGATGGAGTGCCCGGAAACGGTGGCGCGGGCCTTCCGCGAGCTGTTGGACGACGAAGCGGCCGCGCGGGGCGCGGCCGGGCCGGACGGGAGCGCCGGGGCGGTACGGTCCGCCGCCGGGGCCGTGTCCGGCGACGTGGGTAGGAGCTGACAGGCCGAGTGGGACGTCACAGCCGCCGGGGCCCGGCCGCAACCGCCGGTGACACCTCCGGAATAGGTGGGGTGGACGGCGCGAGCGGGCCCGGCGCGGCGGTCGGCGCCGTACCCGCTCCCGGGCCGGGCACGGGCCGTCGGCGCCGCGGCGCGCAGGCCGCGGCGGAGACAGAGGCCGGGACAGCGGCGGGGGCGCAGGCCGGGACGGAGGCCGACGGCGGTGCGTCCGCCGAGGCGGGCGCCGTCCGGAGCGCACCCAGGGGCACGGCGGCGCACGGAGCGTTCCGGCCGATGCCGCAGCAGCGCGCGCCCGAGCGCGAGCCCGCGCAGGGCGCACTCCGGTACGGATTCGGCCATCCCGCGCCCGGGCACGAACCGGCGCGTACGTCGGCACGCAACCCGGTACCGGAGACGGCGCAGAGCACTCCGCAGAGCACCCGGCAGAGTCCCCCGCGTGTGCCGCATCCGCGCGGCGGGCCGCGCTCGACGCCCTCCGCGCCGTCCGGCTCGGCCACCCCGGCACACGGTTTCGCCCCCTTCGGGAACGACGTCGACGAGGGCGCCACAGCCCGGCCCGCCCCCGGGCCGGCCGCCGGCGGCCCGACCACGGCCTCCAGCGGTCCGGCCACTGCCGCCGACGGCCCGATTCCTGGCGGTACGTCCCCCAGCGGACCCACCACCATGGGCGCGGGCACGGGACCGCTCGGAGCGCCGCTCGCCTCCCGGGGCCGCGTCCCGGCGCCGCGCCAGGAGTACGTCGACGCCTTCGACCGCATGCCGCGCGGGTACCGGTCCGGCGGTGTCGAGGACGTGGACGACGATGTGTTCGCGGCCGGTGCCCCGGAGCGCGGACCGGTGCGCCCCGCCGGGCGGCCGGACGGCTTCGCGTACGCGGCCGACGGGGCGCACGGCGAACCGTACGAGGACCTGGACCTCGGCGGACTCGACGCCGACGGGCACCGGTCCGGCCCCGGCAAGAAGGGCGCCAAGGGCCGTACGTTCACCGGGGTCGCCGCGGCGGCCGTGACGACCGTGCTCGCGGTCGTGGTGGCCGGGCAGGTCGCCGAGCAGCAGCAGGACGACGGCAAGCCGCAGGCGCTGGGCGAGGGGGACCGCACGGCCGACGGTGCCGGGGCCTCGCGCTCGCACACCCGGCCGACGCAGCAGGCGGTGCCCGCCACGTACGACCAGAAGATGGCGCAGGTCTTCCCGCTGGACGAGAAGCTGACGGCCTCCGGGCGGTTCAAGCCGGCCGGAGGGGACGCCAAGGCGCCCGGCCACGGCCGGGTCTGGCGCTACCGGGTCGACGTCGAGGAGGGCATGGACCTCGACGGGCAGCTGTTCGCCGACGCGGTGCACAAGACGCTCAACGACGAGCGCAGCTGGGCGCACGGCGGGCAGCGCACCTTCCAGCGGGTGGGCTCCGGCCGCGCGGACTTCGTCATCACACTGGCCAGCCCGGGCACCACCGCCAAGTGGTGCGCCAAGTCCGGGCTCGACACGACCGAGGACAACGTGTCGTGCGACTCCGCGGCGACCGAACGCGTCATGATCAACGCGTACCGGTGGGCGCAGGGCGCCAGGACCTACGGGCCGGACAAGATGCACGCCTACCGGCAGATGCTCATCAACCACGAGGTGGGCCACCGGCTCGGGCACAACCACGAGAGCTGCGCGCGGCAGGGCGCCCTGGCGCCGGTGATGATGCAGCAGACCAAGTTCCTGACCACTGACGGAGCCACCTGCCGGCCCAACGCCTGGCCGTTCCCGGACGGACGCTGACCGCTGGGTGAGACGGTTCGTCTCCCACTCCGGGACGCTTTTGCCAGCGCCCGCCCGTTCGTGATGTCTTCATGCCCATGCCGCACCCTGCCACCGCCTACGAGCGCGCCGCCTTCGAGCTGGCGCTGATCGGCGTGTCCGGGCAGTCCGTGGCCGACATCCACTGTCGCTGAGGCCCGTCCCCGGCCGCGCGGAAGCGCGCCGCGACGGCCCGTGCACCTCGGGACCGTAACCCACCGCGGCGCCGTGTGACCCCGGGCCGGGGCGTCCCCCCGCGTCCTCACGTATCTCACCCGAACGTGTCCGCAGGGGCGGTCCCGCGCCTCACCGCGCCCTCGCGGCCGCCTTCCTCGGGTACGTCCCGCCGCGAAAGGCACCCACCGTCATGTCCGAGACGTTCCGTTCCCGTCACCTCCCTCCCGCCGGCCGGGCGGGCGCCAGGCGCGCGGCCGCCATCGCGGTGGCCGTCGCGCTCGCCGCCGGAGCCACCGCCTGCGGCCCCAAGGACGCCGCCGCGGGCGACGGCGCGGACGCCGCGCCGGCCGAGGGCGGCACGCTCACCGTCCTCAACTCGCAGCCGCAGACCAACTTCGACCCGGCGCGCCTCTACACCTCCGGCGGCGGCAAGGTACCGACGCTGGTCTTCCGTACGCTGACCACCCGCAACCGGGAGAACGGCGCGGCCGGTGCCAAGGCCGTACCGGACCTCGCCACCGACACCGGCCGCCCCAGCGAGAACGCCACCGTGTGGACGTACACGCTCAAGGACGGCCTGAAGTTCGAGGACGGCTCGCCGATCACCAGCGCCGACATCAAATACGGCATCGAGCGCTCGTTCGCCGCCGAACTCTCCGGCGGCGCGCCCTATTTGCGGGACTGGCTGGTGGGCGGGGAAAGCTACCAGGGGCCGTACAAGGACAAGAGCGAGGACGGGCTGAAGTCCATCGAGACGCCGGACGCGAAGACCATCGTCTTCCACCTGAAGAAGCCCGAAGGCGAATTCCCGCTGCTCGCCACGCAAACGCAGTTCGCACCGGTGCCGAAGGCCAAGGACATCGGTACGAAGTACGAGGAACACCCGGTCTCCTCGGGCCCGTACAGAGTCGTGCAGAACACCGGCGACGGTGAACACCTCGTTCTCAAGCGCAATCCGCACTGGTCCGAGAAAACCGACTCCGAGCGGCACGCCTACCCCGACACCATCGACGTGAGATCCGGCCTGGATTCCGCGGTCATCAACCAGCGGCTGGCCACCGGAGCCGGTCCGGACGCCGCCGCGGTGACCACCGACACCAACCTCGGCCCGGCCGAACTCGCGCAGATCGGCGGCGACGAGGAACTCGGCAAGCGGGTCGGCACCGGCCACTTCGGCTACACCAATTACCTCGCCTTCAACCCGAAGGTGAAGCCCTTCGACAACCCCAAGGTGCGCCAGGCCGTCGCCTACGCCGTCAACCGGCAGAGCGTGGTGAACGCCGCGGGCGGCTCCGCGCTCGCCGAACCGGCCACCACCTTCCTCCCGAACGGCGCGTCCTTCGGCCACACCCCGTACGACCCGTTCCCGGCCGGCCGTACCGGAAATCCGGCGAAGGCCAGGGAACTGCTCAAGGAGGCCGGTTACGGGAACGGGCTGAGCATCACCCTCACTCATTCCACCGCCAAGGACTTCGCGACCAGCCCGGAAATCGCCACCGCCGTCCAGGAAGCCCTGAAGAAGGCCGGTATCACCGTCAAGCTCCAGGGGCTGGAGGACAACGACTACACGGAGAAGGTGCACAGCGTCGACGACGAACCGGGCCTGTTCATCGGCGGGTGGGGAGCGGACTGGCCGTCCGGCGGCCCGTTCCTCGCCCCCGTCTTCGACGGCCGGCAGATCGTCCGCGACGCCTCGAACTTCAACCACGCGCAGCTCGACGACCCGGCGGTCAACCACGAGATCGACGAGATCAACAAGCTGACCGACCTGACGGCGGCGGCGAAGCGGTGGGGCGCGCTGGACGAGAAGATCGGCGAGCGGGCCCTGTCCGTACCGCTGTTCCACCCGGTCTACAAGCGCCTGTACGGCAAGGACATCAAGAACGTCGTCATCAGCGACTGGGACGGCGTGCTGGACATCTCGCAGGTCGCGGTCAAGTGACGACGGCCCCCGAAGTGACGCTCCGGCGACGCGGAGCGGTGTGGCGGCGGCTGCGGCAGCGGCCCGCCGCCGTCGCCTCCGCCGCCGTCCTCCTCGCGCTCGTCCTGCTCGCCCTCGCCGCCCCGCTGCTCGCGGCACTGGAGGGCCAGGACCCGACCACGTACCACGACGACCTGATCGACTCGGCGCGCGGCGGCGTGCCGCTCGGCCCGTACGGCGGGATCAGCGGCGACCACTGGCTGGGCGTCGAACCCGGCACCGGCCGGGACATGTTCGCGCGGCTGCTGTACGGGGCCCGGGTCTCGCTGCTCATCGCGCTCGGCGCCACGGCCGTACAGGTCCTGGCCGGACTGCTGGTCGGCCTCGCCGCGGGCCTCGGCCACCGGCTCGCCGACCAGGTGCTCTCCCGGTTCACCGAGGTGCTGACCGCGCTGCCCATGCTGGTCATCGCCATCGCGCTGACCGCGATCGTGCCCGCCGGATTCCCCCGCCCGCTGCTGCTGGTGCTGGTCATCGGGCTGCTCGGCTGGGTCGGCACCTCCCGGATCGTGCGCGCCCGCACCCTCGCCCTGAAGAAGCTGGACCATGTGGCGGCGGCCCGGCTGGGCGGCTCGGGGCCGCTGCGCGTCGCGCGCCGCGAACTGCTGCCCGCGCTCGCCGCACCGGTGATCACCTACGCGGCGGTCCTGGTGCCCGGCAACATCGTGGCGGAGGCGTCGCTGTCCTTCCTGGGCATCGGCGTCAGACCGCCCACCGCGTCCTGGGGCCAGATGCTGTCCACCGCGACGACCTGGTTCCGGGCCGACCCGGTGTACGTCCTGCTCCCGGCGGGCTGCCTGCTGGTCACCGTCCTGGCGTTCACCGTGCTCGGCGACGCGGTCCGCACGGCGCTCGATCCGCGCGAGCGGTCCCGGCTGCGGGTCGGCACCCGTACGGGGCGGTCCATCGACCCGGCCGCCGCCACCGGGTCCGCGGCCGCCGCCACCGGGCTCGCGGCCGCCGCCCATGAGAAGGAGGCAGCCGTATGACCGGCTACGCCCTGCGCCGGCTGGGCGGCGCGCTCGCCGTCCTCTTCCTGCTGACGGTCGCCGTCTACGCGCTCTTCTACGTGGCACCCGGCGACCCCGCCAAACTGGCCTGCGGCCCGCGCTGCAACCCCGGCCAGATCCAGCAGGTGCGCGAACGCCTGGAGCTGGACGCCCCGGTCCTGACCCAGTACCTGCACTTCCTCCAGGGGCTGGTGGCCGGCCGCGACTTCTCGTCCGGCACCGCCGTGCTGCACTGCGACGCGCCCTGCCTCGGCCTCTCCTACCAGAACAGCACCCCGGTCACCGAGCTGCTGGGCGACCGGCTGCCGGTCACCGCGTCGCTCGCCTTCGGCGCGATGGTGCTCTGGCTGCTGCTCGGCGTCGGCACCGGGCTGCTGTCCGCGCTGCGCCGCGGCGGCACGACGGAACGCGTCCTGACCGGCCTGACCCTCGTCGGCACCGCCACCCCGGTCTTCATCACCGGGCTCCTGCTGCTGATGCTCTTCTGCGCGTACCTGCGGTGGCTGCCGTTCCCCTCCTACGTCCCGCTGTCCGAGGACCCCGAGCAGTGGGCCTGGAACCTGCTGCTGCCCTGGACGGCGCTGGCGCTGCTGGAATCCGCCAAGTACGCCCGGCTGACCCGCGCCTCGACGCTGGAGACACTGGCCGAGGACCACATCCGCACCTTCCGCGCGTATGGCGTGCGGGAACGTTCCGTCGTCACCCGGCACGCGCTGCGCGGCGCCCTGCCGCCCGTCATCGCGCTCACCGCGATCGACCTCGGCACGATGTTCGGCGGCGCCATGCTCACCGAGACGCTCTTCGGGCTGCCGGGCATCGGACAGCTCCTGGTGCACTCGGTGCGGGTCGTCGATCTGCCCGTGGTCGTCGGGGTGGTGCTGGGCACCGGCGCGGCCGTCGTCGTCGCCAACCTGGCGGCGGACATCCTCTACGCACTCGCCGACCGAAGGGTGGCCCTGACATGACCTCTCCCGGCGTGACCTCCCCGGACACGCGTCCCGCTGACGCTTCCGGAGCGGCGGCGGACCTCCTGGTGGAAGTCCGGGACCTGTCGGTCGCCTTCCCCGCCGACGGCGACGGCGATTCCGCCGTACAGGCCGTGGACGGCCTCTCCTTCACGCTCGCCCCGGGCCGCGCCCTGGGCATCGTCGGCGAGTCCGGCTCCGGCAAGTCCACCGTCGCGGCCGCCCTGCTGGACCTGCACCGGGGGACCGGAGCGCGGGTCGCCGGTACGGTACGGGTCGCCGGTACGGACGTACGGGCGGCGGACGAGCGCGAACTGCGGCGGCTGCGCGGCGGCCGGGCCGCGATGGTCTTCCAGGACCCGCTGTCGTCCCTCGACCCGTACTACGCGATCGGCGACCAGATAGCCGAGGTGTACCGGGTGCACCGGCCGGACGTCTCCCGGCGCGCGGCCCGCGCCCGCGCCGTCGAGGTGCTGGAGCGCGTCGGCATCGCGGACGCCCCCCGGCGCGCCCGCTCGCGGCCGCACGAATTCAGCGGGGGCATGCGCCAGCGCGCGTTGCTCGCCATGGCGCTCGCCTGCGAACCGCGCCTGCTGATCGCCGACGAGCCGACCACCGCCCTGGACGTGACCGTGCAGGCGCAGATCCTCGACCTGCTGCACGACCTGCGGGCCGAGACCGGCATGGGACTGCTGCTGGTCACCCACGACCTGGGGGTGGTCGCGGGCAGCGTGGACGAGGTGCTCGTGATGCGCGGCGGCCGGGCGGTGGAACACGGCACCGTCGGCGAGGTGCTGCGCACGCCGCGCGAGCCGTACACGAAGGAACTGCTGGCGGCGGTGCCCAGGGTGGACGCCGGACCGGCCGTACGCCGCGGGCCGGCCGCCGGCGGCGGGGACGGCGTCCTGCTCGAAGCCGCCGGGCTGCGGCGGGAGTTCGGCGGCAGGCGCAACCGTACGACCGCGGTGGACGACGTCTCGCTGACCGTACGGGAGGGAGAGGCCGTCGGCCTCGTCGGCGAGTCGGGCAGCGGCAAGACGACGCTCGGGCGGATGCTCGTACGGCTGCTGGACCCGACCGCCGGGACCCTGCGCTACCGGGGCCACGACATCGGCGCCCTCGGTGACCGCCGGCTCCGGCCGTTCCGCGGCGAGCTGCAGATGGTCTTCCAGGACCCGGTGTCCTCGCTCAACCCGCGGCGCAGCATCGGCGAGTCGGTCGCCGACCCGCTGCGCGCGGCCGGCGACCGGGACGACGCGCGCGTGGTGCGCCGGGCGTGCGAACTGCTGGAGCGGGTCGGCCTGGACCCGGCGTGGTACCACCGCTACCCGCACGAGTTCAGCGGCGGACAGCGGCAGCGCGTCGGCATCGCGCGGGCGCTCGCCCCCGGTCCCCGGGTGCTGGTCTGCGACGAGCCGGTCTCGGCGCTGGACGTCACCACCCAGGCGCAGATCGTCGGACTCCTCGGCGAACTGCGGCGGGACCTGGGCCTGGCGCTGGTCTTCATCGCGCACGACCTGGCGGTGGTGCGGGAGGTCAGCGACCGGGTCGCGGTGATGCGCGGCGGCCGGATCGTGGAGGAGGGCCCCACGGACGAGGTGTACGAGCGCCCCGCGCACCCGTACACGAAGGGCTTGCTGGCGGCGGTGCCGGTGCTCGACCCGGAGGTGTCGGCCGACCGCCGGGCCCTGCGGGCCGCGGCGTGACGGTCACATAGCGCGCCAGAACGCCCAACGGGGTGGAAAGTTACGTCTCTTCACCCCTTCCGGTGGCGCGACGGACAACCGTCCGTCGTGTCACCGCGAACTCTGCGTAGCTTCTTCCTGCAAGTAGCGGCGGGCCCCTCGGGGGCGGCCGTCGTCGTCCGACACCTATCAGGGAGAACGGGGGTGCACCCGTGCGCATCGCTCTGCTCACCGAGAGTGGCGCACCGGATGCGTCCGGTGAGACGCGTCCGTGGTGCGACCGGCTCGTGCGGGGGCTCACCGGCCACGAGTTAGAGGTCTACAGCCTCGTCCGCGGCCCCGGCGGCGACCCGTACCGGGGCCGGACGGTGCGGACCGCTCCGCTGTACGGGGAGCTTCCCGCCCCGCTGGTGTGGCGACCGGGGGAGCGGCGCGCGCGGGCGCGCGGGCGGCTTGCGCGACGGCGGTTCGCCGTGTGCTTCGCCGACTTGGTGGCGGGGTTCACTTCGGTACGGGTTCCCGGCGTACGAGCCGCTGAGGAGGCGGGCGGGGGAGCCTTCACCCGTGCGTCGGCCTTCCCCCGTGCGTCGGCGGGGGCCGGTGACGAGCCGCGCGAGGATCAGGCGGACCGTTTCGCCGCCGGGCTCTACGGGCTGGCCGAGCTGGCCCGCACACAGGGCCGCCTGCCCGCACTCCTCCGTTCCGAACAGGCCGTACGCCTCCTGGAGACCGCCTGCCGCGCCCCCGGCGCACCGCGCGCCGCGCACGGCGCGCGCGTGAGCGACCTGCTCGCCGTGTCCGAGGAGCTGGAGCGCGCCCTGCGTCCCCTCTCCCTCGACTGGTACGGCGATGCGCCCGGCAGCGCGTACGCCTTCGGCGCCGGTGACGTACCCGCAGGCGGTGCGCTCGCCACCGTCGACCTCTGCCACGCCGCCACCGGCGGCCCCGCCGCCCTCCCCGGGCTGCTGGCCAAACGCTTCTTCGGTACGCCTCTCCTGCTCACCGAGTACGGCGTGCGGCTGCGCGAGCACTACCTCGCGCGCGCCGGAGCGCAGCTCAGCGCCCCCGTACGGGCCCTGCTGGGCGCCTTCGACATCGCCCTGGCCGCCGAGACGTACGCCCGGGCCGCGCTCGTCGTCCCGGGCAACGCCCACATCCGGCGCTGGCAGGAGCGCTGTGGCGCCGACCCGGAGCGCCTGCGCACGGTCCACCCGGGCATGGACGCCGACGGCTTCACCGCCGTCCCGGACGCCGTGGCCGACCACTGCGCGACGCTGGTGTGGACCGGCACCGTCGAGCCCGCCAAGGATCTCGTCTGCCTGCTGCACGCCTTCGCGCGCGTCCACCGGGCGGAGCCCGCCGCCACCCTGCGCATCGTCGGCGCGCCGGGCACCGGTCCGGACGACGCCGCCTACCTGGCGCACTGCCGGGCACTGGCCGCCCAGCTCTTTCCCGACGAGGCCGCCGACGCGTGCAGCGCGGGGGACAACCCGGTCTCCTTCGAGGAGATCGGCGGCCCGTACGCGCCCCGCCCGCAGGACGCCTACGCGGCCGGCGCGGTGCTGGTCCTCTCCAGCGTGGCGGAGGGTTTCCCGCGCTCCCTGGTAGAGGCGATGCTCAGCGGCCGGGCCACGGTCTCCACCGACGTCGGCGCGGTGTGCGAGGTCATCGGCGGTACGGGCCTGGTCGTACCGCCCCGCAACCCGCGCGCGCTCGCCGACGCGTGCCTCGCGCTGCTCCGCGACCCCGGCAGACGCGCCCGGCTGGGCGCCGCCGCGCGCGCCCGCGCACACGAACTGTTCACGGTGGAACAGAATCTCGCGGCATTTCGTGGCATCTACCTGGAGCTGATGGCCCGAACACCGTGCCGTCCGGCCGTCGGCGCCGCACCGGGCCGGGACGGCGCGCCCCGTCTGTTCGCCAGTCCCGCGGAAGCTCATGTGCCGGGCCGCTGGGCCGCGATGCGCGGCACCGGACAGCCCGCGCCGCCGACCGGCCGCACCCCGAGCTGGGCCGACCCGGCCCCGGACGGGGACAGCGCGCCGCGCGCGGCCCGCCGGCCCGCCGGAGACGAGCGCTTGGGAAGCGGGGGCTTGGAAGGCGAGCGCTTGGAAGGCGAGCGCTTGGAAGGCGAGCGCCCGCCCACCACCGGCCCCGCCCACCCGCGGCCCGCCGAACCGGCTGCCGCCCACCCGCGGCCCGCCGAACCTGCCGCCGCCGGAACGGTCACCGGTGCCGGCCGCCAGAGAGGAGCGCGGCCGTGACCACTGCCGAAACCGGCACCGGACCCACCGGGCCGACGCCCCAGCCCCGGACCCAGCCCCAGGCCGGGCCCCAGCCCCATCCCTCCCCCCAGCCCCTCACCTGGCCGACCCGACCAGCCCAGGAGCCCCCCGCCTCCACTCCCACCTCCACCCCCAGTCCCACCTCCACCACCACCTCCACCCCCATCCCCACCCGCCACGGCCCCGCCGACCCCGTGAAGACGCTGATGCACCGGCACCGGACGCTGTGCGAGCTCGCCGTCGACCCGATGGAGATCGCCGCCGGGCTGGAGGCACACGGCGTCACCGACCGCACGGCCGCCCGCTTCCGCCACCGCGACGTCTTCTCGCTGGCCGAGGAGCTGTACGCCCGGGTCCCGCGCGCCGAGGCGCCGCCCGACGCGCCCGCGCCCGAGCCCGTGCGGCACGGGCGGGGCGTCCGGGCCGCACTGCACCTGCTGCCCGGCGCCCTGTGCGCGGTGACCATGGCCGCCGTCGCCGCGACCGCCGACGCGCCCACTCCCGTACCGACGGATTGGGTTGACGCGCCGTCAACCTCGGTCATCCGGACGGCCGTCGCTGCCGCCGGAGCGTGCCTGGTCATCCTGGCCCTGCGCCTGTGTGTCCGCCACGGGCCACTGCGCGCGCGGTATCCGTCCGCGCGCACCGCCGGGCTGTGGACCTGCTGGCTGGCCGGATACGCGCTGTGCGGCGACTGGCTGTTGCGGCAGTTGCTGGCCGGTGGCCCCGACCTCTCGTCCGTACGCCCGCAGTTCGCCACCGGTACCGTCCTGGCCCTGACGTGTGCCGTCGTGCCCGCCGCCTGGTGCGCGCACTGGTTCGCGGTCCGCGCGCGGCGCCGACTGGCGGACAGCCGGAGCCTGACCGTCTTCGGCTCACGCGTACGGCCGCTGCTGCTGGTGGCCGTGACGATGCAACTCGCCACGCTGCCCGCCCTGTCGGCCGCCGTGGGCGCCGCCGTCGGCGACGGGGGAGCGGGACCGGTGGCCGCCGCCACGGCCCTCGGCCTCCTGTTCTTCCTGGCGCGGCTGCTCGCCCGGCACGGCTTCCCCGCCGCTGCCGCCGCGGGACCGGCCGCCGCCGTCGCGCTGGAGGCCGCCGCCCTGGCCTCCGCAGCGGCCGCCCGGCTGCCGGGCCTGGCGCCGCTCGGCAAGCCGGCCGAAGCCGCCGTCACCCTCCTCGGCCCGCCCGCCGTACCGGCCGTGGCCTGCGCGCTGCCCGCCGTCGGCCTGCTGCTGTACGCGCTGCGCGCCCTGACCGGCGCCTCGGCGCACGCCCCGGACCCCGTCGCGGCTCCCGCCGCCCCACCGGCGGAGGCGGACCGGCCATGACCCCACACACGTCGCCACCCGCGATACGCACGCCACTGCCACCGGCGCGCACGCCACCATCCCCGGCGCGCGTGCCATCACCGTCTGCGCGCACGCCGGTACCCCGGGCGGGCGCGCGGGCACCGGTGGTACGCCTGCCGCGCTCCCGTGGCGCCGGCCGTCCCCGTACGGACGTCCGCCGCCCTCCGCACGGCGCACACCGCCATTTCCCGGCCCCCGAGGTGGCGATGGCCGCCCCTGTCGCACCACGTCCCCCAACTCCCTGCACGAGGAGAACAAGATCATGAACGTCCAGCCCACCGAAGCACACCGGGACCGGGGGGTCGCGCGATGAGGGTGCTGCTCATCGGTGCCAACGGGTACCTCGGGCGCTATGTCGCCGACCGGCTGCTCGCCGACCCCGCCGTCCAGCTGACCGCCCTCGGGCGCGGCGACGACGCGGACGTCCGCTTCGACCTGGCCTCCGGCAGCCCGGGAGCGCTCACCCGCTTCCTGGACGCCGTCCACCCCGGCGTAGTGATCAACTGCGCGGGCACCACCCGGGGCGGCGCCCGCGACCTGACCCGGCACAACACCGTCGCGGTCGCCACCGTCTGCGAGTCGCTGCGGCGCAGCAGCTGCGGTGCCCGGCTCGTGCACCTGGGCTGCGCCTCCGAGTACGGTCCCTCGCAGCCCGGCTCCTCGACCGCCGAGGACGCCGTCCCGCGCCCCGGCGGCCCGTACGGCGTCAGCAAGCTCGCCGCCACCGAACTGGTCCTCGGCTCCGGCCTGGACGCCGTCGTGCTGCGGGTCTTCTCGCCGGTCGGCCCGGGCACCCCGGCCGGTTCGCCGCTGGGCCGCCTCGCGGAGGCGATGCGGCGCGCGATGCAGTCCGGCGACACCGAACTGAAGCTGGGCGGCCTGGGCGTACAGCGCGACTTCGTGGACGTACGGGACGTGGCGCGGGCCGTGCACGCCGCCTCGCTCTCCGCCGCGCAGGGCGTGGTCAACATCGGTACGGGGCACGCCGTACGGCTGCGCGAGGCGGCGGCCCTGCTCGCGCGCGTCGCCGGGTTCGGCGGCTCGCTCCACGAACTGGACACCCCGCCCGGCTACCCGGGCGGCGGCCCCGCCACGGCCCGGCTCGCGATTCCGGGGCCGACATCTGAACACGGCGCCATCCCCCCCGCGTATCCCTATCCGGACGGGTGCGGGAGCTGGCAGCAGGCGGACGTGCGCACCGCTCGCGACCGTCTGGGGTGGCGGCCCCGGATCGGGCTGGAGGAGTCTCTCGCCGACATCTGGATGGAGGCCGCATGCCGTATCTGACGACCCCGGTGGACGGCGGGAGCGCCACGACCGGTGCCGCGCCGCTGGGCGTCGGCGTGCCCGGGTTCGCCCACCCGCTGATGGCTCCCACGGAGTGGGCCGAACTGCTGCGGCTCTCCCGAGGCCTGGCCTGCACCGGGGGAGCAGGCCGGGCGCCGGGTCCGCGGGGCGCCGCGACGGCGTTGCACTGGGTGGTGCTCAACGTCGCCCGGGGCCCTGGGGCCCGGCCCGACCCGTACTGTCTGCCCGCCGCGGCCCAGTTGCGGGACGCGGGTGCCCGGCTGCTGGGCCACCTCGACCTGGAGCACGGGACCCGTCCCTTCGGGGAGCTGGTCTCCGACGCGCACCGCTTCCTGGAGTGGTACAAGGTCGACGGCTTCTATCTGGACCGCTGTCCCACAGAGCGGACACTGCTGTCCGGGACCCGGCGGCTGACCACCACCCTGCGGGCCCTGCGGGACGGCGCGCACCTGGTCACCGGGCACGGCCGGCACCCGGATCCCGGCTACGCGGACGCCGCCGACCAGCTCGTCACCTTCGCCGGGCGCTGGTCCGACTACCGCTGGTCGCAGGTGGCCGAGTGGACCGCCGGGTATCCGGCCGGCCGCTTCTGCCACTTGGTGCACGGCGTTCCCCGTACGCACCTGGAGGAAGCCCTGCGCATCGCCCGCTGGCAGGGCGCCGGGACGGTCTACTTCACCGACCGGCCCGACCGCGGCGGCGGCGCCTGGGAGTCGCTGCCCGGCTACTGGGACGAATTCGTCTCGCGTATCGGACCTGGTGTCTCGGAATGAAGAAGGGCGTGGCAGTGTTACGGAAAGACCACCGTCCCCCGCGCCGGGTCCGCCCGGGGCGGGGGGTCGCCCATCGAGAACCGACCAACGGAGTCCCCGTGTCGCTGCCACCCCTGGTCGAGCCCGCCGAGGAGCTCACCGTCGACGAGGTCCGCAGGTACTCCCGCCACCTGATCATCCCGGATGTCGGGATGGACGGGCAGAAGCGGCTGAAGAACGCCAAGGTGCTGTGCGTCGGCGCCGGCGGCCTGGGCTCGCCCGCGCTGATGTACCTGGCCGCGGCGGGTGTCGGGACCCTCGGCATCGTGGAGTTCGACGAGGTCGACGAGTCCAACCTCCAGCGCCAGATCATCCACAGCCAGGCGGACATCGGCCGCTCCAAGGCCGCCTCCGCCAAGGACACGGTGCTGGGCATCAACCCGTACGTCACGGTCAACCTGCACGAAGAGCGCCTCGACTCCACCAACGTCATGGAGCTGTTCGCCCAGTACGACCTGATCGTCGACGGCACGGACAACTTCGCCACCCGCTACCTGGTCAACGACGCCTGCGTGCTGCTGAACAAGCCGTACGTCTGGGGCTCCATCTACCGGTTCGACGGCCAGGCGTCGGTGTTCTGGAGCGAGCACGGCCCCTGCTACCGCTGCCTGTACCCGGAGCCCCCGCCGCCCGGCATGGTCCCCTCCTGCGCCGAGGGCGGCGTGCTGGGCGTGCTGTGCGCGTCCATCGGCTCCATCCAGGTCAACGAGGCCATCAAGCTGCTGGCCGGCATCGGTGAGCCGCTGGTCGGCCGCCTGATGATCTACGACGCACTGGAGATGACGTACCGTCAGGTCAAGGTCCGCAAGGACCCCGACTGCGCGGTCTGCGGCGAGCACCCGACCGTCACCGAACTCATCGACTACGAGGCCTTCTGCGGCGTCGTGTCCGAGGAGGCCCAGGAGGCGGCGGCCGGTTCCACGATCACTCCGCAGCAGCTCAAGGAGTGGATCGACGCGGACGAGAAGATCGAGATCATCGACGTCCGGGAGCCGAACGAGTACGAGATCGTCTCGATCCCCGGCGCCAAGCTGATCCCGAAGAACGAGTTCCTGATGGGCAGCGCCCTCCAGGACCTCCCGCAGGACAAGAAGATCGTCCTGCACTGCAAGACCGGCGTCCGCTCCGCCGAGGTCCTCGCCGTCCTGAAGTCCGCGGGCTTCGCGGACGCGGTCCACGTGGGCGGCGGCGTCATCGGCTGGGTGAACACGGTCGAGCCGGAGAAGCCGGTGTACTGACCGGGATTCCGCGCGGGGTTCCGCACGGTGTACGAGGGCCCGCACACCGGGTGGTGTGCGGGCCCTCGGCGTATGCGCCGGGCGTGCGCGCCCGTGCCGGACGTGCCGGATGCGCGCTCCCGTGCCGCACACGCCGGGTGCGCTCCCGTGCCGTACGCCCGTCAGATCTGCCGCATGCGTGTCAGGTGCGTGAACGAGATCCAGCCCGGCAG